>DATHHK010000264.1:0-4553 GCA_035317225.1 Candidatus Udaeobacter sp. | reverse complement strand
CGGTTGTCGACAACGTCCTTCCATTATTGGAAGCGCGGCGGGCGCATGAATTTAATTAAATTGGTCGCACACGTAGGAGAAATCGTCCTGCGAGTGGCCGTCGAAACCTAACAACAAAAACCCTATGGATAAGAACCTGGACAAAGTGAAATTGCTGGCGCGCGATCTGCGCGATGGGAAACAATTCCCCCGCAGCCCGCGCCAAACGCTGGCCGGCTACGTATTGGCGGCGCGCGCCGTGGACAAATGTCGCGCAGTGCTTGCAGGCTGGGAAGGGGAGTACCATTCCAACTGTCCGCTCGATCAACGCTGGCTGAAATTTGCCGAAATTGATTATGATGACTTTCGGTCGTTCGTTGCCACCGGCGCCACCGACGATGAGATCGCCGGGTGGATCGGCGAACACGCTAAGAAGCGTTCGCGGGCCGAAATCATTGCGTGGAATAACAAAGAGCGGGACCTCCATTTGAGTGACTTGCCTTTGGAGCTCCAGGAGTACATGGAGGATTATATTCGGAAGTTCATTCCGCGTAACAGAGTGGTGCATCACTGGTTCGACGTGTACGACTTGGAAGAAGAACGAATCTGAGCGAGTGCAGCAGACAATCCCGTCTGCGAATATATTGATGCGCGGACAGGTCCCGCAGGCAAGATTGCCTGTGGGAAGGACCCGACCTTGAAAAGTACTGTTCAAGCATCATCTGAAGTATCCGGCATGGTGGAACATCTTTTTCGTCGCGAAGGCGCAAAGATGGTTGCCATTCTCACCAGAATCTTTGGCATCGAACATCTCAATCTCGCGGAAGACGTCGTTCAGGAAGCGCTGGCACGGGCTTTGCAAACCTGGCCATTCTATGGAGTCCCGAAAAATCCCTCGGCCTGGATTATGCGCGCGTCGCGTAATCTCGCGTTGGACGTGGTTCGGCGACGAAAAGTATTTCAAAACAAACAGGCAGAAATCATTCGTCTGATGGATCGCGACGGCGCCGCGCTCGACGAAGCGATTTTCTCAGAAGACGAAATTAGCGACGATCATTTGCGTTTGATGTTCGTCTGTTGTCACCCAGCTATTCCAGCGGAAGCGCAAGTCGCACTCGCGTTGAAAACGCTTTGCGGCTTCAGTGTCGGGGAAGTAGCTCACGCATTTCTAACCACGGACTCCGCAATCGCCAAGCGATTGACCCGGGCAAAACAAAAAATCCAGCACGCGCGGATCCCGTTTGAAATTCCCGCAGGCGGAGAATTGGAACAGCGATTGGATAACGTTTTGCAATCGCTTTACCTGTTGTTCAACGAAGGCTACAAAGCGTCGAGCGGGGAAAACCTTGTTCGCGAGGAGCTCTGCGAAGAAGCAATTCGTCTCGCGGAATTATTGGTGGCACATCCGGCCAGCAATCAGCCGAAGACGCACGCCTTGCTGGCGTTGATGCTATTGAATGCCGCTCGCAATCCAACGCGACTGGACAGCGAGGGCAATCTGCTGCGCCTGCAAGACCAGGATCGGACGCGCTGGGATAAATCAAAGATTTCGCGCGGAATGTTTCACTTCGCGCAATCCGCGGCAGGTGACTACCTCAGCGAATATCACCTTCAGGCGGGGATCGCCGCTTGTCACTGCGCGGCAGAGGACTACGAATCTACCGATTGGGCGAAGATCCTTTCGCTTTATGATCGGCTCATTGAATTGGATCAATCGCCGGTCGTAGCTCTCAATCGCGCCGTCGCCATCGCAAACATCCGTGGACCAAAAGCCGGGCTCCAGGCTGTACGGCGGGTTCGCGATCTCAGTAAACTGAGTTCCTATTACCTGCTTTATGCCGTGCTCGGTGAATTCGAAATGAGGTCTGGTAATCTGCAAGCCGCTGCCGAGCAGTTCCGTCGATCGTTTGAGCTCGCGGAAACGAAATCGGAGCGAGCCTTTCTTTTGAAGAGACTGCAGCGCTGCGTCGACGGGCACACGACTTAGCCGGAAAAATTTTGTCCTGAGTCGGCTCGGTCATTCGTCGTATCTCCAAATCACACATCCATAGAAAGGAAAAAGCATGAGCAAATCAGAGAATAAACAAGCAGCAAGCATCGTTTGGTTTGAAATTCCAGCCGACAATCCAGAACGCGCCAAGACGTTCTATAGCAATTTGTTTGGCTGGAGCATTAATCCGTTTCCCGGGGGAGACGGTTACTGGCACATCGACACCGGTGGCGCTGATGACAGTCCCGATGGCGCGCTAAAGGGACGCAAACATCCGCAAGAACCAATCGTTAACTACGTCAGCGTGGATTCGGTCCCCAACTTTTCCAAAAAGATCGAGAAACTCGGTGGCAAAATCTGCATGGCAAAAACAGCGGTGCCACAGATGGGTTATTTCGCTGTGTGCCAGGATACCGAGGGCAACTCGTTTGGAATTTGGGAGAGCGATGCGAATGCAAAATAATTGTCCCAAACTCGACCACTAGTTCGTTGTACTTCGAAACAACAAGAACTCACAACTACGAAAAAACTATGCAGAATATGAATACACAAAAGCAAAACGGTTACATGCTGCTTTTCCGCAGCGATGAATGGTATGAGGAGCTCTCGCACGACGAGATCCAGAAAGTCATCAGTCAGAACAACGATTGGATTGAAGGATTGATCGCGCAGGGCAAAGCTAAACCCGGCCACGCACTCCAACGCAACGGTGCGACCGTTTCGGGGAAAACCGGACGGACCGTTTCGGATGGACCTTTCGCTGAATCCAAAGAAGTCCTTGGTGGATTCTTGCTATTGGATGTCGAAACGATCGCAGAAGCCGTTGCCATTGCCCAAAGAAGCCCCACTCTTGCGTATGGCACTTCGATCGAAGTCCGTCCTGTGGCTGAAGAATGTCCGCTCGATGTTCGCGCACGTGAATTGGCGCGCCAGGAGCAGTTCGCGACTGCGTGAATTTTAGAGACTCAAGATCAACCATCAACCAACAACACAGAACATGAGTACACAAAACCAAAATCAAAATGGATATATGTTGCTATTTCGCGGCACCGACCTACGCAAAGGTCTTTCGCCGGAGGAACTGCAAAAAGTCACGGACAATTGGATGGCGTGGTTCAAGCGCTTAACTGAAGAAGGCAAAGCGGTGGCTGGAAATCCTCTGGAACGCGAGGGGAAAATCGTTTCGGGCAAGGAGCGTATCGTCTCCGATGGTCCTTTCACCGAATCCAAGGAAGCAATTGGAGGTTATTTCCTTCTCGATGTCCCGACGTTGGATGAAGCGATTGCCATTGCTAAGGAATGTCCCGGCTTGCCGTACGGCATTCGTGTGGAAGTCAGACCCGTCGCAGGTGAATGTCCCATTGCTGCGGATATCCGAGCGGAAGCGCTGTTTGCACAAGTCTAAGTCAACGCGACCAGGGGATATCCATGGCTCATTATGTTGATGGATTTGTCATCCCGCTTCTGAAGAAGAACCTGGACGACTATCGTCGCGGGGCGCAGAAGGCTGGCAAAATATGGCGAGAACACGGCGCGCTCGAATTCCGCGAGTGTGCCGGCGACGATTTGAACATCAAAATGGGAAAGCCGTTTCCGCGCGGAATCAAAACCAAGCCCGGCGAGACGGTATTGTTCTCCTACATCGTGTTCAAGTCGCGTGAACACCGTGATCGCGTTAACGCAAAGGTGATGAGAGATCCGCGTTTGGCGAAGTTGATGAAATCTCCGATGCCTTTCGATGTGAAGCGCATGCTCTACGGCGGATTCAAGACCATCGTAGAAGCCTGAGCTTCCAGGCAGGGATTTAGGCGCGGGACGGCACTCCAGCTTCCCTAAACACGCCAATCTCTGCCCTTGTGGGGGATCGATTCAATCAGGCAAGTGGCCGTACTAAATGTTACTGACTGGATATTGAACAGAGATGCCTCAAGGATTCTTTTGTTTACCACATAGCAGAGTTGCATTGACCTGAATATCCATTCTCTATGACAGATTACTTATTCCACTACTGCAACTTAAGTTTGATTTACGCAACATCACGAAAATCAGATGTGGGACTTAGTCGGTTCGAGGATTCCTGTCGCAGCACAATCGATAAATCACGCGTGGTGTCCTGAATACGCCGACTCGTTCGTCATATTAAGGTGAAACTAATAACGCGGCCAAAATAACGGCGAACAAATCCCATGTGCCCTGTATGTGTAGCAAACGTGATGCTGGCCGCAGTTGGTGCGACTTCAACTGGCGGGCTGGCCGCGTTTGCGGTCCAACGATTCTTTTTTCAACCCGACCGAAATCATCAGACAAACGAAACAAGACAAAATGAAAATCGAGACATTGGAGATAGACAAAAGCGAAATGAATCCTTCCAAAGTTGCGTCAGAAGCTGAGTGGCTGGTTGCGCGCAAGGATCTGCTCACGCGGGAAAAAGAGCTGACACGATTGCGTGACGAAGTGAGCCGCCATCGGCGCGAATTGCCATGGGTTAGGGTGAAAAAGCAATACGTTTTCGATGGACCAAACGGCCAGGAAACTCTGATGGATCTCTTCGATAGCCGCAGTCAGCTGATTGTTTATCACTTCA
>DATHHK010000263.1:0-2066 GCA_035317225.1 Candidatus Udaeobacter sp. | reverse complement strand
TCGGTCGCCTCCGCTCCTCGGCGGAGAAAATAAATCACGGGAAACAGCACGATCTCGAATATCAGGCTCACCACGAACAGTTGCTGATACGAGCTTGGTTCGAATCCGAAAAGACTGACGTGCAGATTCAGTTGACGGACGTAATCGAATAGGTAGCCGGCGGCGAGATAGCCTACGTTCATTATTGCATAGATAATCGAGAACGAGATAGAACGCTGAGCTGTCGTGGAATAGCGCCGTGTGGCCGCTAACAACACCGGCGTCCCGAGCGCCTCGCCAACGGCCAACGGGAGAACCCCGCAGGCGAGCGCCAACGATGGAATCGTGGTAACGACCATTACGCTTCGAGCGACGGTGCAAATAGCAACGCCGAGGAAAAAGGTGCGGCGCAACCCGATCGCATCCGTGATTGAGCCGGCGAGCAACGTGAAGACGGTCATTGCCGGTGCCCACACCCAGCCGACCAGCGCTCCTGACGCTTGATCGCTAAAGCCGAGATCCTTCGACAGCCATAACACCATGGTCTTGTTCGTGACCGAGTAAGCTGTGTAGATGAAGAACTTGATCAGAAACGTGAGCCACAGCTCGCGTTGCGCGCCCTTAAGCACGGTGAACTTCGCGATAAAACCTCGCAGCCCTCCCGCGGCGATCGGAGGAACGGGCTCTTCCGGGACGATTGCTTCTTTGACTGCTTCGCTCACGGTGGTTGAAAACTTAAGCTGTCATTCCGAGCGAAGTCGAGGAATCCCGCGGCGCAGCCCTTACGCTAATTTCCGCGGGATACCTTCGACCTCACAACAGATTTTCGATGTACTTTCGCCGATCGAATGGCGCGAAATCATTCAGTTGTTCGCCGGTGCCGATGAAGCGTGTTGGAATTCCAAGTTCATCCTGGATTGCGACGACGATGCCGCCTTTGCCGCTGCCGTCGAGCTTGGTGACAATAACGCCCGTCAGTCCAATGGCGCTTTGGAATTCGCGCGCCTGACTGAGCGCGTTGCCGCCAGTCGTCGCATCGACCACGAGCAATGTTTCATGCGGTGAGTCCGAGTCGTGTTTCGAAAGAGTGCGTTTCACCTTTTCAATTTCTGCCATGAGATTCTTTTTGGTGTGCATGCGGCCGGCGGTATCGCACAGCAAGAATTCAATCTTCTCCCTGGCAGCTGCCTGGTACGCTTCGTAACAAAGTGCGGCGGGGTCGGCGTTGTATTGTCCCTTGATTATTTCGACGCCCAGCCTTGTTGCCCAAATGCCAAGCTGTTCAATCGCCGCGGCGCGAAAAGTGTCTGCCGCCGCCAGCAAAACGCTACGGCCATCTTTCTGAAGATAACGAGCCAACTTCGCTGTCGATGTGGTCTTACCAGTACCATTTACGCCCAGAAGCAGGATGACATTTGGTCTGCCGGTCAAAGGACGGATGGCGGGAGAGTCTGCTGGTAAAACGCGCGAAATTTCCTGGCGCACAACTTTCACAACATCATTTATTCCCATTAACGCCCAAGCCTCCCGTTCCTGCAGTGTTTTGATGATCCGAGTGGTCATCGGCACACCGAGGTCCGCACGAATAAGCGATTCCTCGAGCTCGTCCCAGTCGATGGGTTTACCGGCGAAATGCTGGGCGAGAGATTGAAGGAAATTCATTTCGTGAATCGAGATCTGAAATTCGTGAATTATCGCGATCCGGCGCTTTAACGGATCACGAATCCCGTTTGATCACCGGTTCGCGCGCGGGCCGGTCCAAGTCTTTTCTTACGCGATCAAGAATACCGTTGACGAAACGGCCTGATTCGCCGCCACCATAGGTTTTTGCCAGCTCAATCGCTTCATTAATTGAGACCACTGGGGGTATATCGTCGCGGTAAAGCATCTCGTAGATCGCCAGGCGGAGGACGTTGCGGTCAACCGCTGAGATACGGCGAAACTCATAGTTCTCGCAGTAACGCCCAATTCGTTCGTCGATTTCTGGTAGATGTTCGACCATTCCCTCGATAAGCGGCTGTGCAAAGTCGCGCACTCGCGGCGTCGCCGGACAGAATTCCCAAAAATCGTCGATCTTTTCCGGTCCC
>DATHHK010000262.1:0-3867 GCA_035317225.1 Candidatus Udaeobacter sp. | reverse complement strand
AGACCCTCGTACCCAGCCTCGAGTAAAATCGTCAGGTTACAACGATCGATGATGTGTCGTGACGGTTGTAGTCTTTTCACTTCGTCGATGAAAAAGCGAAAGTCGGGAGCCATTTCCGGCGCCCCGCCAGTAAGGTCGACGGTTGGAATATCAGTCTTGGCCAGCCAATTAATAATCCGATCAATGGTCTCGCGGTTCATGATTTCTTTCCGCTTCGGCCCCGCGTTCACGTGACAGTGGATGCAAGTGAGATTGCAAAGCTTGCCGAGATTCACTTGAAGGATCTCAGGACGCGCGCGACGGAGCGAGATGGAACGCGCCTCCAGTTTCTCAGCGAAGCGATTGATCAGTGGCATTGCCGGTCACAACCTCTCTTGCCGTCACGTCCAATCATCCTGACCATGAAACGTAGCAAACCGGTTTCTTTCTGGAAACAGTGTGGATTCACAGGCGTTTGAATCCACGATCAATGTTATTCGGCAAGCCGATCTGCAGACTCAATTGCGCGGTCCGGATGCTCACCGTTCGGCAATCGCCAGGGACGTTGTTTGCGGAAAGGCAGCGCCAGGAGCTTTCCAACTGTGAGTTCCTGTTCCTCACGATACGCCGCCACCCCGATTGTTATGGCATCCTGCGGCACGTCGCGGCGCAGGGTGCGATGAAGTTTGTCCCACCAGCAAAAAATCGTGCCCCAGTTTGAATTGGTTTCCCGCTGCACGATCGAATGATGGATGCCATGCATCCGGGGTGTCACTATGATCAGGTTCAAAAAACGTTCCAGCTTGATCGGCAGGCGCCAGTTGGAATGGTGAAAGAGAGTCGCAGCTTCAAATGTAATAAAGAAGATCATCAGCGTGACCGGAGTAATGCCAAAGGTCATCACTAGGACCGAAAGAAATCCGACGGAAAAAATCATCTCGCCAAAGTGGAATCGCGCGGCAGTGCTGACATCGAGGTCAAGGTCGGTGTGATGAACGTTATGAAATCTCCAGAAGGTGGGGATCATATGGTTCGCCCAATGCCACCACCAATAAGCGTAATCCATCAGTAGAAATGTCGCGATGATGGCGACCCAAAACGGGACAGCAACCCAGTGTAACAGACCGATATGTTCTTCTTTTGCCCATATAGCGATGGCAATCGGGATTGGCAACATTGCGAGCCGAACGATGGCGAAGCCGGGGATTGAAAGCACGAAATTGCGTACCAGGCGTTGCAGCATCTTGAAGTGCTGGCGGCGCAGTGGGAAGCGCCATTGCAGCAACAGCAGCGCAAGAAACATGGACGCCAGCAGCGGTCTACCGACGTAATCCATTAGGGGAATTTTTTGCACGGTCTGGCGTGTTTGCTGGGGTGATTTTATCATTGCGGTATGGGCTGCGGCAATGCGGAGCTGTTGCCAGGGGCATCACGTAGCCGTTCTATTCCTGAACTAGTGTCCCTGGCAGGCGATTTCGCGAAAACGTTCGAATGAGGATTTCAATCATCCTTCCGGTCTTTAACGAAGCGCAGCTACTGCGGTCATCTCTCGCGCGTCTGCGTGAGCGAGCGCCGGAAGCAGAGATCATTATCGCCGATGGTGGAAGCTCCGATGGAACCGCGAACCTAGCCGTTGGCTTTTGTGATAAGGTCGTTACAACTGGGCCCAATCGTGCCGTTCAAATGAATGCCGGGGCGAGCACTGCGGATGGCGATATACTTTGGTTTGTCCATGTCGACGCCGAAATTCCGTGGGACTGTTTGGAGGAGATCGAGCGCATCATGGATGATCCGAATGTCGCAGGGGGTTTTTTTCGAATTCGCCTACCACAAAACCTAGTTTACCGGTTGACGGATAGTTTTGCGCACTACGCCGGGATTTTGTTGCGAATGCGATGTGGCGACCACGGCATATTCTGTCGGCGAACTGTCTTCGTTGATGTTGGCGGATTTCCGGAAGTCCCGTTGATGGAAGACGTGGAATTTTTCCGCCGAGTCCAAGGCCGGGGTCGGGTGATTTCCAGCCATAAACGGATCATGGTGAGCCCGCGTCGCTACGAAACAATCGGACCGGTTCGTCTAACCCTGGCTTATGGATTGATCGCAGCGCTTTATGTCCTCGGCATCCCACTGAAAAAACTCGCGGTGATTTACAAACGTACGTGCTGCAAGTGATGTAGCGTGGACTTCTCGGGATGACGTCGCCTCGCCGAACGCGGGGCATGCACGCGCCAGGCTCGCTGAATCCGTTTTCTTTGTACAGGAACATCAAATCAAAAGGAGACAGTGATGAAAATAACGATCCTTACTATTACCGTGGTGACCGCCACGGCTCTCGCCGCCTTCGGTCAGGAAGGCGCAGTAGAAAATGTAAAGCACGAAGCAAAAAAAGCGGGACAGACGGTCAAGGACGGACTTGAAACGGCAGGCAAGAAGACCAAAGAAGCCGCCCAAACTGTTGGACAAAAAACAAAAGAGACCGCTGAAACCGTCGGACAAAAAACCAAGGAGACGGCCCAAACAGTCGGCAGAAAGACGAAGGAAACTGCTGAAACCGTAGGCGAGAAAACTAAAGAAAGCGCCAAAACGGTTCATCGAAAATCCAAACAAGCATTAAACAACGCGAAGGCAGAAACCAGCGGTCAACAATCGACAAATCAGGCGCCGAATACGCCGAGTCCAAACGATCGTTAACGACTTCGACGAGACGGCGACTTCCGGGGTTCGTCCGCGGGCGCAACTCGTCCACTCGCCATTTCGTTGCGTCGCCGATTCTTTTCCCACTTGCTCAGACTCATTGACTGAGTCCTATTTGGCGCGATCAATTCGCGAAATTTTCTGAGTCAATGAGCGGCCTGCGCTTGGGAGTCAACATCGATCACGTAGCAACGCTGCGGCAGGCACGCTATGCCACGATGCCAGAATCCAAGAATGCAGAACCAGACCTCATTATTGCAGCGCGAATGTGCGAACGCGCAGGTGCGCAGGGAATCGTTGCCCATTTGCGCAGCGATCGCCGGCATATCCAGGACCGGGACATCGAACGGCTGCGCGAAAACATCATGACAAAATTGAATCTCGAAATGGGCAACACACCGGAGATTCTCGATGTCGCGCTACGCATCGTGCCGGATGAAGTCTGCCTTGTCCCGGAGAAACGCGAAGAAGTTACCACCGAGGGAGGCCTGGATGTCATTGCAAATCGCAAGACATTGGAACCGACAATCAAACGGTTGCACACATCCGGCATTCGAATCAGCCTGTTCATCGATCCCACGTTGGAACAAGTCGACGCCGCAGCAGAGCTGGGCGTCGAAATGGTTGAGCTGCATACAGGCAGCCTGGCCAACGCGTTTACAGAAAAGATTCAAAAAGAAGAGCTTGAGCAACTGCGAGCCGCGGCGCGCGGCGCATCGGAATCAAATCTCCAGGTAAACGCCGGCCACGGCATCAACTACAAGAATATCGAGCTTATCAACCAAATTTCGTGTTTGACGGAACTCAACATCGGTCACGCCATCGTATCGCGCGCTGTTTGGGTTGGGCTTGATACCGCCGTGAAAGAAATGATCGCTGCGATGGCAAAATATCCAGGATGAGCGTTAAAGGCGGATCGCGTTGTCCTCAACGCGATGGCAATTCAAAATGAGCGTGATTGGTACTGGAGTCGATCTTGTCGAGTGCGCCCGCATTCAGCGCTCCATCGATCGATTCGGCGATCGTTTTCTCCACCGAGTTTTTACCGACGGCGAGATTGAATATTCGATGTCGATGAAATTTCCGGCGCGCCATTTAGCCGCGCGGTTCGCGGCAAAAGAGGCTGTTTCGAAGGCATTCGGCACCGGCATCGGCAAAGCGATGGGTTGGCGCGACATCGACATCCAGAAA
>DATHHK010000261.1:0-2346 GCA_035317225.1 Candidatus Udaeobacter sp. | reverse complement strand
ACCCATGGGTTTGGGATGGCGAGTGTCCGCTTCATTTGCGGCACGCAGGACATTCACAAGGAACTCGAAGCAGCGCTTACCAAATTCCTCGGCACCGAAGATACGATTCTTTATCCATCCTGTTTCGATGCAAACGGTGGCTTGTTCGAGACGCTGCTCACTGACAAAGACGCGGTGATCAGCGATGAATTAAATCACGCCAGCATCATCGATGGCGTCCGCCTCTGCAAAGCGCAACGCTTTCGTTACAAGCACAACGACATGGCCGATCTGGAGGCGCAACTCCGCGCTGCAAAAGATGCGCGCTTCCGATTAATCGCCACCGACGGTTGTTTCTCGATGGACGGAACCATTGCCGACCTCAAGTCAATTGTTGAGCTCGCGGAAAAATACGATGCCCTCACAATGATGGACGATGCGCACGCAACCGGATTTCTAGGTAAAACAGGACGAGGCACGCACGAATATCGTGGCGTCATGGGTCGGATCGACATCATCACTGGCACACTTGGCAAAGCCCTTGGTGGCGCCAGCGGCGGTTTCACTAGTGGACGCAAGGAGATCGTTGATCTTTTGCGGCAGCGCTCGCGTCCGTATTTGTTTTCCAACACGATCGCACCACCGGTGGTTGCCGCGTCGCTGAAAGCGCTCGAACTGCTCAGCGCATCGACTGAACTACGCGACAAACTTGAAGAAAATACAAAATATTTCCGTGCCGCGTTGAGCGAGCGCGGCCTCACGATCAAGCCCGGGGTCCATCCTATTGTTCCGATCATGATTGGTGATGCGGCCAAGTCACAAAGGTTCGCTGCTCGAATGCTTGAGAAAGGCGTTTACGTCATCGGCTTTTTTTACCCGGTTGTTCCGCATGGCACGGCACGTGTCCGCACACAGGTGTCAGCAGCCCATTCGCGCGAAGATCTGGAATTTGCCGTGAAGGCCTTCGCGGAAGTGAACGAAGAATTGAAGGGGAGTTAAAAACGTAACAAAGGTTTCTTGCGGCTCTTTTGACCTTTCAACTCTTGTAACTTTTTAACTTATTCGAATAGAGGTGGCGCGCAGCGCCGCGCGGAGCAGATTACGGTGTGCACAAGGCTGCTGGCAGCACAGTAGATTGGAAGGCCCTACGCGAAGATTTCCCGATTCTGCACGAACAGGCCCATGGCCATCCTCTGATCTATTTTGATAGCGCGGCCACCTCCCAGAAACCGCGGACGGTGATCGAGGCGCTTCGGACCTATTATGAGCATCAGAATGCAAATGTTCATCGTGGCCTGCACACTCTGAGCTCCCGCGCGACAGAAGCTTACGAGAACGCGCGGCGGCGTGTTGCAGAATACATCGGCGCGTCGAGCCCAGACGAAATTATATTCACACGCGGTACCACCGAGAGCATTAATCTGGTGGCCCAGGCATGGGGCGGAAAATTTATTCGCGAAGGAGACGTCATTCTCCTGACGGAAATGGAGCACCACAGCAATCTCGTGCCGTGGCAGTTGTTAGCGGAACGAACGGGAGCGCGGCTGCGCTTTGTGCCGGTTCTGGATGATGGGACTTTAGATCTCGAACAGCTGCCTGCCTTACTGACGCCGGAGGTAAAACTCTTTGCGTTTACCCATATCTCTAACTCGCTGGGCACAATTAATCCCGTGGCCGAGTTGTGTGAGAAAGCGCACGCCGTCGGTGCACTCACACTCGTCGATGCGGCGCAGAGCGTCGGGCATTTGTCGATCGATGTGGGAGAGTTGGGCTGTGATTTCATGGCCTTCTCCGGCCACAAGATGTGTGGGCCGACCGGAATCGGCGCGCTTTACGCCAGAAAAGAAATTTTAGACTCTATGCCACCCTGGCACGGCGGCGGCGAAATGATCGTGAGCGTCACTCTGGAAAAAAGCGCGTTTAAAAAAGCACCACATCGTTTTGAAGCCGGCACGCCAAACATAGCCGGCGCAATTGGTCTCGCTGCGGCGATTGATTACCTTGATGGAATCGGACGCGCGGCAATTTTTGAACATGACTCGCAACTGGCGCGGTATGCGTTCGATCGCGTGAACGAATTACCGGGGACACGTGTTTTTGGACCAGCCGAGGAGCGCGGTGCCCTGGTTGGATTTGTGATGGATGCGGCACATCCGCATGATCTCACCACGTTCGCCGACCAATACGGACTGGCGTTGCGAGGCGGGCATCACTGCAATCAGCCGTTGATGCGACGATTTGGTGTGTCGGGTACGACGCGAGCCAGTTTCTATTTCTACAACACGATGGAGGAAATAGATCGTATGATTGAAATCCTGCACAAGGCTGCGCGTTTCTTTTCATGATCCCGGAAATCGAAGAGCTATA
>DATHHK010000260.1:0-6226 GCA_035317225.1 Candidatus Udaeobacter sp. | reverse complement strand
GTTAGTCCGCCCTGAAATCGGCCTGTTGTTCAGCTTTCAACAATCTCATCCGGCAACTCATTTGCGTTTGCCGATGTTCTCGGAAAATACGTCGCCAGCACCTTGCCGACTTCGTTAATCGCTTCTGTCAGCGCGTGGCTGAATTTTTCATCCCGAAAATGAACCCGCATTCCATCGACAACGTGCTGCCAGAATTGTTCGCCGCATTTTTCGTGAATCGCTTTGTCGCCGACAACGGCGAACTTGTGGGCCCTCGGCGCTACGAAAATAAGCACGGCGTTGCGCTCGCGAGTCTTGTACATTGCGAGACGCTCAAATTTCTTCTGCGCAACCATCACCGGATCGGTGTCGAATTTGCCGCGCTGAATATGAACGCGAATTTCGCCGGAGGTTTTCGATTCCGCTTCACGAATCGCGCTCACAATTCGTGCATGTTCAAGCCTGCTGAGAAAGTCTCTCGTTCGCATCGGTCACCAACTCGATCCCGCGCCTCCGCCGCCAAAACTCCCGCCGCCACCGCTGAACCCGCCGCCACCACCGCCAGATGACCAACCGCCGCCGCCACCGCCCCCGGGAAAAAATATCGGACCTCCTCCGCGCGATGAATAACCGTAACCACCAAGTCGCCGCACGATTCTCGAAATGACGATCAGTGCGATCAGAAAAATAATGAAAAATAAGAAGCTTGGAGCACCGCCACCGCGACGATGTCGTTCCGCAACGGTGTTTCCCGATCCCTTGTACTCGCCGCGAATTGCTTTGAAAATACTCTCGATCCCGGTGGCGATTCCGCCTTCGTAATCGCCACTGCGAAACCGCGGCTTCATTTTGTATTCGGTGATATCGAACGCAGTGATGTCGGGTAGCGCGCCTTCCAAGCCGTAACCAACCTGGATAAACACCTTACGGTCTTGAACGAACACGAAAAGGACGACGCCATTGCGACGTTCCTTTTGGCCAACTCCCCATGCCTGGGCCACACGCTGTGTGTAATCTGCGATATCCGAGTCGCTCTGCATCTTCGGGAAGATCGCGACCACGACCTGGTCCGACGTTTCGCGCTCAAATCGGGCAAGCTCTTCATTGAAGCGCAGCGCTGCGGTTTTGGAGACGACGCCAGCGTAATCATTGAAATACCGATCCGGTTTTGCTGGAATCACCTCCGCGGCGTGGGACTTCGTCGCCAGCAATGCAAACAATGCTGCGACCAGCAGAGCGACTCCTTTGGCGCGCAAGATTTGCAGCGGCAGCCGTGTCGGCCACCGGATCGCGGGCCGCCCGCCCGCTACTACCGCAAGATTGAGAATCACCTTATGGCGACGCGGCTGTCGCAGGCGTAGGCGCAGAGCCGTGATTCAAATTCGCGGCCGGCGTAGGCGCAGGGCCAAAATTAAATTGCACAGGAGGCGGTTTCTCCGCGCCGGCTTGCGCGGCGAAAAATGGTCGCGGTGGAAAACCAAGCATTCCCGCGATCAAATTTGTCGGAAAACTGCGCACCGCGACGTTGTAGTTTTGTACGGCTGTATTGAAGTTACCCCGCTCGACCGAGATCCGGTTCTCCGTGCCCTCCAGTTGCGCCTGTAGACCCAGAAAATTCTGATTAGCTTTTAACTCTGGATACCGCTCCACGACCACCAAGAGGCGCGAAAGCGCGTTGCTCAACTGTCCTTGCGCAGCCTGGAATTGCTCAAGTTGCGCCGCATCGGTAGGCGCTTTGTTTGGATCAAGCTGCACACGACCAACGCTGGCACGCGCATTTGTTACTTCAGTAAGGGTCGATTTCTCGAAATTCGCCGCGCCGGAAACGGTGTTTACGAGATTTGGAATCAAATCTGCGCGCCGCTGATAGACGTTTTGTACCTGCGCCCAACTTTGATCGACGGTCTGCTGCAAACGGACGAGACGGTTATAACTGCCGCCCAGCGCCAGGGCCGCAATAACGACAATAAAAAGCAGGATTGCGAAGAACACCCCGCAACCCAATGTGAATTTGCTCATAAGGAGTTTTGACGATCTTTAAGGTTATTTCTTTAAGACTGGAGTCACTTGTGACGCGACCACTTTCCATGCGCCATCCTGTTTTACAAAGGTATCCGTCCAGACGAATTTCCCGCCAAGAAGATTTTGTTTGCCCTCGTGCGCCTTGATCGTGCCCTGGCCCACGATGACTCCGGCGTCTCCATACAAACGCACTTGGAGATCATCGATTTGGAATTCAGTGAAACCGATGTCGCCTGTCATGCTTTTCAAGTCTTCCCGTTTGTTCACGATGCTGCCGTCAGGCCACACAACTGTGCAATTTTCCGCCTCGAGTCGCCGGGTATATGAGCAATCCCTTTGATGCGCGCTTTTGCCCAGTCGTGCTGGATCTCAATGAGCGCCTGCTCATTCTCCGAGTATTGTTTCATCAACGTCTGATCGTTTGCCAGACAGACAAGTAAGTCAATCCTGCATATGGGTTACTCGGTGCGGCCAAGCAACAGTCGTAAGAAATGCGCATCAGAAAATTTCGCGCTTGATCCTTGCCGCACGATGATGGCCTCCAGCGACGGAATAACGAACAGCCGTTGATCGCCTGAGCCAAGTGCCACTACCATGTCTGCAGGTGCATCCCTGCAAATACAAACATTGCTCCAATGCGCATTTTGCCACGGTAAGTCCAACATTCGTTCCATGTCTGCCTCGCGCCCGTTTGACGCTTGGTCGTTCAACCAAAATGTGAGGCCGTAGGACGGGTTTGCCTGCGAACCAGTGAATGCCTCTCGCAAAATAGCTGGCGGAACAATTTGTCGCCCGTGATAACTACCGTGTCCGAGAACAAGCTCGCCCAGTCGCGCCCATTCCCGGGCAGTCAGCTCAAATCCTGTCGCGGGCAGCGGATTATCGCGAGCGTCTTTTTTGTAATTGAGCCGGCCCAGTCCAAGCCGGTTGGACACATGTCCTTCGAAGTAGCTGATTACGTCGCCCCCTCTTAGTTTTCGGCGCAACAGCTCGGAAAAGATTTGCAGATGGCTCGGGCCATAAATAAAAGCCGATCCAGGTTGGGCAGCAGTTGATAGTCGAATTGCCATGGCGTTGCGATCGCGGATCGACGCGCGTTGAAGACGCGAAGCACCTTCAATCCCGTCGGTCTGGTTGAGCAATTCCCGGATGGTGATCTGCGATTTGCGCGGGTCGCTCTTCCATTCCGTGATCGTATCCGAAACAGGATCGTCAAGTTTGAACAATCCTTCGCGCGCGGCGGCGAGCGCAGCGATCCCCCAGAAGCTTTTTGTTCCACTGAAGATTGGCCACTTTCTGCGAGCCGACCCGCCATTGGCGTAATGCTCAAAAATTGTTCGGCCATTTTGTATGACCAGCATGGAAACACCGCGTTTGCTCTCCGAATATTTCGCGGCGCCCGCGCAATCGGCGGCCTGGATCTCGGCTTTTGCAGAAGTCGATGACAGAGCAAGTGCGATCGCGAAATGGATCGGATAGCGCATGTGTCGCGTCCGCCCGCTGTACGTCGGTACGGATTCGCTGTGGCAAACATACTGGCGAGCGCGTCTTCGCGATCCCGGACTTCGCTGTGGCGCTGTACTACTCACACGGTGTTGCCTTAAGGAAGATTGTTTCGGCACGACGCCGAAGCCAAGACGCCAGAGGCGTGCACTACCCAGAATCTGCAGTTTCAGAGGACGTTGAGGTAGCAGTTTCAGCCGTTGATTGCGGTGCCTTCGGCAAATGGCGGGTACGCAACTCTTCCACATTCGGCAATTCGTCCAGATTCCGAAGCCCAAAATGATCCAGGAAAAATTGAGTAGTTTCGTAAAGGAGCGGACGCCCGGGGATTTCAGCGCGCCCAGCGATTTTAACGAGCCCGCGCTCCATTAATGTTTGCAGCACACCGTCGATGTTTACGCCGCGCACTGCTTCGACATCCGCGCGGGTGATCGGCTGGCGATAGGCAATGATCGCGAGGGTCTCGAGCGCAGGCGCACTCAGACGCGCCGGTTTTGGTGCCGGAAAGAGCTGTCGTACCCACTGGGCGTATTTGGGGTCGCTAGCCAGCTGCCAGCCCTCCGCCTTTTCGTTAAGCTGAAACGCCCGCTGTTGTTCGATATTCTCGATTTTCAGTTGCTCCAGTGCGGCGGCAACCTCTGCTTCGCGCACCCGCGCAAACTCGTTAGGCGAAAATTCATCCTTGGCACCCGCGCTCCTGATCGCTTCCGTCAGTTCACGAACTGAAAGCGGTTTCTGCGCCCCAAATAGAAGCGCCTCAATTACTCGGGACAAGGTCATGTATCGTAATGTCCTATGCTCCTATAGCGCTTTGTATCGCATCTGCGATGCGGTCTGCTTGTTTGTCGATCTTTTCGAGCTCGCGGCCTTCAATGAGCAAACGAATTTTTGGCTCGGTACCCGAATACCGGAGGAGCACGCGGCCTTTGCCGGAGAGCTCTTTCTCAGCTTCGCTTACGAGCTTCATCACCGTGTTCAACTCGGCCAGAGGACGCTTTTCTTTCACCATCAAATTTCGTTGAGCCTGCGGATATTTTTCCAAACACGCCTTCAATTTACTTAACGGTTGGCCGCTCTTGTGCATGATACGCAGAATCTGGAGCGCGCTGATGATGCCATCACCGGTAGTAGTGAAATCCCGGAAGATGACGTGTCCGCTTTGTTCGCCACCGAGATTGAGTTTTTTCTGCGTCATCTCTTCAATCACATAGCGATCGCCGACCTTCGTCCGCACTACTTTTCCGCCCTTGGCTGCGAGCGTTTCATCCAGGCCAAAATTGCTCATGACGGTGGCAACGACCGTGTTTTGCTCGAGCCGGCCAGCGTTCAAGAGATCCAGGGCTGCAATGGCCAGAATCTCGTCGCCGTCAACAATATCGCCATTTTCGTCACACAACAGGACGCGATCGGCATCGCCGTCATGCGTAATGCCAACGTCCGCGCCGCTCATCTTCACCATGCGCTGGATTTCCTCGGGATGAATACTGCCGCAGCCGTCGTTGATGTTAATACCGTTTGGCTGGTTGTGTGCCACGGCAACGTCCGCGCCAAGTTCGCGCAGAATGCACGGCGTCGATTTGTAAGCGGCGCCATTTGCGACGTCCACCGCCACTCGCATTTCCTCGAGTGACATTCCACGCGGAAAACTCGCCTTGGCGAATTCAACGTAGCGACCAAGCGCATCATCGATGCGCGTCGCGCGTCCGATGTTGTTGGCGGTTGGCCGGATCGAATCGATTTCACCGGTAAAAACAAGCTGCTCGATTTTCTCCTCGATCTGATCATCCAGCTTGTAACCATCGTGACGGAAAAATTTGATCCCGTTGTCCTGATAAGGATTATGGGAAGCCGACAGCACAATGCCGGCGTCGGCACGCAGCGATCGCGTGATGTAAGCCACACCGGGCGTAGGCAACGGTCCGATGACAAGGACATCGACTCCGAGTGAAGTGATCCCGGCTACCAGCGCGTTTTCGAGCATGTAACCGGAATGCCGCGTGTCTTTGCCAAGGACGATCTTGGGCCGTGCCCCTGCTGGAGTCTTGCGCGGGTTTAGCTGTGTGAAAACGTACGCTGCTGCGCGTCCCAATTTCAGCGCGGTCTCAGCAGTGACCGGCTCAACGTTCGCCACACCGCGTACGCCATCTGTTCCAAAAATCTTCTTTCCGGTCACGGCGTAATTGAAACGCTCCAACATCAGTTCGTAAACGGCAAAATTTGGAATTCCGTGAAATCGTCCGCGTCGTCCTCCGCGGCATGGCAAGACACGTATTGGACGCCACGGCCACACGGGCTTAAGATTGGAGCGCTTTTTTTACTTATCGCAGCGTGGATGCGAATGTCGAGTCGCACGGTGAACAAGGACCGCCACAAGCGGAGATGCCCCGAGAGTTCGGCGATTACGAATTGTTGGAGGAGATCGGTCGCGGTGGTCAAGGCGTAGTATTTCGCGCCTGGCAAAAAAGTCTCAATCGCACAGTCGCGGTAAAACTCATTGGCATTGGTCGGTTGACGACCAGCGCGCACATGAAACGCCTTCGCCGGGAAGCGGAAGCGGCAGCAAAACTAAATCACCCGGGGATCGTTCCGATCTACGAAGTCGGTGAACACGACGGCACGTACTACTTCAGTATGCGGTTCGTCGAAGGAGATTGTCTCGATGAAGTAATCGAGCGCGGCTCGATGTCCATTCGGCAGGCGGCAGAGCTCATCGCAAAAGTCG
>DATHHK010000259.1:0-12316 GCA_035317225.1 Candidatus Udaeobacter sp. | reverse complement strand
AAGTACCGCAACGCGCCTTGGTACAAAGACGTGCATGGCAACTATACGCATTTCATTTTGCCGTACACGGCGGCCGAAGCGCGCGAGAAGTTTAAGGATTCTCTCCCCGGCACGCCATTTCGATACGATCCAATGCCTACGCTTCGCGCTGTGAAAACCCCACAGTTATGGATTCTCGGAGAAGACGACCTCGAAGCTCCGAGTGCTGAGACGAGTCGCCGTATCAAGACGCTGATCGTGGAAGGGAAGCCAATTACGCTCGCGCTGTTTCCTCACGCCGAACACGGGATGACCGAGTACGAAATCGCTTCAAATGGCGAGCGTGTCTCGACACGATATGCGCCCGGCTACTTCGCCATGATGCGGGACTTTGCCCGAAATGGCCGGCTATCGGGCTCCTACGGATCGAGCGCGGTTGTCGAACCAAAGACGCATTCCGCCGTTGAGGATCGATAGTGAAATACGGCGGAACGCCGCCCTAGTCCAAGACGCAAGCCGGAGATATTTGCTCACAATTACGCAACGCTTTGGAGCGCGGCACTGTTGTTCCGCTTTGAGAAAACGCCGCGAATATCCGTTCGAAGCGGCCACTCCTACTTGGGAGAGGCCTGCAGCGTTGTCTGGTATTCTGGCTTTTTGTGGTACTCGACCAGGCGGAATCCCCAACCGATTAGTGTTGCGAGATCTTTGGTCCTCGTCTTCTTTTCGTTTAGGAACTTTTCGATTCTGGCTTTCGGTTCCGGCTGTTGATCAGTCGTGTCGAGGATTTCAAAAATTTCCATCGACAACAACCAGTCCTCCGGGTGTTCGGCCTGCTGTGTCTCCCAAATTTCGCCGAGGCGTTCATAGCCGGTTTTGTTTTCGCGAATCTTGCGGACCTGTGCGTAAAGATTTTCTAGTCGCCTGCGTTTCGCGTCCGAGGGAACCTTGATGGTGCGTTCTTTTGGAACTAGCGCCACCTGGTTGTAAGCGTCGTTATCAGCAGCACCATTAAAGACTGAGCTGATTCGTTCGCCAACGGCCATGTCGTAAAAGCCCCAGTCAGGCTGAAAGAGGACGCGATCGAGATATTTTGCGCTGCAGTTTACAAACGTGATCAACAATAATTTCCCGTCGCGACGCAGAATTTTCTCAACCTTACCAGATACGACGATGCCACTGACGAACTCGATCTTCGCTTTTTTACCTTCAACAATTCCAAGGGCGTGCAGTTGGTCGTTAGTGAGCAGCTCTGGCGCAGTTGATGTTTGTTTCCATTTGCCGACCGGCGAACCGAAGCCCTCCTTATGATAATCGACGCCGTGGCTTTCTAGCTCTTTGCCCTGGAATGCGAGAGCGGTCTTGCCGGTTGTCCGTATATAAATCGGCAAGTTGTTTTCGCCTGTTATCACTTCAGCGAAAATCCCGCTGACTTGGAGACCGGACGAATAGTCACAGGTCGCGGTGTTATTGCATTCGATGGCTTTGTTGATGCTCTCAAACCCGCCAACTCTGAACGCCATCTTGCTGGCAAATTCTTCAAGCACGTCTTTGAGATGCTGAAAATCGCGGCAGACAAAAAGCTGCGGTTGTTTCGAAGTGATATCGAACGCGCAGTTCTGAGCGTCAATTGAGTAGGGAATCTTCTTTACCTCAGCCTCAAGGCATGACACCGATTCGCCGATCGAGGACAGCAATCCAGCGCCGTAAATTTTTGGATCCTCGAGTGTGCCTATGAGTCCGTATTCGACCGTCCACCAATGCAAACGTGAGAGAAGGGCCATTTCGGAGGGCGCGCCGAGATTTTTCTGCCGATGTTCGACCAGTTTCGTTGCTTCATCGACTTCTTTCGGGTCAGCGTTCGGCCGCTCTTTCAGGATCGATAAGTGGCGGATTGCTTGATACAGTTCGAAATCTTTTTTGGACGACATTGCTTTCGCTCCGATTTCGCCAAAGCGCTGCAAATAATTTGAGTATTCGCGGTCAACAATAATCGGCGCATGACCGGCGGCCTCGTGCACAATGTCCGGCGCCGGCGTGTATTCGATGTGATGGATCTGGCGCATATCGCAGGCTATCACCAGCACTTTGTAGGCCTGAAACTCCATGAACGCCGCCGGAGGAATGAAACCGTCCACTGCCACCGCTCCCCACTCGATCTTTGCCAGAATATCATTCATCTCTTCAATGCGCGGGATGCGCTCGAAGGAAATGCCCGTGTTTAGGAGGCCCTGAAAATAAACTTTGTGCGCGTATTCTTTCAGGAAAAACATGTTCTGACGCATGATGAATCGCCAGACCGCGTGATCGACCGATGTGTAATCGTCGTATCGCTGATCGACTGCGAATTGGAGTAAGTGTTTCGGACAAGCAGCGACCGCCGCGTTACTGTAGCTGATACCGCCTTGAGATTTCATCGCCAAGATCCTTGGGAAATTAACGTAACGTATGACTCGTTTCGCCAGGGGGCAAGATTGATTCCGTCTCTCACGGTGGATCGGCTTCTTCTGAAGACGACGGCAAATGGATCGCCAAAGACGCAAACATTAGGGCGGCAAAGCCGCATGATTTGTCAACGCGTTGAGAACAACGCGTTCCAACTATCGCTTTGCGCGAATTGCACGTCGCGTGATCCAGATGATGCCGACAATTGCAATTGCCCACGGCGCGAGAAACGCGATCGCCACGCCAATCATTCGCAAGCTCCACATAATTGCGCCTGCACTTTGCGCCAATGTACGCCGCAGCGTGGCAAGCAAGCCGCTTTCCTCGGTAACGATATTGCCCTGGCTGTAAACCTGGATCGAAATGTCCGCCGGTGCGTTTGATTCGTCGACCTGCGCCTCCGCGCGGTCCTGACGTTGAACGCTCACGTTCTGAACCTTGCCTAGCGAGTCGAGCGATTGCATGAGCGCCGGGTAATTCTTTAGCGGCACGCGCAGCGAAACATTTGCCACTTCGCGGCCATCCGGGTCACGACTGAAACTTGAGCTGCGGACGCGGCCGGCTTGCTTCTCGGCAAGAGTGCGAAGCTCCTTGGCCTTTTCGTCTACCGAAGACGTGCGAATGCGCAGGCTGGTTTGCTGAAAAGCTTGCTCCTGTTCTTCGCGAGAGATCGTGATGTTGAGTTCCATCTTGTCCCGTTTGGTCCTGGCATTTTCCGACATCCCACTGCCCCCTTGCGCGATGCGTTGGGTCTGCGTCTGGAAATTTTCCACGCGCCCAAATCCTTTGACGCGGCCGATTACAGCGTCGCTTTCTTCCGGAGCGATGAGCATGCTCAGTTGCGCTGAAACTCGTCCAGAGTAATCGCGGTTTAGTTGCGCATTTGTGATCTGCACCTTTGGCGAGGCGAGGCTCTTGGTCTCGTTGTAAATCTTCTCCACGTCGGGGGTGTAAAGGGAGAGTTGCGCGCGCTCCTTGAGCAGGAAAGCTGCTGGCTCTTCCATGTCTTTTTCGGCCAGCGAAATCGTCACCGTGGCGAATTGCACCTGCGAATCCCAATATTTTAATTCACCTTGCATCTTCTCGATCTCTTCACGCACGCGGCCCAGTTCCTTTTCCACCTGAAGCAGATCGGACACTTTACCGGTCTTCGTTTTCAACATATCGATGAGACGCTGCTCCATTACGTGGGCATTCTTCAGGCGCGCATCGGTATCGAAGTAGGCCTTGGTCACGTCTTCAGAGCCCAATGTCTGGTTTTTCAGTTCGCCAAGGCTCCGAATCTTTTGCAGAAAGCGATCAAGGTTTTCCGGCAGGACCTTGACGACGACTTGCCCACGTAGCTTCCCGTTTGCCTGTTTCTCAGAGTCTGTTGTAGCGACATAACCGTGTTCGTCGCTGGCAAATGCAGTGATCTTCTGGACAGCATTATCAAAGCTGGCGATCTCCAGTTCGACAGTCGCGTTGCGAATCAGCTTGCGGTTGGTGAGTGCTGGAGCAGGCTCCTGCACTGTAGCTTGCGCGACTTCTTCCGCAGTAGTCGGAATATTTGATCCAGTAACGATCGTTCGTTCCACCTCAGCACGCGTACGTCCCTCGTCTTTTGACTGAGCTGGAGCCGGTGGCGGTGGTTCTTTCAGCGCCAAACCCTGTGGTCGGCCGGCGGCGCCTTCGTCTGACTTGGCTAAAGCACCCGATTGAGCTGCTCGTGATGTTGGAACCTGTGACGGTTGCGCAGCAAATTGTTCCCCGACGTAGCCTTCGCGTTCACGCGGCGCGGTGACAGATTCTCCTGTAATCATCCGTCCGATCTGCACAAGTCCGAGCAACGCGGCGGCGACCGCTGCGATTTGAGTAGCGCGCAAACGCATCAGATCGACGAGCGCTCTTACAAGTCCGCTTCGTTGAGGGATGCGATTTCGAAAGCCCGCGAGCATCCGCTGTTCGAAAGCAGGATCGGGTTTTTCATCTGCGAGAGTTTCTTCCAAAATTTTGTTCATAAGTTTGATTTCCCGATGGGTCTTTCGGCACGCACTGCAATCGACGAGATGGGCATGCAGCGCGCTCCGTTCGCTGTTAGAAAGCTCGCGGTGCAGATCGGCGGCCAGCCAGTTGTCAATTTCGTCGTGGATCGTTGCCATGCGTTTAGTCGATTGAGGTGAGAGCAGGGCGAAGTTGTTTGCGCATAGACGTGAGCGCTCGTCCCAGAATTCCTCGCAGCGCGCCATTAGTTAGACCCAGGGTGTTTTCGATGGTGCGGTAATCCATTCCTTCGAAATAGCGCAATGTGAGCGCGGCCCGATGAAGTTCCGGCAACGCTGCGAGCGCGGACTGCAATCTATGATCCAAAGCACTCGGGTTAGCCGACTCTGGTTCGATCGGTTCGATCAGTTGTTCCGACAAAGGAACCGTGCGGCGTTTGCGAAAAACGTCATGCGCCTTGTGTCGCGCGACGGTTGCGAGCCAAGCAGGAAATTTTTCCGGATCACGCACACGCCAGCGTGTTTTCCATGCTTTGACCAGCGAATCCTGCACGACGTCCTCTGCCTCCTCGCGACTTTGGAGAATCCCGTAAGCGATGGCGAAAAGTGTCCGGCTATGGGTGCGAATGATCATTTCAAATGCCTCTCGATCGCCGTGAATGGCTGCCCGATACTGTTCGCGTTCACTGGGATCCATTGGTTCGATCTAAAGCCTAGACGTTCGACACCACGATTCCGCGCGAACTTTTTCGAGAAATTTGGTAGAGCGCGCTCGCCCGGCGGCGCCAGAACGCCGAGCGGTCCCTAGAAAATAAGGACAGTATTTCCTACGCTTACGAGGTCTTTCACCCGCGCGGCATCCCAGTTTGCCAGCCGAATGCAGCCGTGACTGGCGGCGCGGCCGATGGTTTCGGGATTGTTCGTACCGTGGATGCCGATGCCGGGCTTGTTCAAACCCATCCAAAGAACGCCAACGAGGTTATTCGGACCCGGTGGAAGATTGTAAAAGTTTTCCGTGCGCACACCGTAATTGAGCATGCCTTCATCGTAGCGGAACCACGGCCAAACATTTGTGCCGAGAATCTTCCACGTGCCCACTGGCGCCGGCAGAGTTTTCGATCCAGGCGTAATCGGAAAAACACAGACCAACTGATCGTGGTCGAAGACCTCCAGAAGGTGCTCGTGCGTATCGACAAAAACCTTCCGAGAAGCGAATGCCGGATTTTCAGGAACTTTCCCCTCTGTGAACTTCTCAACCTCGAAGGGCAATACATTCGGCACCTTCAAAGTTTCGCCCGGCTGAAGCTGCTCCCAGTTCTTTCCGGGATTAAGTTTCTGAATGTAAGACTCGGCCGAATGATAACGCTCGGCGACGAACTCGAGAAAGGACGTATAGGGCAGCCATTTTAATCTGGCCTGCTCGGCACGGCTGCCCGGCACATTGCCCACCAACTTCAGATCTTCATCCCTGATCGTATAAGTAGAGTAGGTCACTGGCACTTGATCGAGCATCCATTGATCGACCGCACCAGTCTTCGGCATGGCGTGCGCATGCTTGTATGAGATGAGCGCTTTGCGAAAGAATTCGCCCATTCGCCCGTCAATTTTCCCAGGCCCGAAATCGCTGTTGTCCAAAAAAATCTGCAGTCGCGTAGCGGTCTCCTCGTCGTAATTCGGCAACGCGACCGGATAAACGCGAGGCGGCGGAGTGGTTTTCTCCTGCGGTGGCGTGGTGTTCTCCTGCGCCAGCGCGAAGGTTGTGATCGTGGTGATCGTGAAAATACAAAAAACGAACTTCATCGGCGGAAGTTATGCGCGATGAATCCGACGGCGCAAACGCGATCTTCTTTTCGTCATCCTGGCGGCACGGCTGTCTCAGGCAGCGTGTTGGCCTCGTTCTGGCAACCCAGCCGTCCCCGGGTCGCCACAATCAGTACGAGCGCCAATGCGCATGCGCCTATCGTGAGGTTCGAGTAGCTGCCCAGAACTGCCCGAGTGGGGAAAAGCCGGATCAGACACGTAGCATAAAAGGTGTTCCAGGAGGCGTGCACCAGGATAGCCATAAGCACGCTGTCTCTTGTGTTGTTGACCACCCAAATGATAATCAAACGCAGACCCACGAGAGCAAAGGCGAACACCGCGAAGTCGAGGGCGGTTCCCCTCGGGGGTATGTCGCTTAGATCCTGGGAGGGAATCAAGAATCCGGGCAGGTGCCAGAGCGCCCAGAGACTACCAAGAATGAGGCCGCCGACCAACGAACCGTACAACCGCTGCAATCGAGCCTGCGCAAAGCCGGTC
Organism: Candidatus Udaeobacter sp.; assembly: GCA_035317225.1. Lineage (GTDB taxonomy): Bacteria > Verrucomicrobiota > Verrucomicrobiia > Chthoniobacterales > UBA10450 > Udaeobacter. The sequence goes on along the minus strand of DATHHK010000259.1, from coordinate 5,612 downwards.
CACCCAGGTTCTTCGAAGAGTGGTCCTCCGATGAGTGCCATAGAGATGAAGGCCTGCAGATAGGTCACCCGGAACGGTTGGGCGGAAACGTCGAGCGATTCCAAAGTCCCAGGTCGGACGATAGTAGCGAGCACCATTACTGCCGGCAGACCAATAAGGGCAAACAGGTACCATCCAAGCCCGACACGCCAGTGCACGATCTGCCGCAACAAGCGACTTACGCCCGGCCACCCTTCAATTACGCCCGTCATGATAAATCCCGACAAGATTGGTCCGAGCAAACCAGCGATGGCGAACGAACGCACTGCCTGTGAACTCAGATTGAGAACTCCGTAATACGTGAGCAGACCCGGCAGGAACATGAGCCAGGAGAAACTAAAAGTGAGGAGGAAGTAGCCGATTAAACCCCTGCAAGCGGGTAAGCGGTTGAGAACAGAGGCAGGCTGTGCGGGTTCCGTACTCAACTTCGGAACTCTCCTTCAAGTAAAGCAGTCATGTAAATGCAAGGGTATAGCGTTCGAGTGCGATAATGCATTATCCTTTGTCGTGCGATCACCGACTCATCTGCAGATAAGCGAAGATCATGGTGCAGAATTGCAATCTTGTGACGAAAGGGGGATTGGCATAGTCGAGTGAAGAAAAGCAATCCGATTCTGTCATTTGAATCGGATTGCTTGCCATTTGGTACGCCAGTTCTAGTTTTGGCGCGGTGAAAAAGATCGAGGCAATCGTCAAGCCTTTCAAAACAGAGCCGGTGAAGGAAGCCCTAATGGCAGCAGGTGTAGAAGGAATGTCTCTTAGCGAGGTGAAAGGATTTGGCCGACAGAAGGGACACAGCGAAATTTATCGCGGCACGGAGTACACCGTCGATTTTCTTCCGAAGATAAAATTCGAGATGGTTGTTCCGGACGACCGCGCACAGCGGGCTGTCGAGGCAATTTTGGGAGCGGCCAAAACCGGGAAGATCGGCGATGGCAAAATCTTTGTGACCGAGGTCGAAGAGGCGGTGCGGATTCGGACGGATGAACGGGGAACGGAGGCACTGTAACCTTTTAACGCTTCAATCCATGCACGAATATCTGTTGTCAGTCTTTCTCGGAATTGTCGAAGGGCTGACGGAATTTCTTCCCGTAAGCTCAACCGCGCATTTACGCATCTGCGAAGCGTTGCTGCATATCGACCTTCACGACGGTTTCTGGAAAATGTATACGATCGTTATCCAGCTCGGCGCCATTCTGGCGTTACCCGTTTATTTTTGGCACCGCATCCTGCAGTTTGTTCGCACGTTTCCAAAGGGCGAACGCGGCGATCGCACGATTTTCACGCATCCGTTAAGTCTGACCTTGATTGCGTTTGTTGTCACAGCGGTCCCAGCCTGGGCACTGACGAAACAAATCGGCAAGAACCTGGAAAATCTCTGGGTGATGGCCCTCGCGCTTCTTATCGGTGGAATCGTGATGTGGATCGTTGACGCTGTTTTCACGCGGCCGCGCACGATGCATATGGACGAAATGACTTTGCCGCAGGCGGTCTGGATTGGTGCCGCGCAAATTCTTTCTGCCATTTTCCCAGGGACTTCCCGCTCGATGTCCACCATTGCCGCCGGCCAAGTCGCAGGTCTGTCACGTCCAGCCGCGCTCGAATTTTCGTTTTTTTTATCGATGCCAACGATGGTGGTGGCTACGGGCTTTGATTTTTTGAAGACCGTGATGCCACACCATCACGAGGCGGATATTGCACCGCTGGCAATGAATTCGCACGCGTGGGCTGTGCTCGCCATCGGATTCATCGTTTCGTTTTTCGTAGCACTTGCCGTCGTCGCCTGGTTTATGAATTGGGTGCGTGCCCGCGGGTTTGTACCATTCGCGATTTACCGGATTGTTCTCGGCATAGCACTATTGACGCTGTTGATGCGCGGCATCATGTAATCAACCAGTCATGGCGACCGACGTTATTCTTCCGGATCTGCAAAGCGCTGTTCTCTGTGAGGACGTCCGGTGCGAAATCAACGGTATGCAAACGCTCGTGGGCGTGCTGAGTGTCGTCCCGGCGCCTGCCTTACCGATCAATTATATCCGGCTCTGCATCTGGACGCGCTGGTGCAGCGGAGCTGGAAGATTTCGACAAAAATCCCGCATCGTCGGTGTCGACGAACAACAGGTCATCGCGCAGGCGGAAGTGGAATTTGTTTTAAAGGAGATGGAAGGCCACGCGACTAACGTCCATTATTTTGGCGGAGTACAGTTTCAGCAGTACGGATTACACCACATTGAGATTTATCTGGAAAACGAGTTGCAACTGCGTTTTCCCCTGCCTGTGATCAAGGTCACGCGGCCAACTGGATAACCTCGGAAACATCTTGTGAATGGGGGCTTGCGAACGGGTTGGAGTTGTCTATCACGGCGCTTTATGCCGAGGGGATTTTTCATGATACTGCTCTGCAGCTTCATTCTCGTCGGCCACTTGTATTCACAGGAGGTAATCGTTGCCCGCGAGACGAAACCGGAAGCTCCCAAGCAAGCGCCACCTCCAGAGCAAACTCCTGCGGACTCAGCAACACCGGAGCCCGAACGAACCAAACCAAAATCACGCAAAAAATCTACATCCGCAGAGCCGACGCTTGAGCAAATGCGAATGGCGGGAGCGCTTGCTGCCGAGCGGCTCAACAATCCCAATCCATCACAAGCGAGGAAATCTGGCCAATCAGATTCCGAGGCTGCTTCAACGCCGAGCCCAGCTGCCCCTGAGACTCCAAGGCCGGTAAAAAGGGAGCCCCGCTCTGAACAGACAAACACATCGCATCGGACAAGTTCACGAGCTGCAAAGCCGGACGCGGCTGGCGCAGTGCGGCCAACGTTTATGGAATCCGGAAGATCGGAGCCAAGCGCTACTCCTTTGTCAAAAGGGCAAACGCCCGCACCCTAATCAGAGGCTTCGTTTCGGATTCGGTCTCTTCGGTCAGTTCGCCTTCTCAGAGCACGAGTATGAAAATATAAGGAGCAAGAGTAGGGCAAAGCGCGAATTTTGTTGCACGTAGATGCCGCCAACCTATTATTCATAGGCAGTCCCGACTGTGTCCTGCCGGATGCATCGGGAAAATTTTTTGCCCATTTCTGATTGCAATGGCCAATACAATTTTAATTGGAGCGCAGTGGGGCGACGAAGGTAAGGGCAAGATTATTGACGTGCTTACCGCGAAGGCTGACATCGTTGTTCGAAGCCAGGGCGGCAATAACGCCGGACACACGGTCTTTCATCGTGGCGTTAAATACATTTTGCACCTGATCCCCTCAGGAATTCTGCGACGCGGTAAAGTCTGCGTAATCGGAAACGGCGTTGTGATCGACCCGATCGCGTTGCTTGGCGAGATCGATGGTTTGCGCAAACTAGGCATTACAATCGGCAAAAATCTGTTGATCAGCGACTGCTCCCATTTGGTCCTCCCTTATCACCGACTGCTCGATGAGCAGCGCGAACTGCGTCAAGGCCATACCAGAATTGGAACTACCAAACGCGGGATTGGTCCAGCTTACGGTGACAAAGCAGCACGCACGGGCCTGCGCATGTCCGATCTGATACAGCCGATTGTGTTTTCAAAAAAATTGCAGGCCAAGGTGACCGAGAACAACAGAATTCTCCAAGCACTCGGCGCGAAGCCTGTTAGTTTTCGAGAGGTCAATGAAAGCTATCTGGCGACAGGCAAGAGATTGCGTCCATTCGTTGACAACACGGTCGTGTATCTGCATCGCGCCATGGAGCGGGGCAAAAACATTCTTTTCGAGGGAGCGCAGGGAACATTCCTCGATATCGATCACGGCACGTATCCGTATGTGACTTCCTCAAATACAACCGCCGGGGGCGCATGCACCGGGACTGGTGTGCCACCTCACCGGATCGACCAGGTAGTGGGCGTGATGAAGGCATACACAACTCGCGTAGGCGAGGGGGCTTTGCCGACAGAAGACATGCAATTGGCGAATATGCTTCACAACCTGGGGAGGGAATTCGGCGCTACCACGGGTCGCAAACGTCGCTGTGGCTGGTTCGATGCTGTGGCGACCCGCTATGCCAGAATGATCAATGGGATCGACGAGCTCACCATCACTAACCTGGACGGGCTGGATCATGTTGATCCGATCCGGGTTTGCGTAGCTTATCGGCTAAATGGAAAGCGCCTTAGCGTTCCGCCCTGCGATGCAAGACAGCTGGCCAATTGTGAGCCAATCTACACAGACGTGCGCGGCTGGAATACGCCTACTCATTCTGCTCGAACTTTTTCGCAGCTTCCTCCTGCGGCGAGGAAATACGTCAGATACATTTCCGAATTAACGGGGGCAAAATTATCTATGATTAGCGTCGGGCCGGCACGCGGTGAGACAATCATCTTGTAGTCATGCCTCCGAACGTGAAGAGCGTTCCACGTCACATCGCTATCATCATGGACGGTAACGGCCGATGGGCCAAGGGTCGGGGGTTGCCGCGCATCAAAGGACACGAAGCTGGTGCCCAGGCTGTTCGCGAGTGCGTAGAAGGATGTGGCGAATTAAAAGTAGAATATCTGACACTCTACGCTTTCTCCGCTGAAAACTGGCAGCGTCCCAAGACAGAAGTCCTCGCGCTCATGCGTCTGCTCGAAAAATTCCTGAAAGAGAAGACGCCGGAATTGATTGAGAAAAATGTGCGTCTTCAGGCCATCGGCCGATTGACTGACTTACCCGCCAGTTCGCAGGAACAACTTCATAAAACCATCGAGCAAACCGCTGGCAATACTGGTTTGACTCTCATTCTCGCTCTGAGTTATGGAGGCCGTCTCGAAATCATCGATGGCATCAAGAGTTTGCTTCGCGCGATCGAATTGGGTCACATCGACAGGGCAATGATCGATGTGGAGATGTTCAGCAAACACCTCTACACACGGTACTATCCCGATCCCGATCTGCTCATTCGCACTTCGGGCGAAATGCGTCTGTCGAACTTCCTTCTTTGGCAAACATCCTACACCGAGATGTATATCACGCCAAAACTGTGGCCCGACTTCACAAAAAAAGATCTCGTTGCCGCCGTGGAAGAATTTGGGCGGCGGCAACGTCGCTACGGAGCGGTGTAGGCCGCGCCGGAAAGCCAGCCCTCGACACGGGGCGATGCACAAAGCTACTCTTCACTCTTCAAAAACCCATATGAGATTTGAGAATCAAGTTGCGATCGTTACGGGAGCGGGCCGGGGGATTGGACAAGCCATCGCCTTGCGACTGGCGAACGAAGGAGCGCGTGTGGCATGTGTGAGCCGCACGGAAGCCAATGCGAAGGGCATCGCGGATCAGATCAACGCCATTCGCGCTGATGCAGCAAAGGCCTACACCGTCGATGTTGCAGACCATGCGGCGGTACAAAAAATCGGTGCGCAGATTCTCGGTGATTTAGGCAGGACAGATATTCTGGTTAACAACGCCGGTATTACCCGAGACGTGCTCGCCATGCGAATGTCACTCGAGGATTGGGACGCGGTCATTAATACAAATCTGCGCGGCGTCTTTAGTTTTACCCAGTCGGTTATCCGCGCCATGATCAAGCAGCGGGGCGGTCGTATCGTCAACATCAGCTCGGTTATTGGG
>DATHHK010000258.1:0-2948 GCA_035317225.1 Candidatus Udaeobacter sp. | reverse complement strand
ACTGTGCCGCGACTGGTGTCGGCAATTTGGTTTTCAAGAAACCAAGCGTCACTTGCACAGACTGCTGCGCGTTTTCCTGACTGATTCCAGTTTTCTGGACGATGATGTTAATTAGTTCTTTCATTGTGCTGCGAAGATCGCGCTCTTAACGTGCTCGCGCGCGCAACATGTTGCCAAGATTGGACCGTTTCTTGCACCCGCCTCGTCAAATGGAGCTGATGGGATCAGCGATCCGGCAGCTGCTGGACTTTTGCGAGGGAAGCTGTGAGTGAACGGAGCCGACGGAAGTCGAGCGACATGGATGGGCAAACCGACAGGTCGAATGGAGCTTTTGGGAAAAGCGACAATAGAAGGCAAAGTCGCGAGGGTAGCGGCGAGGAAACGGGAACACGACCGAGTTTCAAATGGGCGGGAGCACATGAGTCAAAGCGGGGACGCGACCGAGTTTCAAATGGGGCGGGAGCACATGAGTGAGTGCGGGCAACGAGCGAGTTTCAAACGGAGCGATACGGCCTAACGAGAATTCAATATTAGATGCCTAGCTCAGCCTGCCCGCCGTGGCGGGCGATGACTTTCGGAGTTTCGGAGTTTAAACGCGACCCCGTTTTCTTCAAGCGGAACACCACCGTGCAAGTCTGGACCGTTGAGGAACGGGTTCGGTGGAAGACAAAGTCGGCGACTTCACCAGATCGCGAAATGATTCCAGAGGCCGAATATTTTAACTGTCGGAAAATGTCCGGCAACCCTCCGAGATCAAGGCTCAGTGAGAACCGACCGAGCCGACCGAAGGACCAACAGATTTTCCGCGAACGAGAACGCTGTAACCAGCCGAGATCACACGCCGCGCTCCTTCGCCAGTTTCCGGGTCGCTGCGAAGGGGCTCGTCGTGGACGCTTTGCTTAACCTCGAAGGTACGGACCGGTTTGGCGGGGTCAGTGGTTTCGTAAATGTAAGTCGGCATCGCGACAATGTACTCGTAAACGGGCTGGGCGCATTCCTTTTCGGGAACGTTTAGACGCGACCCCGATTTTCAAGATCGCCGTTTCGCTAAAACTCGATCGTTATAGAAGGAACGTTAATTGTGAAGCGGCCTCTTTCTCGGTGAGCTTCTGTGCGACTCCCAGGACTTTCTTCGGCACCCACTCGGGAAATGGAGTGACCAGCAATTTGTGCTTGCCAGCAGGAGTGTGCGCTTCCTTAACAGCGGCAAGCCTGTGCTTGGAAAACCGGCCGGCCAACCTGACGAGGGCGGGCCACAGACGCCGATGGATGTAGGTAATTTTTCCATCTACCAGTCGGCACACCAAAACGTCGGGAGAACTGCGAATCGATCGCGAGAGCAGGAATATATCATTTCCCTTCGGATGTGCCCACCAACTACCCCTCAGTGGTTCTCCTGCTACCACCTGAGCGAGACTAGGAACGCTGGCGCGTGCCGACTCCATGGCTATCCCACATTCTTTGACCCACGCTACGGCTTGCTTTGCGTTCATAAGATCGGCAACAGATCAAACCTGAGTCAAAGTGTGGACTAACACCTCTGCTGACCCGACGCGGGTTTAGGTCCAATTTGAACTTGTCGGAAATCCCTCAAGGTTAAATGCAATATGGCCAACATCGCGACCAAAAAGGGCGTAATCGGTATTCTGACCGGCGGCGGGGATGTGCCGGGGCTTAATCCGGCGATCCGCGCGGTCACGATTCGCGCCCTGCGCGAAGGCTATCAGGTCGTTGGTATCCGCCATGGCTGGCTGGGCGCGATCAGCATCCTGCGTGATGAACACGCCGACAACACCGAGCACTTTCAAATCCTGACCGAAGAGATCGTCAATCGTGCAGCGCGCACCGGCGGCACGTTTCTGCATACCTCGCGGACGAACCCGTCAGCAGTGAAAAAAGAAGAGGTACCTGAAGCGCTGCGCGCAACGTTCGATCAAGACAAGAACGATCTCACTTCTGAAGTCATCAAGAACCTGGATTGGCTGGGAATTGACTATCTGATTCCGGTCGGCGGCGACGACACACTTTCTTTTGCGACCCGTTTATCCAAGGAAGGCGTCAAGGTCGTGGCGATACCCAAGACGATGGACAACGACGTGCCGGGCACTGATTATTGCATCGGCTTTAGCACATGCGTCAGCCGGACGATTGAATTGTCGAATCGTCTCCGCACCTCGGCCGGATCTCACGAGCGATTTCTCGTTATGGAAGTGTTTGGACGCTACGCGGGGTTCACTGCGATGTTGCCAACCATGGCGGGCGCGGCGAATCGATGCGTTATCCCGGAATACAAATTCGACATGGAGCATCTGACGGAGTTGTTGTGCTATGACCGCGCGCACCATCCGAGCAAATATTCAGTCGTTATCGTTTCAGAAGGGGCAATGTTCGAAGGCGGTGAGATGGTGTTCTCCGACAGGACGACCGACGCGTTCGGTCATCTGAAACTCGGCGGAATCGGCGACCTGGTCTCGGCCGAGCTCAAGGACCGTTCCGCCAAATACAACAAGGGCAAACCGATCCAGGCCATCAACCAGCGTCTCGGCTATATGGTGCGCGGCGGCGATCCCGACGCGATTGATTCGATCGTGCCCATGGCCTACGGCAATCTTGCCCTCGATCTCATCCTGCACGGCAGCCACGGCCGCCTCGTTGTCTTGAAGAATGGGCGCTATGACAACATGCCGATTGAAGTGGTGACCAGCAGCAAGAAAACGGTCAACGTCGAGAGGTACTATAACAAGGAGCGCCTGCGTCCACTCTACACCGATTTCGAAATGCAGCCGCTATTCATCATGGCAAGTGATTAGGGCTGAAGCCATGGCATCATCTGCTCGCCATCAGGCATCGTCGGGAAAAAATTTACCGATCAAAAGCCGCTTACGATGGATGAGCTGAGCAAGCTGCTTGGCACGCCCGTAGCTCATGCGAAGCCAAAGTGTTAGGCG
>DATHHK010000257.1:0-2203 GCA_035317225.1 Candidatus Udaeobacter sp. | reverse complement strand
GACGGTTTCTCCAAGACTTACGCCATGACCGGTTGGCGGATGGGCTACGGCGTCATGCGCGCCGATCTCGCGGCACACATCTCGCGTCTGATGACTAACTCAAACTCGTGCACCGCGAGTTTCACACAGATTGCTGGGATTGAGGCGCTGCGGGGAAATCAAAAGTCGGTCGATGCGATGTGCGCTGAGTTCAAGAAACGGCGGGACGTTATGGTCGCCGGTCTCAACAAGATCAAAGGCTTCTCATGCCGGTCGCCTCACGGTGCATTCTATGTTTTTCCGAACATCACAGAGACAGGTTGGCCATCGAAAAAGCTCGCCGACGCGTTGCTCGACGACGCCGGCGTCGCAGCGCTCTCCGGTACCGCCTTCGGCAATTTTGGCGAAGGTTACTTGCGCTTCAGCGTTGCCAACTCCATCGAGAACATCGAGAAAGCACTTGAGCGAGTCAGCAATTGGACAAGAAAGAATCTGTAGTCCGCCTCGCTGATGTCCTAATTTGGGCAGGCGGGTGCGAGAGTCGAACTCGCTCATAGCGAGTTTTGCAGACCGCAGCCTTCCCACTTGGCTAACCCGCCAGTCAAAAATTGGTGAACAACGCCATTTTCTTCGTCTTGAGCGAATAGCCAAAACAGAAGGCGCGTTTATATTCGCGTTCAATTTGCCCAGCCATGACAGATAAGAAACGCTTTCGCGTCTTTGCGACATCACGCATCGGTGATGCGGCCGAGAACCGTCTTCGCGAGCGCGGTTATGAACTCGAGGTTTTCCAAGGCCCTGAGGCCCCGCCTAAGAAATTCATCATCGAGAAAGTGAAGAGCGGCATCGATGGCTTGATCACCACGCTGCGAGATCCGATCGATGCCGAGGTGTTTGAAGCGGGGAAGGGGACGCTCAAGGTCGTGGCGCAGATCGCTGTCGGCTTCGACAACATCAATCGCGCCGATGCGAACAAATACAAAATCCCGTTCACGAATACCGCCGACGTGCTTACCGAAGCGACCGCCGAGTTCGCATTTTTCATGATGGGCATGCTCGCGCGCAAGATGTGGCAGAGCGAGAGACTGGTGCGCGAACAAAAGTGGCCGTCGTGGCATCCGTTCCTCCCGTTTCTTGGCGACGAGGTCACAGGCAAAACGATTGCCGTCATCGGCACCGGACGTATCGGCCTGGCGATGATTAAGAAATGCACCGGCTTCGACATGAACATTCTTTGCTACGATCCGGCATATCACAACGACAAGTACATCGCTGCTATCCATGACTTGATGGATCTCCGTCACACGCGCGGAATTCAGAAGGAGAAGACGTGGATCAAATACGTCGAGTTCGAGGACGCGTTACGCAGTGCCGATTACGTGACGATTCACGTGCCCCTGTTGCGTGAAGGCGAGACTGACAAGCCGACCTATCACCTGATCAACGAGAAGACGCTGAAATTGATGAAGCCGACGGCGTACTTGATAAACAGCTCGCGCGGACCCGTGGTGGACGCGGAAGCCCTCGCGAAAGCGTTGAAAGAAAAAGTCATTGCTGGGGCCGCGCTAGACGTCTTCGAGAAAGAACCTTTACCAGCGGATTCGCCGCTGCTCGATCCCGAAATCACCGATCGCTGTCGCGTGTTCCACCATTTCGCCAGCGGCGGGCAGATCACGCGGTTGTCGGTTGATCCGGAAAAAGGCATGGCCGGGCGCACGGTGCAGGGACTGATCGACGTGCTGGAAGCTAGTTACGGCGGCGACCCGGCCAAGATGCCATACGTCGTGAACAAAGAAGCGTTTACCTCGTAACCGACAGTTTATGTTGGTCTGAGCAGAATTTGCGGGCGTAACAAACGATATGGCCGTGCTCCATAGAGCGACGCCGGAGCGGTTGAGCGCGTTTTCCGACGGCGTGTTCGCTGTCCCACGCAGTGAGCTATCTGTTCATCGCGATCGTGTGGACCAATCATCATTATCTGATGCGCTATGCCACAGAGGCGACCCCTCGCCTGTTGTGGTTCAATTTCGCACATTTGTTTTCCATGTCGTTGCTTCTACTCTCAACCGCTTGGATGGCCGTCAGCAGATTGGCGCCGCAACCAGTTGCTTTCTACGCAGCGGTTTTCTTCCTCGTGAACGCCACTTACATATGCCTTACCTGGGAGCTCGTTCATCGAAGGCCTGTTAGTGAGGTTCCATCGACTGTGCGCCGGATCATGCGC
>DATHHK010000256.1:0-3867 GCA_035317225.1 Candidatus Udaeobacter sp. | reverse complement strand
GCAAAAATCTTGAGCGGAATTCTTTACGAAGTTGGCGCGCTTGATCCGATCGCATTCACCGTCGCTCCGCTAATCCTCATTACCGCCGCACTTATTGCCACATGGTTACCCGCGAGACGCGCCACGCGGATCGATCCAGCCCAAGCATTGCGCGCCGAGTAAACGTATGATCAAACTTAAAAATCTGGAACGCTCTTATCCCTTGGCGAAGGAGAAGTTTTTTTACGTCTTACGCGACATCAACCTGGAGGTCGAGGAAGGCGACTTCGTATCGGTGATGGGTCCGTCCGGCGCAGGTAAATCGACGCTCTTGCACATCCTGGGTATGCACGATCACGGCTGGCGCGGTGAATATTTTTTGGGTGATGCCGCAGTCCATCATTTGAAGCCGAAGGAACGCGCCGCGTTGCGAAACGAGCAGATCGGATTCGTGTTCCAGCAGTATCATTTGCTCGACGACCTGACGGTTTACGAGAACCTCGATATCCCCCTTTCGTATCGCCACTACAAAAAAAGCGAACGCGCCGCGATGGTCGCGGACGTGCTCGATCGTTTCCAAATCGTCGGTAAAAAAGATTTATATCCGAGTCAGCTCTCCGGTGGCCAACAACAATTGGTAGGCGTCGCACGCGCGATCATCGCCGAACCCAAACTTCTGCTAGCCGATGAACCCACCGGCAATCTCCACTCGAGCCAGGGCGAGGAAATCATGGAGCTCTTCTGCAAGCTGAACCAGCAGGGGATGACGATCGTGCAGGTCACGCATTCCGAGAAAAACGCTTCCTACGGCAAGCGCGTCATCCAACTGCGCGACGGTTGGATTGTATCGAAAACTTAACCCACTAACACGCTATGTCCGCTCTTACCCGAACTTCATTCATATTCTTCATTCTCACCCTTGTTGCTTCTGCCGCTTCCGAAGAGAATATCAACCAACAAAAGGATGCGGCGCCCGGCGGGAAACTTGTTGTCGACGTTGATTTTGGAACAATCAACGTCGTGACCGGTGCCGATGACAAAGTCGTCATCGAGGCATACCGCAAAATCGATTTCGGGGACGAAGCCAAAGAAAAGGAATATTTTGCCGCCGCTCCGGTCGCAATTAGCCAGGATGGCAACATTGTCACGGTCCGCGCGCATTGTACGAAATCCAAACAGTTCTGGAGCTTTGGTCACTCGGAAATGAATGGTCGTTATACGATTCGCATACCGAAGAGATTTGAGACCGATCTTCACACTGAGGGCGGCGATGTTACCGCCGGAGAAATCACAGGAAATACGACCGTGAAAACCAGTGGCGGTAAACTGGTATTCAAGCATCTAGAGGGAACACTCACGGCGGACACAAGCGGTGGCTCGATCGAGGTCGAGGATTGTCGCGGTCCGATCCAGATCGAAACGAGCGGCGGCGACATTATCATAGCGGATGGAACGGGAACTTTGGACGCCAAAACGTCGGGTGGACGAATCGATGTTCGCAATTTTTCCGGCGACGCCGAAGTCAGAACGAGCGGAGGAAATCTCAGTTTGGAGAGGGTTACAGGTAAGATTATCGGCAAGACCTCCAGCGGATCGATTCGCGCGTCAATTCGCGAAGCTGTCATCGGCGATGTGAGGCTGGAAACGAGTGCGGGAAACATCGACGTCTCTCTGCCGGCAACAGCGACCGTCGATATCGATGCGAGCACGAGCGTGGGCGAAATCTTTAGCCGTTTGCCGTTCCAGACGGCGAACGTAGGTCGGGAGCGTTTACGCGGTAAACTGAATGGCGGCGGAAAATCGGTGGAGCTGAAGACTTCCATCGGAAATATCACGATTGAACCTTCATCGTCCGAGATCGCCGGCCGCTAAATAACAAAAAGGAAATTCGTTATGATTCTTGATTCATTTTTCCAAGATGTCCGAGTTGGGCTTCGTGTTTTGTTCAAAGACAAAACTTTTTGTTTTCTAGCCGTGCTTGTTCTCGGCCTTGGCATCGGCGGTGCGACGACTCAATTTACAGTCGTCAATGCAGTCGTGTTGCGCGGATTTTCCTTTCCGCATCCGGAGCAGTTGGTGACCGTTGGGCTGATCGATCCGAAAGCGAGCGATCAAAACAACAATTTCGGAAACGGCCTGATTCCGACAGCGCAGGATTACGAAGATTTGAAAGCGGCCCAGAAGTCATGCTCGTTGATGGCCGGCTATCTCAGCGGATCGACCATAAACGTTACCTATAAGAACAAGCCGCAACGTTACAACGGCGGCTACGTCACAGAGGATTTTTTCAAGATCACTGGTGTATTGCCGATTATTGGACGCGATTTCACCGCCGCTGACAACAAGCCGGGTGCGGAAAGAGTCATTATTCTCGGTCACGAAATTTGGAAACGGGATTTCAACAGCGATCCCAATGTCGTCGGACAGAGCGTTCGAGTTAACGGCAAAGCTGCAGCCATCATTGGTGTTATGCCGCCGAATTTTAAGTTCCCCGGTTTTGAGGAACTCTGGACCCCGCTTTACAATCAATTTCCCCCGATACCGCGCGGCCAGCTGGTGATCGGTCCAAACAACGCCGCACCTGCGGTGATGGGTCGGCTTAAGCCGGGGATCACTCTCGATCAGGCGAATGCGGAATTTATCGGTCTTGCCCGCCAGTTGGCGCGAGATAATCCAAAGACCAACCAAAATTTTACGTCAGCGACTGTGCAACCGCTCGCAAAATCGATCATCGGCGTTCAATTTCGGCAGACCGTTTGGGCGATGTTGGCTGCGGTCATTCTGGTCTTGCTGATCGCGTGCGTGAACGTCATGAATATGCAGTTCGGCCGGGCCGCGTTGCGAGCAAAAGAATTGGCGATTCGCGGCGCGCTCGGGGCGACACGTTGGCGACTCGTGAGGCAGATGTTGACCGAAAGTCTGGTGGTCGCGGTATTCGGCGGAGTCGTTGGAGTCCTGCTGGCGTATTGGAGCGTCGACTTATTGACCCGCTCCATGGAAGCGCTGCCGTCTGGTTTTGGATTGCCCTACTGGGTTCGATTTACGATCGATGGGCGGGTGCTCGCATTTACCGTCGGCATAACCTTGATCGCAACGATCGTTTCCGGCCTCGTCCCGGCAGTAGTCAGTGTTCACAGCAATGCAGCCGAGATGATGAAAGAAGGCGGCCGCGGCAATAGCAGTCGGTTGGTCAACCTCATCACACGGCTTCTGGTGATCGCGCAGATCGCACTCACAGCGGCGCTGTTGATTGCGACAACCCTTGAGATCAGGTCGATCAGAAACCAGCTCAAGCTCGACTATGGTTACGACGACAACGCGATTTACAGCGCCCGAATGGCGTTGATGGAAGGCGCCTATACTGAAGATGGCCGCCGAGACTTTTTCAAACGCGCGGTTCGAGAATTGCGCGCCAATCCTCAGTTTGATTCGGCGGCGCTGACTGATCGCTTTCGAATGACATTTGCAGGCGGCGGTCAGTATGAAGTTGACGGCCAAAATTATCTTACCGACCGCGATCGGCCGCGCGGAAACTTCGAATCGGTCTCGGACCTTTATTTTTCGACACTCGGGCTAAAGATTTTGGAAGGGCGCGATTTTACGACTGACGATAGCGACGCAAAGCAACCGGTTGCGATCGTGAATGCGAGTTTTGCGCGGAAGCATTGGGGCAACCAAAGCGCGCTCGGACATCAGGTCCGGATCTTCAACCCCGGCGAGCCGGAGCCGTGGCGAACGATCGTAGGAGTTGTTCCCGACACTTTGATGCAGGGTCCGTTCGATCAGCAGACGGACAATGCCGGCTTCTATGTGCCACTCCTTGGCGCATCGCCGGCGACTCAATTTTGCACGATCCTCGTTCGACCGCGCGCAGGCCAACGCGCGGAA
>DATHHK010000255.1:0-4147 GCA_035317225.1 Candidatus Udaeobacter sp. | reverse complement strand
ATCCAGGAACGGGTAACGAACTTCGACCGAGGAGTGCATGGCCACGCGGTCGCCTTTGGCCTGTAACAGATGGCCCGCTAACAGGACCCGCGCCGCGATCCAGATGCCGCGATTGAGCGGGGCCCAGCGTTTGGCTTTTTCGAGAGGAAATCCCAGTTCGCCCCATGGATGGCTGTCGTTCATTACTTCGCGCATCTGCTCAGAGTAGAAACGCAGCTTCGAAATCGCGAGTAACCCATAGGAATCGATCCACGCGTTTTGACCGCCGACAGAACTTTCCACTCGATCGCGCCATTCCGGCGGAAAATGCGGTACCTTATTCAGGCGCAGGTAACCCCGCCGTGCCCAATCACTCAGATTCAATCCCGGCACGATGTCGAGAAACCCCATGAGCCGGGCCGCTTTGTACCATGGATAACCGACAAGCCATTCGTCCGCGCCTTCGCCAGTCAGCACGACTTTTTGACCATTGGCATGAACGCGCTCGGCAAGTTTGAGCAAGGCGCCGCAAGCTGTGTCGATCACCGGAGCTTCAGCGGCTTCAATGAGTCGGGGATAACTCTCGAGCGCTTCCAGATCCCCATAGTCTTGGACAATGGGTGGCTTTGCTCCGATGTGCCGCGCCGAGAGATTCGCTGCACTCAGTTCATCAAACTCCGGCTCATCCACCCGAACGGTGTAGGTGTTGATGGCTGGACCCTTGAGGCGGCAGGCTAAGGCGAGGATCATGCTCGAATCCACACCACCGGAGAGATAGGAACCTACTGGCACATCCGCGCGCAGCCGTTCTTCGACGGCCTGTGTAAGGAGCCGCTCGAATTCATCCACCAGCGCACGCGGATTATTTCCCCATTCCTCTTCACCCTGCGCCGGAAAATCCATTTCCCAGTACGCGCGTTCGGCAATCACCGGACTCGTGCCCGAACTTCCCGGCGCAATGCGGAGGCAGTGTCCTGGTGGCAGGAGTTGAACACCTTCGAAACAGGTCCTCGGTCCCGGCACCGCGGAGAAGGTAAACACGTGATCGAGTCCCTTGCGATCGGGTCGCGGTGGAACCATTCCTGACGCAAGCAGGCCTTTGATTTCGGAAGCAAATAGCAGCCAGTCGCCCTGCCGGCTCCAGAAAAGTGGTGCGATACCGAAGCGGTCCCGGCCGAGATGGAGTTGTCGGTGCCGCGCATCCCACAGTGCTATGGCAAATTGTCCACGCAGCCGCTCCCACATCCCTTCGTGATGATCTTCCCAAAGGTGTGGGATGATTTCCGTATCACAATGAGTGCGGAAGCGATGTCCTTGCCTAACAAGTTCTTCGCGCCGTTCGACGTAGTCGAATAATTCACCGTTGAAGATCACGAAAATGCTGCGGTCTTCATTCGTCATCGGCTGTTGCCCATCAGCCAGGTCGACAATACTCAATCGACGAGAAGCAAGTGAGATTCCCGGTTGTTCAAGAAAACCTTCCTCATCCGGCCCGCGGTGGGTGATTGCGCGCGCCATCCGTTGCACGACGCCTTCTGGCGCCGGGCGCTGCCCAACCAAGTCGATTATTCCCGCGACGCCGCACATGATTTCGTTCGAATAAATTAACGGTCCTGACCACCTGTTCGCGGGAGCAGCTTGATGAAATCGGCTTGGAACGGGGAAAGCTTGTTGGAACGCATACCGCCATTAGCATCGCAGAGGACGCCGAAGAGAAAAGTTGGGAAATGAGCGGCGACCAACGTAATTAAACAAAACAATGCCGGAAAAAGATGGTAAGTAAACGCGTGGGTTACGTTAAAAACGAATGATGTTGGATCAGTGAATGTTTTACCATCCGTTGACGTCATAGATCCGTGCACTGATTGGTAGCTGACTTGACATGGTCACAGGCAGCGCTAATCAGTCCGCCCCGCGGAGCATCTCACCGCCATGCAAAAAGACCGCATTGCAATAATTGGAGTCGGCTGCCGTTTCCCCGGTGGCGCGAGTTCGAAGGATTCCCTTTGGAAGCTTCTTGTCGAAGGCCGGGAAGGCATCATTGAAGTGCCGCCCGATCGCTGGAATGTAGAGCGATATTATGATGCTGAACCGGGCGTAGCTGGCAAATCCATCGCGTTGCGGGCCGGATTTATTGATGCCATCGATCAATTTGACCCGCAGTTCTTTGGCATTTCTCCACGGGAAGCTCCATATGTGGATCCGCAGCACAGGCTTCTCCTCGAGACCGCATGGGAGGCGATCGAAGATGCCGGACTCGTCCTCGATTTCGAACGCGGAGCCGACCTCGGAGTTTTCGTCGGCATTTCGCATAACGATTATCAGGGAATTCAAAGCACGAGTTTTGATCATTTCAGTATCGGACCTCATTCGCCGACCGGGAGCGCGCACAGCATTGCCGCAAACCGGATTTCGTATTGCTTGAATCTGCGAGGCCCGAGTGTCGCGATGGATACTGCGTGCTCGTCCGCGCTCACCGCAGTTCACGCGGCGTGCGAGCACATCTGGGCCGGGCGTGGAGACGTTGCCTTGGCGGGGGGCGTCACAGTGATGATTTCGCCGGGCGGGTTTATCGGGTTTTCGCAGGCTGCGATGCTTTCGCCCGAGGGCCGGTGCGCCGCGTTCGATGCGTCCGCCAATGGATTTGTGCGTGGTGAAGGCGCTGGCATGGTCCTGCTCAAGCGACTTTCGCGGGCGATCGAGGATGGCGATCCAATTCAGGGCGTGATTTTGGGGACGTCGATCAATCAAGATGGACACACCAACGGCATTTCGCTGCCCAGCCCGGAGGCGCAAACGCGACTGGTGCGAGATGCCTGCAGGGATGCTGGAATCACGCCAGAGGCAGTCGGCTTCGTCGAAGCCCACGGCACTGGGACGGCGGTGGGGGACCCGATCGAAGCGCATGCTCTCGCGGAGGCTCTGTGTGGCAATCGCTCCGCCAACGCGCCACTACCGATTGGCTCCATAAAAACCAATCTTGGCCATTTGGAAACCGCAGCGGGCATTGCGGGGCTTCTCAAAGCGATGCTGGTTCTTAAGCACGGCCAGATTCCACCCAGTCTCCATTTTTCTACGCCGAATCCGCACATTGATTTTGAGAAACTCAAGTTGCGCGTGCCGACTCAACTTGAACCTTTTCCGAATGGAACGGAGGAGCGCATCGCAGGTGTCAACTCGTTCGGATTCGGCGGCGCGAATGCCCATGTCATTCTGGCTGAACCTCCGCCGCATCAGCCTGAAAAATCTTTGGCGATTCCAAGTTGTCGTCCATGGCCGCTGGTGCTTTCCGCTCGTTCGGAAGCATCGCTCCGGACTTCGGCGGCGAATCTGAGCGCATGGGTTAAGGAACACGCGAATGCCAACGGCAGCTCGCCGGTCCTGCCGGATCTTACATATACATTGGGAGCGCGGCGTAATCATCACCCACACCGGCTCACGCTTGTGGCTGACAGTTGGGCGGAACTGACCGAGGAACTCGACGCGTTTGCGAAGAAAGAAGAAAGCCAAAAAATCCGCACGGCTTTCACAGCGCGCCGGGAACAAGTACCGCGTATTGGCTTCATCCTGAGCGGGCAGGGTCCGCAATGGTGGGGAATGGGTCGCGAGTTGATGAAGCATGAGCCGGTGTTTCGGGAAGCAATTGGAAATTGTGACGCCGCGCTCCGTCCGTGGGCCAGGTTCTCGCTTCTCGAAGAACTCGGCCGCTCCGAAGAAACATCCCAGATGCAACGGACGGAGATTGGACAGCCGTCCATTTTCGCGATGCAAGTGGCGCTCGCGGCGCTTTGGAAATCCTGGGGCGTTCAGCCTTCAGCCATCGTCGGCCATAGCGTGGGAGAAGTCGCGGCTGCCTGCATCGCCGGAATTTTTTCTCTCGAGGAAGCAGCCCAGATCGTCGCTCTCCGAGCGCGCCTCATGGAATCCTGCGGACGCGGAGAAGGAACGATGCTCGCTGTTGGATTGCCTGAAGGAGAAGCCTTGGCCCTCATCGCGCGGCACGACCGCACTGTAACGATTTCGGCTCTCAACGGGCCGCGTTCCATTACGCTGTCGGGTCGGCGCACTTCGCTCGAGGCCATGGCCGCCGAACTCGAGGCACAAGACGTGTTCGCCCGACTCGTTAGGGTCGATCATCCATTTCATCATCCGCTCATGCGGCCGGCGT
>DATHHK010000254.1:0-6156 GCA_035317225.1 Candidatus Udaeobacter sp. | reverse complement strand
CCAAGTCCGTTAGGCGTCTCCGCAAAGAGAGCTCCACCTGACCGCTTCCCGCCAGGTACAGCCGCGAGCGAAGGGCTCGCTGGCACAACCTGAGGTATTAGAGGCTCGAAATCGCTCAAGGAGAAGAAATCATGACAACTGAAACGACAGCAACCCGTCCGCCCTTGCCTCCGTTTACTCGTGAGACTGCGATCCAAAAGGTGCGCCTCGCCGAAGATGGCTGGAATTCTCGTGATCCAGAGAAAGTGGCACTCGCTTATACAATCGACTCGCGCTGGCGAAATCGGGCTGAATTTCCGCATGGACGGCAGGAGATCATTCAGTTTTTAAAACGCAAATGGGCAAAAGAGCTAGACTACCGGCTCATCAAGGAACTCTGGACGTTTACCGGAAATCGCATTGCGGTTCGTTTCGCCTATGAATGGCACGATGATTCGGGTCACTGGTATCGGTCGTATGGCAACGAGAATTGGGAGTTCAATCCCGACGGGCTCATGGCCTTTCGCTTTGCGTCCATCAACGATCTCCCCATCTCGGAATCAGATCGCAAATATCACTGGCCGCTTGGTCGTCGCCCGGATGATCACCCGGGATTGAGCGAACTCGGTTTATGACATCGGCATGGCGATTATGAAAAACCTTCACGGACGCTTGTCGGCGGCTCACCCGCGAGTACTGCTCGCGGCATGAACGCCTAACAAATCACTGCGCTGGTTAGAACGGAGCTACAATGAGTGACACGATGATGGCTAAACAGATTCTTCCGACGCGACGATCGTGCGGGTACTGCCGCGCCTAACGACAAACAAAGGCCATATATGGAACGAAATCAGAAGACAGTCATCGTTACCGGAGCATCGCAAGGCATTGGCGCCGGAGTCGTCAAAGCGTTTCTCGAGCACGGTTATGATGTCGTAGGAACCGCGCGCAACGCAACGAAATCGAGGGAGCTTTCGGCTTCTGATCACCTCGTCTTAGTCGACGGCGACGCAGGTCAATTTGAGACGGCGCAGAGGGTTGCGGAACTCGCGATCAAAAGGTTCGGCTCGATCGATGCCGTGGTCGCGAACGCCGGCATCTTTTTGGTGAAGCCGTTCACGGAGTACACGGCAGATGACTTTCGCGCTCTCGTCTCGACGAACCTTGCAGGCTTTATTTACATCACACAGCTTGCCGTCAAACAGATGCAGGCACAGGGGACAGGTGGCAGCGTGGTGGGCATCACTGCATCGCTGGTCGATAATCCAATTGCCGACGAACCCGCTTCTCTTCCGATGATCACTAAAGGTGGCCTGAACGCAGGATTGAGAAGCCTGGCTTCTGAATACGCGAAAGAGCACATTCGATTCAACGCGGTAGCGCCCGGGACCGTCGACACACCGCTTCATGCCAAGGCTTCGAAGGATTTTTTGAAAACGCGTTCGCCGATGGGCTCAATCACCACCGTGGAGGACATTGCCGACGCCGTGGTTTTTTTAACAGAAGCTCGCCAGATCACAGGGGAGGTGCTGCACGTGGACGGCGGTGCGCACGTTGGCAAATGGTAACCCCCGAAGGCTCCGGGCCGGTCAGCGCCGAACAGCGGTTGAATGAACTTGGCATCAAACTTCCGCCGCCCCCTGAGCCGTTCGGGATCTATGTGGAAGCGGTGCGGACGGGCAATCTGCTTTTTCTGACTGGGATGCTTCCAACAGACGGGCGCGAGGCGAAGTTTATTGGGCGGGTAGGCGCGGAGCTCGATGTGGCCGCGGGGCGCAACGCCGCTCACCTCGCGGCGCTCAATGTTCTCGCGGTCGCGAGAAAACATTTGGGTTCGCTTGACAAGGTGACGCGCGTCGTCCGTCTCGGTGTGTTGATCGCTACTTCGGGAGATGTCCGCGATCAGCCGAAGGTCGCCGATGGCGCTTCGGAGTTGCTACAAGACGTCTTCGGAAAAGAGAAGAACCCTTGCCGCCTCGTGTACGGCGTCGCGAGCCTTCCGCTAGGTACCCCGGTCGAGCTGGAAGTGATCTTTGAGGTAGCGAATTAAGGCGGAAGTAGGAAGTAGTTTGCGTATGAGATAAATCGCTGTCGATCTCTCCTCTCAACCGAACCAAATAAAAGAAAAAGAGTATTGATCATGGACATGAAACTAGAGATTGGGTTCCTGCCTGTTTCCGACGTCGATCGCGCCAAAGCATTCTACGAGAAACTGGGGTGGCGGTTAGATATCGATTACGTCGCGAATGAAAAATTTCGGGTTATACAATTTACCCCTCCTCATTCAGAGGCGTCGATCATCTTCGGCAAGGGAATCACGTCCGCCGAGTCTAACTCGGCGGACAGCTTTGTCCTCGCCGTGGACAACGTCGACTCCGCCCGCGACGACTTGATCGCCCGCGGCGTCAACGTGAGCGAGATTTTCCACTACGCCGGTGGCCCCTTCAACAACTCATTAGAGAACCCACGCGTCGGCGGGCGCGACCCGCAGGGTCGTTCCTATTTTTCGTTTGCCTCGTTCGAAGATCCAGACGGAAACGCCTGGCTACTCCAGGAGATCACGACGCGACTTTCCGGTCGTGAATGGAAATTGACGCAAGCACCAGCGCCAAACGTTGCAACTCTTGCCGAGCTCCTCCACGAGACGGAGGAGCACCACGGACAATATGAGAAGACGCACGCCAAGCATAACTGGTGGGACTGGTACGCGCCTTACTTGAGCGCGCGTCAGAACGGTAGGAACCCAGAGGAGGCAGCCGTCGCCGCCGACCGCTACATGGAGGAAATTCTTCATGTTCCTCCCCGATGACACCGTTCGATTGGCCATTCCTATGCAATGGCCAATCCGATAACTAAGCGCGACGCTAGATTGCGTTTCGATTCCATCTTTAGGAGGGAATCAGGATTCACTCTAAGGTGGCAGTGCAAAATCCCACACTCGCGCAGCGACCCCGACTGAAATAGAGATAAGGTCAGCCATGCATCCAACTACGTACACCGCGAAAGCTTATTCCGCCTCCAGTGAAACATCGCCGCTGGCCTCAACGAAAATCCAGCGTCGTGATCCAACCGATCGCGACGTGGAGATCGAGATCCTCTTCTGCGGCATCTGTCACTCCGATCTTCATTCGGTGCGCAACGAATGGAGTGAGTTCATGGCCACGAATTATCCAATCGTTCCCGGGCATGAGATTATCGGTCGTGTTATTAAGGTCGGGTCGGCAGTTACCAAGTACAAGGCAGGCGATCTCGTCGCGGTCGGTTGCATGGTCGATTCGGACGGTACTTGCCACAACTGCAAAGCAGGCCTTGAACAGTTCTGTCCGAACATGGTCCTCACTTTCAATTCGCCGGACAAGCACCTCGGCGGCTTTACCTATGGTGGCTATTCTGAAAGCATCGTCGTCGACGAACACTTCGTTTTGCGCGTTCCGTCTAATTTGAATCCCGCCGGTGCCGCACCACTGCTTTGCGCTGGAATCACAACATACTCGCCGATGCGCCACTGGGGTGTGGGCAAGGGCAAGAAAATCGGTGTGGTTGGTCTCGGTGGGCTTGGTCACATGGCCGTGAAGTTCGGCCATGCGTTCGGAGCCCACGTTGTCGTGTTTACCACGTCGCCTAACAAGAAAGAGGACGCGCTGCGCCTCGGCGCAGACGAAACTGTCATATCCCGCAATGCTAACGAGATGGAGAAGCACGCCGGCAGCTTCGATTTCATCATCGACACCGTCTCCGGTAATCACGACATCAACGCCTACATCAATTTACTCGGTGTCGATGGCAATCTTACGATGGTCGGCGCGCCCGCGGAGCCTCTCGCAGTCCCGGCGTTCAGCCTCATCGTGCGGCGTCGCAGTTTCTCGGGCTCTGCCATTGGTGGCATCGCCGAAACGCAGGAGATGCTCGACTTTTGCGGGACCAATAACATCACCGCCGATGTCGAAGTGATTCCTATTCAGAAGGTCAACGAAGCCTACGAGCGATTACTCAAGTCCGATGTGAAGTACCGCTTCTCCATAGACATGGCTTCGCTCAAGTCGGAGTGACCAATCTAGTTGGTAGTTGAGACCTGATTCACTTTCGGAGTTCAGAAAGATGAAAAAACGCAAACTTGGAAAAACTAACCTGGAAGTCTCGGCCATCGGACTGGGCTGTATGGGAATGACCTTTGCGTACGGTCCGCCTGGCAACAAACAGGAGATGATCGCAGTGATTCGGTCGGCCGTTGAACGCGGCGTCACATTTTTTGATACTGCCGAAGTTTATGGTCCGTACACAAACGAAGAACTCGTTGGCGAAGCGCTCGCTCCGTTTCGCAAGCAAGTGGTGATAGCCACCAAGTTCGGGTTCGAGTATAGTGACGGTGATACGCGGCCGGGAGCGGCAGCCCTCAATAGTCGGCCGGAGCATATCAGGGAGGTTGCTGAAGCCTCGCTCAAGCGACTCCGGACCGATGTGATCGATCTGTTTTATCAACACCGTGTTGATCCCAAAGTGCCAATCGAAGATGTGGCAGGAGCGGTGAAGGAGCTCATTGGGGAGGGAAAGGTGAAGCACTTCGGTCTTTCTGAGCCAGGAGTACAAACGATCCGTCGCGCACACGCGGTGCAGCCCGTCACTGCAGTTCAAAGCGAATATTCGTTGTGGTTCCGAGATCCTGAGAAGGAACTGCTGTCGGCGCTCGAGGAACTCTCGATCGGTTTTGTCCCGTACAGTCCGCTTGGAAGAGGCTTCCTCACTGGGAAAATGGACGAGAACACAACGTTCGACAGTTCGGACTTTCGCAACACGCTCCCTCGTTTTACGCCGGAGGCTCGGAAAGCGAATCAGGCTTTGGTCGATCTGCTTGGCGAGATCGCAAAACGCAAGAAAGCCACGCCTGCTCAGATCGCGCTTGCCTGGTTGCTCGCGCAGAAACCGTGGATAGTTCCAATTCCCGGAACTACGAAACTAAAGCGGCTGGAAGAGAATATCGGAGCAGCAGAAGTCGAACTTACGCCAGACGATCTTCGCGAGATCGAAAGTGTTTCCTCAAAGATCAAGGTAGAAGGGGCTCGATATCCCGAGAAGCTGGAACAAATGACAGGCCGGTGAGGTCACAAGTAAGAAAGAAGTCAGAAGTAAAAAACTTCGACGTCGGTCAATCTTGTGAATTGTGTTTAAGGATTTTCGCGACTTTCTCGATTGTATTCCAATTGCGGTTGGTTGCTGGCACGCCGAGCAGCTTCTCGATTTTGCCGAGGTAACTGATTGCTTTCATCTGCCGCCGATATAGCCCCAAAACAAATCTGTCTTCGATCCCAATTATCCTGAGCACCCAGTCGTCGTCCGAAGGCAGGCTGAGAGGTAGAGGCGGCGGCGAGGGAAGGCGTTTGGCCAGAATATTAACAAACCGCGTTATGTCCGGTCCTGCTGGTTGCCGCGCGAATGGATCCTTTGATGCAAGCTTGATGACTTCGCGCGCGGGACAGATCATGATCTCGCATTTGAATGGCAGCTTCTTTGCGATTGCTGCGCGCAGAGTCGATTCACTGGCATCTTTGCGGACCACAAATGTTCCGACCGCGCCGATGTTGATCACACCGAACTTCGACAACTGTTTCGCGAGCAGCGCGGGCTGACATCGATTAGCTCCGCCGACATTCACCGCCCGAAGAAAAACGACCCACTTCATAAGGTAATAGTCAATGGTTGAGAGTTGAGAGTCGCAACGAGCAAGGGATGTGGGAAGTCAATGGCGTTGGAGCCGGATTCGTGCAACCAGATGTTGCATGAGAATGATGTCGATCCTGCCCGTCAGCGTTCTAGTTTTGGTAGCAGCGAGTGCGTCAGCACAGCCAACGATTGTGCGCAAAGAGTTGTACAAAGCCAACATTGGGACACAACCGATCTCGACCGTCGACGTGCGCGAGATCGTTCTTCAGCCGAAGCAGATAGCGGGACTGCATCGGCATCCCTGTCCGGTAATTAGTTATGTCGCGGAAGGCACAATCAAGTTTCAGATTAGAGGAGAAAAAATGCAGCTCATTCATGCCGGACACGTTTGTTATGAGCCGGCCGGCGCAATCATTGAGCATTTCGATAACGCATCGGATCTCGAGGCCGCGAAATTTATTCCATACTACCTGCTCAACGGGCAAAAAGAGTTAATCGAAATGCTTCCTGCTACTCAGA
>DATHHK010000253.1:0-6640 GCA_035317225.1 Candidatus Udaeobacter sp. | reverse complement strand
AACATATTTTATCTGCGATGAAACGAAGAACGTTTTTGGAAGTAAGTCTCGCAGGTGCAGCTGGCGTTTTAACCGGTGGATTACCAAAAATTATCGCGGCAGCGAGTACCAGTAAAAGCGACGAAACATTTTTGTTGGGCGGCGATCTGTTGGTCAGCCGGCTAGGTTTTGGGGCGATGCGATTAACGGGTGAGGGGATCTGGGGTTGGCCGCCTGATCGCGAGAACGCGAAGAAGGTTTTGCGGCGCGCGGTTGAGCTGGGCGTCAATTTCATCGATACCGCGGATGCTTACGGCCCGGAAACGAACGAGCTGCTCATCGCGGAAGCGTTGTATCCTTATCCGAAAGGATTGGTGATCGCGACCAAAGGCGGTCACACCCGGCCCGGTCCCAATCAATGGGTGCCGGACGGGCGGCCGGAGTATTTAGCGCAATGTGTGGATAAAAGTCTCAAACGATTGAAACTCGAGCGGATCGATCTTTATCAGTTGCATCGCATCGATCGCAAGGTGCCGGTCGAAGAATCGTTAGGCGCGCTGAAAGCGGCGCAGGATGCCGGAAAAATCCGACACGTTGGATTATCGGAAGTGACGGTCGCAGAAATCGAACAGGCGAAAAAAGTCCTGCCGATTGTCAGCATCCAGAACCAATACAACATTACCGACCGCGACTCGGAGGGCGCGCTCAACTACTGCGAGAAAGAAAAGATGGGATTCATTCCGTGGGCGCCGATTGGCGGTAGTAGGAACGCTTCGTTGCGCAAGACCGGCAATGCGTTGGAAGCCGAAGCGAAACGTCACAACGTCAGCGTGGTGCAACTCGCGCTCGCGTGGTTGCTACAAAAATCGCCAGTCATGTTGCCAATCCCGGGGACATCGTCGCTCGCGCATCTCGAGGAGAACATGGCGGCGGAGAAACTCCAGCTCAGCGCGGAGGAGTGGAAGAAGATCGAAGAGCTCGTGCGATCTTGACAACACATCAGAGTATCGGAATGGATCAGCGAACGTCCTGATAATGGAGACGGACCTCGCCCAATTAGCTCACGATCGATTCGAAATTGCCGACGCCCTGCATCGTTACGCTTTTGGTCTCGACCACGGCGATGCCGATTCTCTGGAGTCCGCATTGACGGCGGACTGCCGTTTCGATTTCAGACCGGCGGGAAAAAAACTCGAGATCGATTTTCCACTACTGATTGGGCGCGACGCTATTCTGCACGGCGTTCTTCCATTGATCGGTCCGCTCGATACCAGTCACAGTGTAAGCAACCTCCAAATCGAGATTACTGGTGATACAGCTTCGTTGTATGCCTACGTGTTGTCGCAACATTTCCTGCCGCGCGAGGGTTCGCGCCGTGGATCGGAATATGCGCTACTGATGAATCGCTACGATTGTCATCTGATGCGGGATCGCGACAAGTGGCGCTTCAAGAGAATGACGATTGATAATGCGTGGTCCCTCGGGAACCCGGAAATCCTCAATGCCCTGGCCAGTCGAATCGCCCTGAGAACAAAATCGAAAAAGATTGGGTAGAAGGAGTGTCTTTTTCAGGGCGCCTTGGCGCGCGAATTTCTTTTGACTGTTGGTTTGTTCACGGATATATGTCATAAGCATATATGTCTTCACCAATGCTCGATCGCGAACTGAAAAAGGGCAGCGCGGAGTTGTTGATTCTGTCGCTGGTGGAAGATCGGCCACGGCACGGTTACGACATCGGTCAGCTGATCGAGCTGCGTTCGCGCGGAGTCCTGCGATTCAACGTCGCGTCGCTTTATCCTCTGCTTTACCGACTCGAGAAGCGCGGTTGGATTCGCGGACGGTGGGTCGAGAAGGCGGGACAACGTAGACGGCGCTACTATCGCCTGACCCCAACCGGCAAAAGAGTTTTGGCCGCGCAACGAGATGGCTGGCAGGAATTCGTCGGCGCAATCAATCGCATTACCGGAATCGCACATGCCTGATTTTAAAGAAGAGATCCGAAAGCGAGTCGCAGCGATTCAATTATCGCCGCCTCGTGAGGCCGAGATCGTTGAGGAATTGTCACAGCACCTCGACGATCAATACGAGCAATCGCTCAATCGCGGCGCAACTGAAGAGGAAGCATACGGAGCGGCTGTGGCTAGTTTGGCCGAGAGCGATCTGCTCGCTCGGGAATTGAAGCGAGTCGAGCGGCGCGTTCAGCAAGAACCGCTCACGTTGGGAAATGAAAAGACAAATTTGTTGGGCGATCTGTTGCAGGACCTCCGGTTCGGCATCCGCATGCTGCTGAAGAATCCGGGCTTCACAATTGTCGCAATCATTGCGTTAGCCCTGGGCATCGGGGCCAACACCGCCATCTTTAGCGTCGTTAACACGGTGCTGCTGCGACCGTTGCCCTATAAAAATCCAGAGCGCCTTGTCATGGTGTGGGAGGAGAACTCAAAACAAGGGTTTCCGCGTGATACACCTGCGGCTGCCAACTACATCGACTGGCGCGACCAGAACCATGTCTTTGAAGGCATGGCCGCCATGACCGAGATCAGCTTTAATCTTACTGGCACGGGTGAGCCGGAAAGAATTGATGGCCAACGCGTTTCCGGCAACCTTTTTCAACTGCTCGGAGTGGAACCCCAGTTAGGCCGCGCGTTCCTGCCGGAAGAAGATCGGGCTGGCGCAAATCATGTCGTCATTTTGAGCCACGGTCTGTGGCAGCGACGGTTTGGATCTGATTCGACGATTATCGGTAGGCCCATCAATTTGGATAGCCAAAGTTTCACAGTAGTCGGAGTCATGCCGAAAGGTTTCCAATTCCCGAGCCGCACAGATCAGCTTTGGGTTCCGATTGCCTTCACTGCGAATGAAGCTGGGCAACGCGGAAACCATTATCTCGAGGTGATCGCGCGCGTAAAACCGGGCATCAGCTTGGAACAGGCGCAAGCAGAAATGACGACGATTGCTACGCGGCTGCAACAGCAATATCCCCAAACGAACACGAGTATTGGCGCCGTCATTACTCCGCTCCACGAACATGTGGTAGGCAATATCAAACCTGCTTTGCTTGTCTTGCTCGGTGCGGTCGCGTTCGTGTTGCTTATCGCCTGCGCAAATGTCGCCAACTTGTTGCTGGCGCGCGCCGCCGTTCGTCAAAAGGAAATCGCGTTGCGTCTTGCCCTTGGCGCGAGCCGCTCCCGTATGACTCGGCAATTCCTTACCGAGAGCGTGTTGCTCGCGGCCTTGGGTGGTGGCGTTGGTTTGGTTCTCTCGATTGTTGGACTCGATCTGCTGAAGCGGTTTATCCCTCCGAACATCTCGCAGGTGCAGGCCATCGGCATCGATACCAAAGTGCTCCTCTTCACGATCCTGGTTTCGATCGCAACGGGATTGCTCTTCGGTCTCGCGCCCGCAGCCCAGATGGCCAGCTCCAATCTCAACGACACCTTGAAAGAAGGCGGACGTGATTCGGCCGGGGGACACCACGGCAATCGCATTCGCGGATTCCTGATCATTAGCGAGGTCGCGGTATCGTTTCTTCTGCTCATCGGTGCCGGTCTTTTGATCAATAGTTTCGTTCGCTTGCGCCATGTCGACCCTGGATTTCGCGCCGAAAGCTTATTGACGATGAAGATCGCGTTGCCCGAGACGCGTTATCCGGACAAACAGCGCCGGTCGCTCTTCTTTGACGAGCTGCTTCGTCGCGTGGGGGCTTTGCCGGGCGTGGCCTCGGCCGCCGTTGCGACCAACCTTCCGTTAACAAGCACGGGAAATTCTGTCGGAGTCGCAATTGAAGGGCGCGCCGATCCTGCGCCAGACCGGGTACCGATTGTAATAACCAGAGTCGTTAGTCCCGACTACTTTAAGACGATGTCGATCCCGTTGCTCGAGGGTCGTGTATTTACCGAAGGGGATAAGGCTGATTCGCCGTCGGCAGTTGTGATTAGTGAAACGACGGCGCGTCTTTTTTGGCCAGGCGAGAACGCCCTCGGCAAACATCTAAAGGTCGGCCGATCCACTTCTCCAAACCCGTGGATGACGGTGGTCGGTGTCGTGAAGGACGTCCGGCAATACGAGCTTATCATCGAACCCAAGCCTCAGATGTATCTTCCCTACCAACAGGCTGAATTTTTCGAACCGCGCGCACTGGTCGTTCGCACAAATTTCGATCCGCTAAGCCTGGCAGCGACGGCACGCCAAACTGTGTGGGAGATCGATAAAGATCAACCGGTCTCCGATATCAGCTCAATGGAAGAGATCGTCTCTGATTCGGTGGCGCGGCAGCGTTTCAGCATGTTATTACTCGGCGTCTTTGCCGGTCTGGCGCTGGTCCTTGCGGCGGTGGGAATCTACGGCGTCATGAGTTACTCGGTTGCGCAACAGACGCGCGAAATCGGCATCCGCATGGCGCTGGGCGCGCAGAGAAGCGATGTCCTGAAAATGACCGTCGGGCAGGGGTTACGGCTTGTCTTGACGGGCGTAGCCATCGGTCTGGCAGCTGCTTTCGTCCTGACACGCGTGATGGCGACGCTACTCTTCGGCGTCAGCCCGACCGATCCGCTGACCTTCATCGGTATTTCGATTGTGTTAATCGGCGTCGCAGTTCTGGCCAGCTACATTCCGGCGCTGCGCGCCACGCGAATCGATCCGATGTTTGCGTTGCGCTACCAATAACGTGCGCGTGACGTCGGTCGGTTGAAACGCTGACACAAGCCGAATCTGCAGCGCTAAAGAGCTGACAATTCGACATTCAACGTTGGCGCTATTTGCGAATTGTGTCCGGCTCGCGATCGACGAGGATTTTTGAAGTCGAAATGCATTCCTCGGCGTAACCGACAGCGCCGAAAAAAAGAGGCTATCGAAAAGAGAAAAGCGGCTTAACAATTTCGGGAAGGGGGATTCAGTTTAGATGATTGCGAGATACTCGGGCATCGATGGATACGTAGGGAACACGCCGCTGATTCGATTGCGACGCCTGTCCGAACTGACCGGATGTGAGATTCTGGGGAAGGCGGAATTCATGAATCCGGGCGGCTCGGTGAAAGATCGAGCGGCCTACGGAATCATCACCGACGCGGAGGCAGCCGGCAGACTTAAACCGGGCGCGACAATCATTGAGGGAACCGCTGGCAACACAGGAATCGGTCTTACCGTGATCGGGCGCGCCAGAGGCTATCGCACCGTTATTGTGATTCCGAATAATCAGTCGCCGGAGAAAATGTATTTGCTTCGTACGCTCGGCGCGGAGGTCAAAGCGGTTCCGGAAAAGCCGTACAAGGATCCGGAAAATTACAATCATATCGCGCGTCGCCTCGCAGAGGAACGCGGCTGGTTCTGGGCGAACCAGTTCGATAACACGGCGAATCGCGACGCGCATTATCAGAGCACCGGCCCTGAAATCTGGAGACAAACCGAAGGCAAGGTCAACGCGTTTGTCGCGGCAGTTGGCACTGGCGGCACGCTTGCTGGTGTGAGCCGTTATCTCAAGGAACAAAATTCGAACATTGAGATCGTCTGCGCTGACCCATACGGCGCGGCGATGTGGTCATGGTTTACCAGTGGCAATCTGGAGGCTAACGACGGTGATTCGATCGCAGAAGGAATCGGTCAGGGCCGCGTTACAAATAATATCGAAGGTATTAACGTCGATCGAGCATATCGGATTCCGGATCAGATCGGCCTAGCGATCGTTTACCAGCTTCTGCGTGAAGAAGGACTGTTCCTCGGATTATCAAGCGGGATCAACGTTGCGGGTGCGGTGCGCTTCGCTAAGGAATCTGGACCGGGCCAAACAATCGTCACCGTTCTTTGCGACTCGGGCCATAAATATCAATCAACGCTTTTCAATCGCGACTGGCTCGCTTCGAATCATCTCGATCCGGATCTTCCTCTAGATGTTAATCTCTGATCCCCTCAAAGAGGGATCCTGTTTTTGGCCCTTTGAAAGGAACCGCGAAAGCGTTCGCATCCGATTCTATTATAGAGGGTGACGCACATTCTTACTAAGCGTCCAGGGAACCCTTGAAAGGGCTTTCGTCCCTCGCAGAGCAACAAACAAAGAAGGGAATACGATAATGAAAAAGGTCCTGTTAATTGCATTGATGGCATGCGGATTGGCTTTTATACCTGCGCGGCGTTCGGACGCGCAGGTGTCAGTGGGAATTGGGGTCGGCTACCCGAGCTATGGGTATCGCTACTATCCTTCGTATGGATACGGTTATTCCCCATATGGATACTATCGGCCCCATCGGTACTACGGCTATTACAACGGGCGCACGTACTACAATGGGAACCGCTACTACCGCCACCATCGGAATCATCATCGCTACTACCGATACTAATTCGATGTAAGAACCTTGATGCCTCGGAGCTGGCTCGGACACCTTTTCGGGCCAGCTCTTTTTTTGTCGAGCATGTAATCGTTTATGCGATATCTGGATTGGTAAAACATCCATACGGGTATCTGAGGTGCTCGCTTTACAGCCATGTTTGCGCGAACCCGGCGAAATTTGGCAAGAGATCGCCGGCCGTGTGGATGAGGATCACCGCAAATAGATTTTTCGTTCGGGCCCAGATGACACCGAAAGTCACTCCGCTTATTGCCAGGACAACGACCGAATAGGCGACCGCGTCGAGCGCGCTCGGATTTGAGCCGAGTCCTTCAACTTCG
>DATHHK010000252.1:0-7633 GCA_035317225.1 Candidatus Udaeobacter sp. | reverse complement strand
CGACGGCAGCCTTGACCACGGCTGTCGGTGCGGCATCCGAGCCTTCGATCTCGTTGAACAAACGCCTCGTCGATTCCAAAACGAAAAGCGAAGGTGGAGCGCCTGGTCGCGGATGCGGCGGGCCGAACTTGATGAGTGTTTGAGCAAAGGCCTCCAGTTTTTGCGTGACGTCAGGTCGCTCAGCAGCCTTTGCCCTGAGTTTCGTTAGTTGCTCGGCGATGCTGTCGAACTTTTTGCCGATCGGCGCCAGCTTGAGGCGCAGTTGATACAATTTCCACGAGAGATCGAACTGTTCCTGAAGATCGGCAGTCGACGCTTTAACGCGCGGATCCATTGCAACGGTCAACGGTTGGCTGAAAGTTTTGCCGCCTGCCGTCAAACTGACCGTGTAATTACCCGGCACCGCCCATGGTGATGTTGCAGTGGGTGGGGTGTTGCGATACGTCGCTTGCATCGGAAACTCCGGTTCTACGCCAGGGATCGGTGTGTAATGCAGGTCCCACAGAAACCGATGCATGCCTGCTTTTGTGGAAACCGATTGCAGCGGGCGAATCCAATAGCTCGGAATTCTAAGTCGCTTCGGGTTTGGCTCGACCGGCGTATCCGCGGTCGAATATTTTCTGACCAACTGGCCTTTGCCGTCTTTGATCTCGATCGTTACCGGACCGCTCGCCTCTTTCAGAAGGAAATAATCGATCATCGCGCCGTCCGGAGGATTATCGCCGGCCGGTTCGTCCGGCGGCAACGGCGTGTCGGGGTTCAGGTTCGCGCGAACGCGCAACGCAGTCTGCGGTTTAAACAGCAGATCCTCGCGCTGATTCCTGTTGAACTGTCGCAGCGGAGTGATGTTGTCGAGAATCCAAAACCCCCGGCCATGCGTCGCCACGATCAGATCGTCGTTCTTAATAATAAGATCGCGCACGGAACTCGCCGGCAGATTCAGTCGCAACGATTTCCAGTTCGCGCCGTCATCGAACGAGACGTAAACGCCTTTTTCCGTTCCAGCGAACAGGAGACCTTTCCGTTCCGAATCTTCGCGAATTGCGTTGACGACTTGACCCGCCGGTATGCCGTTGGCGATCTCAGTCCATGTTTTGCCACTATCGTGGGTAGCAAGAATGTGCGGCCGCAGATCGTCGATTCGTATCGTGTTGACCGCGGCGTAAGCGGCGTTCGAATCGAAATGTCCGGCTTCGATCAGTGAAATTTTCTGCCACGCCGAAATAGATGGCGGCGTCACATTGGTCCAGGTTTTTCCGCCATCGGTTGTGAGATGAATTAGACCGTCGTCGGTCCCGCACCAGATCCGGTTCGCGTCGAGCGGTGACGGCGCGACGGTGTAAATCACTCCGCGTTGATGAGCCTGCTTTGTTGCGTCCTCCTTGTATTTTCCAATGCTTGCCGGCAGCTCGTAATTCGGTCGCGACAAATCCGGACTGATCTTTTCCCAGTGATTGCCACGATCGCGTGTTTGCCAAAGCGTGTTTCCAGCGAAGTAGAGCCAATACGGATCGGTCGGCGAAAAAACGACCGGCTCGGTCCGTAGCATCCGGAACCCCTCTGTTTGCACCGGCACAGGAAGTATATTTTGCGCCTGACCGGTGCGGCGATCGAATCGCGTCAGCTTACCGCCAATGATAATGTCCGGATCGAGCGGATCGGCAACGACGTAACCGTATTCCTCTGCCGCGACCGGCTGCCAATCGCGGAACGTGATCTCGCCCTGATCGCCGCGGCTTTTGATTCCGACCGAGCCGCTTTCCTGTTGACCGCTGTAAAGCCGATACGGAAACGCGTTGTCCGCGCTGACGTGATACAACTGCGCCGTTGGCTGGTTATACCAAGAACTCCAGCTCTTGCCGCCGTTCACAGTTATGATCGCGCCCTGGTCCGAACCGAGAAGAATGATGTCGGGATTATTTGGATTGATCCAAACGTTTTGATAATCGTCACCGCCAGGCGCGCCGCGCCAGCCCTCCCACGTTTTGCCGCCGTCAGTCGATTTCCAACAGACGATGCTCGCCGAGTAAACAATCTGCGGATTCTTTGGATCGAACCGCACCACGGGGAGATCGCCCCCGCCGATTCCAAGTCC
Source organism: Candidatus Udaeobacter sp. (assembly GCA_035317225.1). GTDB lineage: Bacteria > Verrucomicrobiota > Verrucomicrobiia > Chthoniobacterales > UBA10450 > Udaeobacter. The sequence continues at coordinate 5,538 of DATHHK010000252.1, read as the reverse complement.
AGGCCGCGGATCGTCTGTTGTGCCGCCCCAGGTTTCGCCTCCGTCGTCTGAGCGATAAAGTTTCGAGATCGTTTTTGTCCGGACCGCCGCGAACAACGTTTTCGGAGCGCTCGGCGCAATCGCGATATTCGCCTGGACGATGTTGCCCGGCAGGCCTTTGGTTAGTTGTCGCCACGTTTTGCCGCCGTCAGTGGATTTAAAAATACCGCCGCCGTCTCCGTCGAACGCTCCGTTTTCCCACGGTCCTTCGCGCGATTCCCACAGCGCAGCGTAAACAACCTGCGAATTACCCGGATCGATCACCACATCGCTCGCGCCGACGTTCTCATTGCGATAAAGCACCTTTTCAAACGTTTTGCCGCCGTCGAGCGATCGATAAACGCCGCGTTCTTCGTTAGGTCCGTATGGATGACCGGCTACGGCAACAAGAACTCTGTCCGGATTTTTTGGATCGACAGCCAACTGCGGGATCTGCTGACCGTCGGACAATCCCAGATGCTTCCACGTTGTTCCAGCGTCAGTCGATTTATAAACGCCGTCGCCGACTGAAAGATCCGGCCGATGCAATCCCTCGCCGCTACCGACATAGACAACATTCGGATTTGAAATCGAAACCGCGATCGCGCCGACTGATGCCGTCGGCTGATCGTCGAAAATCGGCGTCCACGTCCGACCATAATCTATCGATTTGAAAACGCCGCCATTCACCGGAGCCATGTAAAAAACATTCGGCTGCGACGGGACCCCGGCGATCGCACGAGTGCGCCCCCCTCGGTAAGGTCCAATGTTCCGCCAGCGCAAAATCGAGTCGAACTCTTCCGCGCGCGCCTGCGTGATTCCCAAAAAAATCACGAAACCGATTACGATTGCATTTCGAACCGACCGCATAAGCCGCCACTGTCTTCTGCGATGAAGAAGCCCGCAACAACCTCTATCTGAATCCAGATCGAGGAGTTGCCGCATCAAATCGGAAAGGGAACCGTATGGATTCAATGCCGACACAACGCGGGAGCTGGAAAGCACGACTGATCGCATTCGGGATCGGCATCATTGTCGCCGCGGCCGTTTTCGGAATCGCGCTCGTTGTCTCAGACGACCTTCGTCTCCTTTACCTTAGCGGCGCGTTGCTGCTTGCTGTCGCCGCATTTTTGTTGGGATCAGGGGAAGATTGGATCGCTGCCGTGCTGCTTCTTTTCGCCTCGACGTTCTTGTTCGCGTTCTTCGTTCTGCCGCAGACACCGTTGCTCTGGCCAACCCTTCTGTTGTGGGCGGCGATTGTCACGTTGCTGCTGTTCCGGAATCGATTTGGCAACGTAATCAGAATTGGTGCCGCTGTAACACTCGTCGCCGTCTCTGCCTGGTATTGTGTTTCCTACGTTCCGGTGCAAATGCAGCGAGCGTTAACGCATGTAAGGAATGACCTGGCGCCACGGTTCTCTTTGCAACCCATTAGCGATGCTTCCGTGCCGACCAGCGCGACGCCCGGCAAAATTCTTGTACTCGATTTTTTCGCCACGTGGTGTTCTCCATGTATTGCCGAGTTGCCGGAGCTGGAGCGTGTTCGCGCCGATCTACAGACTAACCGCGACATCGAATTCGTGCTCGTCGGCACCAACAGCGGGGGCGACACGCCCGAGCGGGTGCGAGCGTTTGCGCAGCGTCGCCACATTTCAATGCCGGTCGCGTTTGATCCCGAACAGAGAACAATGCGCGCATTTCGTGTGAACGGATTTCCCACCCTGGTTGTGATCGATCGCACCGGTCACGTATGCTTGACACACAGTGGCTACAACAGCTCTGAAACCAGCTTCTCCCACGATCTCACTCAGCTTCTGCAAAGTTTGTAAAGTTGCACGGCTTCGAACCGTCAACGAATAGCAAATGACGAGTTAACCGCACGCATCAGCGCGCGCCAACTTTCTCAACTTCTGTCATGCTATCTGCCATAATCTTCGATCTCGACGGGGTGCTCGCCGACTCCGAGCCGTGGTGGAGTGAGATCGACGCGAAATTACTGGCTGAGCGGGGCGTGACGTATCGCGGCGAATACCATCAGAACGTGGTCGGAGTGAGCTACCGGCTGGCGGTCGAATTCTATAAGAAAGCATTTGGCCTGTCAGTGCCTACTGAGGAAATGATGCGGCGTCGCGGCGAGATCGCGACGGAGTTCTTTGCCGATCGGGTCGACCTTTTTCCTAACGTCAAAGAAGTGTTGGAAAAATTGCGCCAGATGAAATTGCATCTCGCCGTCGCCACGAGTTCGGTCAGCGCGTCTGCGCGCCCGTTCTTGGATCGACATCAACTAACCGGATTTTTCGAGGTCATTGTTACCGGCGAAGAAGTCAAAGACGGCAAACCCGCGCCCGACATCTACCTATTCGCGGCGGACAAACTTGGAATCCGTGTCGACGCGTGCCTTGTGGTGGAAGATGCGCTTCCCGGCGTCGCTGCTGCCAAAGCAGCGAACATGCGCGTCGCCGCGATTCCAGACACACGCTTTGTCGATTTCGCGGCATACGAAAAAGAAGCGGACTACGTTCTCGGAAGCTTGAATGAATTACCCCAGCTTGTCCGCGAACTGTAGCCGCTGCCGTTGGCTGCGGCCTGAGCTGTAGCCACGGGCGCTGACCGCGGCCGCGCAACCCGTAGCTTACTCAAGTTCCGCCGCAAACGGCGTAGCCTTGAGCGTGCAAGTCTTCGGCCAGATCTTTTTCCATTTGAACGGCATGTTCGTACGGCATCGGGTTCAGATGCTCGAACAGCTCTGGCAACAATCGAACACCATATTTCCTGACCAGCCGGGCCGATTTGTATCCGTTTTTATGATTTTCAAATCGATGATCGACCGGCAATCCTGTCATTCCAACGTAGACCGCCGGTTTGGATGGATCGCGATCGGGGTTGCGCCGCAGGATCGACAGATCCTTCAGCGCAGCTCTGGAAAGTAGAATGACGTAAACGTTATGGTGAAATTCGGGTTCAGCTAATCCCTGCCTTTGCCGCTTACGATGCATGAATGAACCGACCAAAGTTGCCGTGCGACGCTCGCCGCGCAAAAACTGCAGCCGAATTTCGTTGGTCGCGGACTTTATCTTGAGCGCCGGGTTACGCTTTCTGCCAACGTGCCAGCTTCGGAATCTTGCGCACAAAAATTCCGGCGACAAAGCCGGGCATTCCGAACTCGACAATCTTTTCGCGCACCTGCACCTGCATCTCAGCCACGGAAATATCCGGCAGAACAAATTCTCCGTTCTGATAACAATGACTGCAGTACATCGTGTTGCGCGTGCCGTCAGCGTTAGTGCCACCGCCGTTTTCATCCCGTTTCAACGGCATCCCGCAACTCTGACAATTCTTGTATGCTTGATTCACAACGTCGAATAGCTACTGAATCAGTTTAAACAGAAGAAAGCAATCGATGACTAACGAGTCTGAACACGATGGGCGGACAGATTTCGATTTCCTCATTGGCAGTTGGAACATCCAGCACCGGCGACTGAAGGATCGGCTTAAAGGGTGCACAGAATGGGAAGAATTCGAAGGCACCGGTAAGGTTCGGCACATTCTCGGCGGTCTTGGCAATGTGGACGAGCTCACGATGAATCGTGGGTCAGATCGTGTTCAAGCGGTAACGGTGCGCCTCTATAATCCAGTAAGCGGGGAGTGGAGCATCTATTGGGCTACCGATAGCAATCCCGGGAGACTGGACGTGCCAATGGTGGGCAAGTTCGAGGGTGGCCGAGGAGAGTTTTTCTCGCAGGAGTTGTTCGAAGGCCGGCATATTTTTAGCCGGTTCATTTGGACCGTGAAGGGTCCAGACGCGTGCCATTGGGAACAGGCATTTTCCGCCGACGGCGGGAAGACCTGGGAAACCAATTGGACTATGGCGTTCACCCGGCAGCGGTAAACGCTATCTAATAGTCAGGTAAAACTAACTCGCACGAGCGTTATTTCGCCGTCTGCCCGCGCGACTCCGGCTCGCGCGTGTTCTGCTTCTTTTTCGCGAGCGCGAGGCGCTCGGTCTTCTTTCGTCGTCTTGCGCGTCTCTTAGCGTTGTCTCTGCCTTGGCTGTTTCCCATAAGCACTAAGACTCACCCAGTCGCGCCGTCTCGTCACGTCGTAGTTTCAACGACGATCGGAACCAGCCTCGAAGCTTAGGAACGTCACGTTGAGCGAAACCGAGGCCGGCGTCCGGGTCCGCCTGAGGCGGACTGCGTTTTATGCTGAGGCTGTGCCGGGGCGTCCTGAACTTTAGCGATCTCGAACGTCCGAAACAGCTCGGCCAGATCGATCACGTTGTTGGCGGCAGATCTCAGCATGTTCCCGAGATTTGCGGCGACTGATGCGACTTCTACGCGGATTCCGTGTCGGCGCAGCTTGATGGCGAGATAAGCGAAATCAACGTCGCCAGTCACGAGGATCACAACATCGGGCCGCATCTCGATGGAAAGCTCGAGTGCGTCGATCGCCATCATCACGTCCACGTTCGCTTTGTAATGACCTTCTTCGGCGGGCGCCCCATCTTTGGTCACGACCAGGAATCCGTTGGAGCGGAGCCAATGGACGAACTTGTTTTTCTTGTCGCGTTCGTCCTGCCATGTCGGAATGGCCGGCGGCAATCCAGCATAAACCACCATCTCGATCAGATCGCGTCCAGTGTCGGGACCGGCCAGAAAATTGCGGAGCATTAACCAGTCTAGTCCGCGCCCCGCGGTCCGCACAGAACTCCCAACATTGGATTCATCCACCAGCACCAACACTCGGGAGCGAGCGTGAGTGTCTGGACTTCTCTTTCGCATCTCGCCGTTTTATTCCCTCTGCGAATTAGACCGGGCGCACTGCGTTTCCTCCAAAAATAATTGCTAACGCAAGAAGGATGACTGCGACCGGCACAAGCGGCGCGCCAGTGAGGTAAGTGGCTAAGACCAAAATAATGGCGATGACGGCGAGAATTGTTCCAAGGCTGTAGTTCATAGTTTTTATTGTGGGTTTGGCAGATGCTACCGTGTCAGGCCCGGTGGGAGCAAGGTTCTTGAACGGCCGCAAAAATTCGGAGCCCCACCGGCTAAGTTCAGCTGCCGCGAGCGGTGAGCCATCTTCAGCAACTTCGCAGTGATCGTTGGGTTCAATCGAGCGAAACAACAGAAGGGATATCCGATCATGGCGAAGAAAATTATTCTGATAGCATCAATGGTCCTCGCATTCGGGTTTGCGTCCGCTCAACCCTCGAACGCCGGGACTGAGATGGTTGAACCTTACACGGCTCCCGCGCCGACTTACAATTATGCGCCGCCGCCACCGCGCCCGGTCTACTACGCTCCTCCTCCACCGGTTAGCGTTGTCGTTTATCCGGCCTTTCGCTATTACGGTCCGCGGTTCGGGTTCTACGGTGCGCATCGGTTCTACGGCCGACACGGCTATTGGCGTTCCCATAATCACTGGCGCTAACCGACAAGGCTGCTTGCCGCGCCGTAGCTCATGCGAAGGCAGGTGGCCGCCTGCTCGCGGACAACGTTAGCGACGGCTTTCTTTCGAGCC
>DATHHK010000251.1:0-6275 GCA_035317225.1 Candidatus Udaeobacter sp. | reverse complement strand
AAATAAAATGTGCCGCGATGATCGCTTTGTTCGACTGCGTAGGCGACGCGTTCGAGAGCAGTCGGTGGATGATCGAACTCGCGCGCGATTTCGATTCCCAGCTGAGGGTGACGCGTCACGGCGTAATCATCAATTGTGATTCTGCAATCGGCGGCGATGAACTCGCCGCTCTTGGTGAGCACAAGCGGGTTGATTTCCAACGACCGCGCTTCGACGCTGCGTGCGGCATCGAACAACTTTCGAATGGATTCGCCGAGTTGCGTCGCCTGCTTTGGCGAGAGCCCGCACGAACCAACAGCTTCTTTCACAGCTGATTCGAGAGGTCCGCCATTTACATCGCACGGAATGCGTCGCGTCGACGCGGCTCGTTCCTCGATTCCCGTGCCGCCACCAACGGCGAAGATGATTATCGGCGCGCGAGCCGCGTCATCAATGACAAACGACAGAAAAAACTCCCGGTCGATGTCGATCTTTTCCTCGACTAGCACGGCTTCGACTGGAAATTGGCCGACTTTCATCGCCAGCATCCGCGTCGCGTGCGCGCGCACTTCATCTGGCTGTTTTGCAAACGCGACACCGCCAATGCCGGCCCGGCCCGTCGTCCAGGCTTGAATCTTGATCACGACTTCGCCATCTAACTTCGCCGCTGCGGCCACGGCCTCCTTGGCCGTTCGAGCCGGGCAGCCGCGAGGGATTTTGAATCCATTGGCGGCGAGAATGGCTTTGCCTTGATATTCGTGGAGTCGTGCCATGGCTGGGTGCTATTTCGGATGAAAACGCCGAACGTTCAACGCTCAACTCGAAGAGAATTCCTCCCCAAGGCGGCAACCGAGCAGGCATCGAACGCAGGATTGTATCGCAACCAACTGTGCATTCCTGGATTGCTCGACTATCGGGAGTTGAGTAAAGATCATATTATGGTCCGCTCCGCTTGCGAGAGTTGATATGTCCGGTGAGGGCAAAAAGGAAATCCAACTCGAGATCGGGCACGTCTTGTTCATCGATCTCGTCGGTTATTCGAAATTTTCCATTAACGATCAGCACGCCGCAGTTGAACAGCTAAATCGGGTTGTTCGCGCGTCAGAGCAATTTCAACAGGCCGAAACCGCGAGCCGTTTGCTCAAAATCCCAACAGGCGACGGGATGGCGCTGGTATTTTACACGAGCCCGGAGGCGCCTGTGCAATGCGCGGTGGAGATTGGTCGCTCACTCAAGCAGCATCCACGGCTGCAAGTTCGGATGGGAATTCACAGCGGGCCGGTTAGCGGGGTGATGGATGTGAACGAACGTGCCAATCTTGCTGGCGCTGGAATGAATATCGCCCAACGAGTAATGGATTGCGGCGATGCGGGCCACATCCTGCTTTCGAAGCGTGCCGCTGAAGACCTCGAAACACACGAGAAATGGCGACCACTCTTACACGATCTTGGTCCGTGTGAAGTAAAGCACGGAATGCGTGTTGCTGTGGTAAACCTTTATGCTGACCAATTCGGCAACCCAAAACTCCCGCTGAAATTAGCGGCGCAGAGTCGCCGCACGCGAATGCGATGGGCGGCGATGACGACAACGTTGCTCGCACTTGCGGCGATCGTCGGTGGTATTGCGATATTTTCCCGTAATCGCGCGCAATCGACACTGGCTGTGCCAGAAAAAAGCATCGCGGTGCTGCCGTTTGCAAACCTGAGTGAAGATAAAGCAAACGCCTACTTCGCGGAGGGTATCCAGGACGAAATTCTGACGCGCTTATCCAAGATTGCTGATTTAAAGGTGATCTCGCGCACATCAACGCAGCATTACAAAAGCACGCCTGGCAACTTGCCCGAAATCGCCAAACAACTTGGAGTTGCCTACATTCTCGAAGGAAGTGTTCAGAAGAGTGGCGATGCCGTACGCGTAAACGTGCAGCTGATCAAAGCAGCCAATGATTCCCATCTTTGGGCCGATACCTTTGATCGAAACCTAATAGATGTGTTTTTCGTCGAGAGTGAAGTGGCTAGAGCGATCGCTGAGAAATTGCGCGTGCATCTCACGGGTCAGGAAGAGCAGGTCATCGCCGCGAAACCAACGGAGAACGTCGAGGCCTACGATGCCTATTTGCGAGGTCTGGCTTACAACCTCAAGACGGCAACCACGCCTGCCAACTCCCTTGGCGCGCAGAAATATCTCAGAGAAGCCGTGCGGTTGGACCCGAAATTTGCCGTTGCCTGGGCGCTGCTCTCATACGTGGATGCCCGTGGTTATCTCCAATTGACTCTGCAGCCAACGCCTGCCCTTCGCGAGGAGGCACGGCAGGCAGCGGAAACCGCGCTTACTCTTCAGCCCAATCTCGGCGAGGCTCTGATGGCGATGGGGTATTACCGCTATGCCTGCTTGAAGGATTACGACACCGCCGTGCGGTACTTTGAGCAAGCACGCCAGTCTCTTCCGAATAGTAGCCGTATTCCCGAATCGCTGGCTTATCTCGAGCGGAGGCGAAATCAGTGGGACCGGAGTGAGTCGTACTTCAACGAAGCCGAGCGGCTCGACCCGCGCAATGTTTCGCTGCTGACCCAGCATGCACAATCATATATTTGTCGTCGTCAGTTCTCGGAAGCGCTACGAAAGCTTGACCAGGTTCTCGATATTGTACCGGACGACCTGGATACGCTGGTGCAAAAAGCGTCAATCGCCCAGGCAGTGGGCGACCTGCCGCAGGCTACCATACTATTAGCTCCGTTACATCCGGCGCCGAATAACCCAGGGGCTTTGGAAACGCAGGTTTACCAAGCCATCTTGGAGCGCCACCCCGAACAAGTTATCCCTCGCCTGAAGGAAATACTGGCCAAACCAGATCCAGGATTGGGTTATTACAATGGAGAATTGCGTTTTTGGCTGGGCTGGGCGCAAGAAGTCGGGGGCGACCATGCCGCTGCCGACGAAAGCTGGAGGCAGGCACGCACCGAATTGGAATCTCTTCTCAAAGAACAGCCCGAAAATTTTGTTGTGATAGGTGATCTCGCGCTGATCAATATGGGTCTCGGCGACAAGACGGCTGCATTTAGTCTGGCGGAACGTGCCATGCGTGTCATTCCGCTTGAGAAAGACGCGTTGCACGGTCCAATACCGATTGAGATCTTCGCCCGGGTAGCAGCACGCCTTGGAGAGCCCGATCGCGCCATTGCCGCGTTGCAGAAACTGCTCTCGATCCCGTCCACCGGCCCATTAGCTTCGAACGCGCCGATCACGCCCGCGTTGCTTCGGCTCGATCCAATGTTTGATCCACTTCGGCAGGATCCGCGATTCGAAAAGCTCCTCGCCTCGGCGGGGCAGAACGATGCGACGTACTAATACACGGGAAATACAACAACGATTCGTCGCAATTATCCGCCAACGGCCTGGTAATGGCCGAGGCCACGTTTCCACATGTAGTTTGCCCAGGCCCATGCGAGGAACAGCCAACCGGTTTGGATCGCCAGGGCTTGCACCAGTTCGGCGCCCTTCAAGCGGCCGAGAAAGATCGCAACTGGGCAAAACAGTTCGTAGTAGAACGGCAGCCATTTCATCACGGCCTGGACCGCAGACGGCATGATGTCGATTGGAAACAGGTCCAAAGGGAAGACATCAGGGTTGCATTGTTGGCAGGGATGCGCGAATGCGCTGGGAGAAATCTGGAGTGTTATCGGCAGCCAGCGCGGCGTCGTTGATCCGGGAACGCCGGCGCAGTTCTTCAAAAGGCAACGTCCTGTCCACCAAGCCCGCGCGGTAAAGATAGCGATCGATGAAGCCGTTGAGCAAATGCTTGATGTCAAATTGGCCGACTCTGCCGGCTGCGTTTGCGTAGCGCACGATGTTGACCGTGCAGCTGTTACTCAGCAGATGGTAAAACTCTGCATGATCAGCGAGTTCATTGATTCGATCCAGATAGACCAAAAAAAGCCGACTCACATTCTCGGATGATGTCCGGAGGCGGTAAAGATACACTTCCTCATCCCGGAAGTTGGTGCGAACACGCACAATGTCGCGCTCATCACCCACGATGTAGATCAACTCGAACTGCTTGAAAAGCGAGGCGATGGGCGAGAAGGCTTCGCCCATTTCAGGCCTTGTTTCGATGGAGATGCAAATGGGAGCCGCGTTGTCGAATACAAAACTCAGAAACGTGTGTCCCACCGGTCCCACCTTCCAGTAGGACACGAAGAAATCTACCGAGGTAAGATGCGAAAGGGACACCTCACGCTCCTCGTAGCGCACGGTGAAATCATTCTGGGTACGGTAGTCGAAATTGCGAACACCGGTGATGCGCACGCGGTCGCCGTCGATGATTGCCCGAGGCATCACCGCGACCTCGGGCCGCCACTGACGATCATGCGAAGGGCGGATACAAAGCCACCAGACGAGCACGCTGAGAAACACTCCCGCGAAGGCCAGAAACATTCGTGGTCTCCGCGTCAGCCATAAGGCCCAGATACCGAATGCCACAAAAGCCAGCGCCATTACCAGTCGCAGCCAGGGCCATGGCAGATTCGAATAGTAAAGCGCGAGAGTGGCCCACCCGATGAGCACGACTCGACAAAGAAATCCAATCCCAGCGAACAGCCAGCGGAGATACTCAAGCATCCATGCTGCCAAGGTCTTGATGGGACGCGATTCAGTGAACGTCATGGGTCGGTGTCGCTCATGTTTTCAATAAAGTGATATTGTTCGGCTGTGTCACGCCTGTTGTTCTGATGTGACATGCACTGTCCGTAGGCTCTCCGCCGTCGTTGGCCCGGCGTCTCGTCCGGTGAAATCGATGAATCTGAATCGAATCGACGTTTGCCGAGTCACGTGCGCCCATTCGGCCCGGGAGGAGGCGGTGAAGCGACCGGCAAGCCAACCCGCAAGCGCGGTCCCAGCCTACCGGGTGGCCAGATTCTTGTAAATCTTCCCGTCTTTCATGATGACGAGGAAGTTCTTGGCGGGGTCTTCGATGAGCTTGATGTTTTCCAACGGGTTGCCATCAACCAGAAGCAAGTCTGCGAGTGCGCCTTGTTCCACAACACCGAGCTTGCCGGGATAAGGATTGATAAATCCGGAAAGTGCCATTAACTCGCCATTGTCGGCCGTGGCCATCTTGAGCGCCTCGGCCGGCGTGTACCATTTCACCATCTTAGCGAGATACGTTCCCTGCCGGCTGGCTGCCCCAGCATCAAACAGGATATCTGCACCCCAGGCCGTTTTAACCTTGTACTTCTTCGCCAGCTTGTAGGCGTTGTCCGTTCCGGCCCACACCAGCAGCGCCTTTTTCTGCGACACGGGCGACATTCGCGCAAATACGCCTTCCTCATACGTTAAGGGTTGCAAGCTCCACCAGATGCCCTTATCCGCCAGCAACTTGGCGGTTGGCTCGTCGATTAAGTGGCCGTGCTCGACGCACTTGACGCCGGCGGCCACCGCTTGCCGGATCGCACGCGGCATATAGGCGTGCACGGTCACATAGGTGCCCCAATTTTCGGCGGCCTCAACCGCGGCGCGAATCTCCACTTCAGTATACTGGGTCGATTCAATCGGATTGAGAGGCGAGCTGACGCCACCACCTGCCATCAGCTTGATCTGACTCGCGCCCGCTCTCAACTGTTCTCTGGCCCGCAGGCGGACCTCATCGGGGCTGTCAGCAATGGCTGCGATGCCTTCGACCTCGGAATGGCTCAACGGGCCGCCAAGGGTCCGCGGAACCTCGAAGGGGAACCGAAAATCTCCATGTCCCGACGTCTGCGAAATCATGGCTCCACAAGGATAGATGCGCGGACCAATCATGACACCTTCGTCAATGGCGCGCTTGAGCCCGAACACAGGCCCACCCAAATCACGCACTGTGGTGAAACCCCTCATCAATGTCGCCTCAGCCTGCCGAGCAGCCAATAGATGAAGGTAAGAAATGTCGGCGGTCATAAGAAGCGTCTGGGGTGTCGCTGCCATAAACACATGCCAATGCGCGTCGATAAGACCTGGCATCAGCACGCGCCCGCCCGCCGCGATGACCTGGACATTAGTGTCAACGGTGATCGGGCTAGCAGATATGCGCTCAATGATGTTGCCTCGCACCAGCACGTTGGAGGGCGGCGAAAGTGTGGCACTCTTACCGTCGAAAATGCGGACGTCCTTAAAGAGTGTTACCCCACTGCTGACCAGAGTGGCTGGAGGTGCCATGCCCGGCACTTCTATGTCGTAGTCTTGCCCGAGGCTCACCTGGCAAAGCGCGACTAAGAGTGTCGCTAACACCAATGATTGACATAAGTATCTTAGCATAAAGTTTT
>DATHHK010000250.1:0-3867 GCA_035317225.1 Candidatus Udaeobacter sp. | reverse complement strand
TGAATAAAGACCGAGTGCGTGAGGCGATCGACGCCAGGTTTGAGACTACAGACACCGTTGCTCAATCGCTCCGGCAACATCGGAATCACGCGATCGGGCAGATAAACACTGTTTCCGCGCCGGCGTGCTTCTCGATCCAGCGGGCTGCCGGGCTCTACATAAGCGGCGACGTCAGCGATGTGTACACCGAGTCGCCAACCGCTTCCGGTCTTCTCAACTTGAATTGCGTCGTCGAAATCGCGCGCGTCATCGGGATCAATAGTGACGATGAATTCTCCGCGTAAATCTTCGCGTCCCTCCAATTGCCGGGCGTCAACTGTCTCGGGAATTCCCTTCGCCTGGTCCAGAACATCCCTGGGAAATTCCGTTGGCAGATGATATTTCCGGATGATCGACAGCATGTCGATGCCCGGAGCCGACGCGGGCCCGAGCACTTCGATGATCTCCCCTTCGGGATTAACGTGACGCGATTCCCACGCCTCCAGGCGCACTACAACTTTATCGCCAACCCGAGGCGCAACTTTGGAAGTTGCGAGAGGCCGGCCCGCCACGGCAGGTTCGTCCTGTGGCGTATTAGAAACTTGCCCTACGTAAACGTCATGACCGATGCGCGGGTCATCCGGGACTACGTAATAAAAGTTCCGCGAGCGTTGGAGGGTGCCAACAATTGTATCGTGAGCGCGTTCCAGGATTCGAATCACGCGCCCTTCGCGCCGTCCTTTGATGCGGCGATAAGGTTCGTCGCGCGATATACGCGCAACCACACGGTCGCCATGCATGGCTGTTCCGATGTTTTCCGCCGCAATGAAAACGTCCGCTCCGCCCGGCGTTTCTAACGCGAGAAAACCGTAGCCGACTTGATGAATCGACAGTTTGCCAGTCACCAGGTCAGCCTCGGCAGGCAGAACATATCGGTTCTTCCGGATGCGCGCGATCTCGCCCGCGCGCTCGAGTTCGCGCAAGCTTTTGCGTAACGCTACTTTTCCGGCCCCCGTCAACTCGAGCTTGCGAGCGATGTCGATCGGGTTGAGCGGCCGGTAGTCCTTCCGCGCCAGCAGGCCCAGGATTTGTTCTCGAATGTTACGTCCGTTCGAAGCCATGTAAGCGAAACAATACCGCCACGTTTATCGATTTAACGCGATTTCAATCCGAGGTCGAATAATGCAAAAAGCAATCAATGCCGGCGCACTGGCGATTGCCCTGGTGGCGCTCGCCTCATTTGCCGCAGGAGGAGTCAAGATGAAGATCACAAGTTCTGCTTTTCAAGAAGGTGGGAACATTCCGTCAAAATTCACATGTGACGGCAGCGACAGCAGCCCACCTTTGCAGATTGCAGAGATTCCTTTGAGCGCGAAAAGCCTGGCCCTGGTTGTGGATGACCCGGATGCGCCGAGCGGCCTGTTTACGCATTGGATAGTCTGGAACATCTCTCCCCAGACCAATGGGATCGCGGAAGGAAGCACGCCCAAAGGAGTGCAGGGAACAAATGACTTCGGCAAAGCGGGTTACGGAGGACCGTGTCCACCCTCTGGCACGCATCGCTATTACGTCAAGATTTTCGCGCTCGATCGCGAGCTGAACTTGCCCCCTGGCACGAAGCGGAATCAGCTGGATGTAGCAATGAAAGGTCATGTTGTTGCGCACGGAGAGTTAATGGGACGCTACGCCAAACAGAAGCGCTAAATCGTTAATCGTTGAACTGTTGAACCGGAAAATCGATGTAACGATCTAACGAATCACGTAATTCTAGGTCCATCTTCGTTCGAATAATCGACGCCCGGTGATAGTCTCATCCATGATGCGTGGGAGACTTTGGAAAATCGGCGACCGCATCTTCGATCTTTCCCGGCACGGGCTGATCATGGGTGTATTGAATGTCACTCCGGATTCATTCTCCGATGGCGGCGAGTTTTTCGCGGTGGACAGGGCCGTGGAGCACGGTCTGAGGATGGCAGCCGAAGGTGCGCACATCGTCGATGTCGGTGGCGAATCCACGCGACCGGGAGCCGAAGCTGTCAGCGCTGAGGAAGAATTGCGCCGTGTGATTCCCGTGATCGAACAATTGCGAAGAAAGACCGAAGTCATTATTTCGATTGATACGGCGAAGGCAGAAGTTGCGCGCGCGGCGGTTCGAGCGGGAGCTTTGATCGTGAACGACGTTACCGCAGGGCGAGGCGACGAGGAAATGATGCCGCTGATTGCCGAAACCAAATCAGGTTTCATCGTCATGCATATGCAGGGAACTCCGCGGACCATGCAGATTGCGCCCCAATACACGAACGCTGTATCAGAAATTTCTGATTTTTTTAGACAACAATATGCGCGCGCCATAGTTTATAGTATTGACCCCATGGCGATTGCGTTTGATCCGGGCATTGGTTTCGGGAAAACGCTTGAGCACAATCTCGAGCTGCTCGCGCAGCTTGAGCGGCTCCGCGCATGTGATCGACCGATCGTGATTGGCGTTTCCCGAAAATCTTTCCTGGGCAAACTGATCAATTCAGCACAGGTCAGTGATCGGCTGGCGCCTGCGGTTGCGTTGACCTCGCTCCTGCGAACGCGCGGGGCAGACGTGCTGCGCGTTCATGATGTCAAAGAAAACGTAAATGCCTTAAAGGTAACAGAAGCAATTCTTCAGAGGGCAAAATGATTCATCAGCTCATCGATCTCTGGTTTCGAGGATGGCGCAGTCTGGTTGAAATCCTTCTGCTGAGCGCGGCGATCTATTACGGTTACCTTTATTTCCGGGGAACACGAGGCGCGAAGGTGCTTACCGGGCTGGCAATCGTCTTTTTGACGCTGACCCTGATTTCTACGCTGCTCAATTTGGTTGTGATCGGCTGGATCGTTCGAAGCTTCTCAGTTTTCCTCGCAGTCGCGCTGGTGGTGATTTTTCAGCCGGAGCTAAGACGTGGACTGGCCGCGCTTGGCGGTCACCCCATCTTCTCGCTGACGAGCGAAAAGCGCGAAACCGTTCATGATCTGGCCGAGGCAGTCATGCAACTGGCAAATAAGCAATTCGGCGCGCTCATCGCCATCGAGCGTGACACATCGATTCGTGTTTACGAGGAAACAGGCGTAACGATCGACGGAGATTTTTCTGTCGAACTCCTCCTGACCATCTTTCATCCAAAGGCCGCGCTGCACGATGGCGGAGTGATCATTCGCAACGGACGCGTCGCGGCCGCGGCGTGTATTTTTCCAGTGAGCCAGCGTGAGACGCTCGACCGCAGCCTGGGACTACGTCACCGCGCGGGGCTCGGGATTACTGAGGAATCGGACGCCGTGGCGGTAGTCGTCTCCGAAGAAACGGGCGGTATTTCCATTTGTCATCGGCGGCGAATTGAGCGCAATTTCACTCCGGAGACATTCCGCCAACGGATCGCGGAGATCTTGTTGCACAGCAAATATGAAGACACTGATTCTGAAAAACTGGCGCGCGAAGTTGATCTCTCTCCTGCTCGCGACAACGCTTTGGTACCTGATCAAAAAGAACGTAGCGACGACGCCCTCGCCGTCTGAGAGAGTGTCTCCGCCGCCGATCACGGAAACGCGCTGATTTTTGGGAGATCCAGGCTGGCAGCCTGATGCCCAATCTTCTCAGAGCAGAAAACGCGACAGATTTTCCTCTTCCCAACGACGGGCGCGACGATACCCCGGGAATGCGCGCTCACGACGGTTGAATTCTTCCGTGTGAACCCGGCGCCGACCCCGGGAGAGCGCTTCGTCGGGCACGACTGAGTGCAGCATCTCGTGATAAAGCACGTATCGCAGAAACCAGGACGGCACAAATGGTTGGTCCAGCGCCCGATTGATTCGAATAACTCGATCCTGCTCCTGAATGGTGCCAAAGATAAAATATTCCTT
>DATHHK010000249.1:0-9520 GCA_035317225.1 Candidatus Udaeobacter sp. | reverse complement strand
TGCGATGAAATTCGTTCGATTAATTTCGAGTTAAACATCGCGCCGCACGCCAACGGTTCGGTGCTGGTCTCCATGGGGCAAACACGCGTGATTTGCGGCGTCACAATCGAAGAAGCCGTGCCGCGCTGGATGAAAGAGCAGGTAGTGACCGGGGGCTGGCTTACGGCTGAGTATTCGATGCTCCCATATTCGACGCAGACGCGAAAGCCGCGCGACGTTGCAAAGGGTCGGCTTGATGGTCGCAGTGTAGAGATTCAGCGGTTGATTGGTCGTTCGCTGCGAGCAGTTGTCGACCTTGAGAAGCTCGGGCCGCGTACGATCTGGGTCGATTGCGATGTCTTGCAAGCCGATGGAGGAACACGTACGACCGCAATCACCGGAGCCAGTCTTGCGCTGGCTATTGCCTGCCGGAAACTTGTGAGGGATAAAAAGCTCGATGCCCCTCCGATGCGAAAATTGGTCGCCGCAGTCAGTGCCGGCATTTTGGATGGACAAGCCGTACTGGATCTTAATTACGAAGAAGACAAACTCGTCACTGTTGATTTCAATCTCGTGGCTACCGAAGACGGGGAATTCGTAGAAGTGCAAGGCTCGGGTGAAGAGGCGACCTTTTCGGGATCGCAGTTGGATGAGATGATTGGTCTCGCACGCAAAGGCATCGCCGCGTTGATTGGTGCGCAACGCGCCGTTTTGGCGCGAATCATGGTTTCACCGCCAGAAGCGTGAATGTTTCAAAAGATTTGCTATTGCTGGTTCTCATTCTCTTCGTGTCCTTGGCTCTCTTCTTCCTTTCTTCTCCTTATCTTTCAACTCGTTTCTCACTGATTAATATTTTGCGAGGACTCTAAACAGGTTGCTCGCGCACGACCTTTGCTTTAAACGGAAACGCTGTTCATGAAGAGGGCGCTCATCACCGGCATCACCGGTCAAGACGGTAGTTATCTTGCGGAACTGCTGCTGGAGAAGGGCTACGAAGTCCATGGCATTATTCGCCGCGCGAGCACGTTCAACACTTCCCGCATTGATCATCTTTATGCAGATTCCCACGTCAATGGTGTGCGGCTGTTTCTGCATTACGGGGACCTTAGCGATTCTGTTAGTCTGGTGAAGCTTCTGTACCAATTAAAGCCGGACGAAATTTACCATCTTGCAGCGCAGAGCCACGTGCGTGTGAGCTTCGACATCCCTGAGTACACAGCTGACGTCACGGGCGTGGGTACCATCCGCATTCTGGAAGCAATTCGAGAAGCCGGATTGCGTTGCCGTTTCCTTCAAGCGTCGAGCAGCGAAATGTTTGGCAAGGCCCAAGAGGTACCGCAAACCGAGAAAACGCCGTTTTGGCCGCGCAGTCCCTACGCCGTGGCAAAGGTTTTTTCATACTGGGCGACCGTCAATTACCGGGAGAGTTACGCTCTTTGCGCGAGCAACGCCATCATGTTCAACCATGAAAGCCCGCGGCGCGGCGAAACTTTTGTCACTCGGAAAATCACGCGTGCTGTCGCAGCGATTAAACACGGGCTGCAAAAGGAATTGTTCCTCGGCAATCTGGACGCGAAGCGAGATTGGGGCTTCGCGCCTGACTACGTTGAAGGCATCTGGCGAATCTTGCAGATTGGCGAAGGCGACGATTTCGTGCTGGCTACCGGCGAATCCCATACTGTGCGCGAGTTTGCCGAAGCAGCTTTTGCCCACGCCAACCTGGACTGGAAGCAATACGTCAAACACGACCCTCGTTATGAGCGGCCCGCAGAGGTGGATCTTCTGGTTGGTGATGCTTCGAAGACGCGAAAGGCTCTGGGTTGGGAACCGAAAGTGTGTTTCCAGGAACTCGTGCGTATCATGGTGGACGCTGACATGGCATTGTTGTCGCGCGAGACGTCGAGACAGCATCTCGGCAAGCTGCCGTAATTCTAGCCCCTGGTCGCTCACCGCGGCTGCGTGAATATTCGGCCCGAGCGGCCCGGGGTCAGCGACCAGGGCTACAACCCTATCGCATTACAAATGGCGCCGTATTTGTGTCAGCCATCGAATGAGCTGACACCAGACTCGGAACGGCAGCGGCAAGTGGTGCGTTTACAATAGTGACCGCAGCGCCAGTTCCGACGATGTCGTATAGTTGTATGATGTCGCTCGAACGCATCCGGATGCACCCATAACTGGCTGCCGTTCCGATGCGCCGTTCTTCGGGCGTGCCATGGATGTAAATATCTCGAGAGAACGCGTTGGCGTTTTGTGCCTCCAGTCCCCGCAGCCAGAGAATGCGCGTCACGATTGGATCGCGACCGGGCGAATCCGGCACAACGATTTCACCTGTGCGCAACCGATCCTTGAACACCGCGCCAGGCGGCGCACTGTCGCCGATTTTTTTGGCGATCTGCATTTTACCCAGTGGCGTATAACGGCTGCCGCGCCGATCGCCCAATCCGAATTTCGACGTAGAGACTGGATAAACTGCAAGGACGTTGCCGCGATCAATAATGGCGAGTTTTTGTTCGCGCGTGCTGACGACAATTTGATGCTGCGTGTCCGGCGCTGCGCAGGATGCGAGAATAAGCGCAAGAAGCAAGACGAGGCAACGGATCGCCGAGACATCCATTTTGTGGCGCATTTTCGGCGCACCCGGTGGTCGCGCTCTACCATTATTTATGTTCATGTCCGATTAAACTGAAAAAATCCTTCCGCGGTTTCGGTTGTTGCATCGGCAACTTCTTTCAGCGGAATCTCTCGCGCTGCTGCGATCGTTTCCGCCACAATGCGTGTATAGGCCGGTTCCGCGCGTTTTCCGCGAAAAGGAACAGGCGCCAGATAGGGGCAGTCGGTTTCCACCATGAATTTCCAAAGCGGGATTTGTGCCGCAACTTCTCGCACGGCCACGCCGTTTTTGAAAGTAACAATTCCAGTGAACGAAACGAGGTGGTCGAGATCGAGAACTTCATTTGCCTCTTCAAGCGAGCCGCCGAAGCAATGAAAAACGCCACGCAATTTCCCGCTGTAAGGGCGCATGATTTTCAGAGTATCTTCCCATGCGTCGCGCTGATGGATCACTACGTTTAACCCCAGCTCCACCGCGAGATCGAGTTGCTGTTGAAATAGGCTTGCCTGTTTCGACTTGTAAGCGCCGTCGCGGATTTGCGCTTCGATTTCTTCGTCGGTCTCAGTCCGTAGCGCGGACATGACCTGGACCTGCTCTTCCTTCGCTACTTTTTCGCTCGGCAAACGGTGGTAATCGAGCCCAGCCTCACCGATCGCCACCACGCGTGGGTTCTTCGCCAGCTCGCGCAGCGGCGTGATCACGTCGTCGTCCGCGTCTTCAACAGACGTCGGATGAACGCCGATTGTCGCGAAGACGCCTGGATGATTCTCTGCCAGATCGATAGCGCGCCGGCTGCTTTCCAATGATGTGCCGATAGTGACGATACGCGTGACGCCCGCATCGTTCGCGCGCCGCAGCACATCGTCGAGATCGTTGGCGAAATCCGGATAATCGAGATGTGCGTGGGTTTCGATTAGCATAGAGTTGATTCTATGGCGTTTCTGTGAAACGCCAACTTTGGTTCGACGTCTGACACAGACGCCCTACAATTTCACCATTCTATGATCGTGCTCGCCCAGGTTAGTCCGCCGCCAAATACGATCAGCAAAACGTAATCACCCGCCTTGATTCGCCCAGTGCGGTTAGCTTCATCCAATGCGATAGCCACAGCAGCCGCCGAGGTATTGCCGTAACGATCCAGGTTCACGAACATCTTGTCGCGCGAGATACCAAGCCGATCCGCAATCGCTTCCATGATGCGGAGGTTCGCCTGGTGCGGAATAACGCAGGCAATGTCGTCGACGGAAAGTCCAGCCTGATCGAGGACTTTTTTGGCTGCATTTAGCATTGCTATGACGGCCTGTTTGTAAACTTCCTTGCCCGTCATATGGATCGTTGCCAAATGCTTATCGGCGTTTTCACTTGTGATCGGGCATCGCGAACCACCGCCGGGCATGAACAAAATGTCTGTGTATTGTCCATCGCTGCCGATGTGGGTGCTAATAACGCCGTGCGCGCTACCGCGGTGACGTAAAACAGCAGCACCAGCGCCGTCTCCAAAAAGGACGCAAGTGTTGCGATCGGTCCAGTTAGTGATCGACGTTAATTTATCGGCGCCAATCACCAGCACAGTGTCGTACGTATGTGAGGTGATAAATTGCTGCGCAATCTCAAGGCCAAAGAGAAAGCCTGCGCATGCTGCGGAAATGTCGAGGCAAGCGGCGTTGGTTGCCCCGATTTTCTTCTGAACGAAGCAGGCCGTGGCCGGGAAAAGCATGTCAGGAGTGGCCGTTGCCACGAGAATGAGATCGATCTCCTTCTCGGAGACCTTCGCCTGTTCGAGCGCCTTGAGCGCTGCCTTGGCTGCCATATCGCTGGTGTTTTCATCCTTTCCGGCGACACGGCGTTCCTTGATGCCGGTCCGAGTGATGATCCAATCGTCGCTGGTATCGACCATTCGTGAGAGGTCCGCATTGGTCAGGATCTTTTCAGGCACATAACTGCCTGTGCCGATGATCGAGACCGTCCGCAGCGCTTTATTGGAGCGCGGGTTCGAGCGAGGCTGTCGTTTCATAGTAACGGCGAAGCTCTTCGACGATATGCGGGTTTACCTGCTGTTCAATCGACTCTGCCGCCACTCGCAGTGCGTTCTTGACAGCCAGTGGCGTGCTCGCGCCATGCGCGATGATGCAGATGCCGTTTACGCCGAGAAGCGGACTGCCGCCGTACTCTTCATAGTTCGTCTTGGCCTTAATTGTTCCAATGGCATTCTTCGCGAGGAATGCGCCAATCTTTCGCGTCGTTGTTCGCATCAGCTCGTGCTTGAGCCATTGAAACATCGCCACCGCGATCGATTCGCACGTTTTCAGGATCACGTTGCCAACGAATCCGTCGCACACCACGACCTCCACCGGGTCCTCAAACAAATGCCGGCCTTCTATGTTGCCGACAAAGTTAAGCGAACTCGGTCTCAGCATCTTAAACACTTCCTTGGTTAATTCGGTGCCTTTAACGTCCTCGTCGCCAAGCGAGACCAGACCAACGGTCGGATTCTTGTAATGGAGAACATGACGTGAATAGACCGAGCCCATGAACGCGTATTGAAGAAGATGTTCTGGGCGCGCATCGATATTCGCGCCTGCATCGATCAAAACGAAGACATTCGTTTCGGTCGGAAGCACGGCTGCGATACCCGGTCGATCGATTCCTGGCAACGTGCGAAGCTTGATCGTGCCCGCGGCGACGGCCGCCCCTGTGTGACCTGCGCTTACCACTGCATCCGCTTGCCCGCGCTTCACGAGATCGAATGCACGACTAACTGATGAATCCTTCTTTCGCCTGACCGCCGACCATGCGCGGTCGCTCATATCTACTACTTGCGTCGCGTGTGTGATCTCGATCCGGCTGTCGTTGCAGCCATGCTTCTTGAGTTCCGCTTCGATCCGCGCTGAGTCGCCAACAAGAAAAAGCTTAGTGATATGGGGGTACTCACGCAGCGCCATAACGGCGCCAGCAACGAGGTTAGGCGGGCCAAAGTCACCGCCCATCGCGTCGAGGGCGATCTTCATCGGTGGGAAACTTTGCGGACTTTAGCCGCCGAATGCAACTTATTTGCCCTCAAGCGTCAGTACCTGTCGTCCGCGGTAGTAACCGCACGACGGGCAAGCAATGTGCGAGGGGATGGTGCTTCCGCACTGGGTGCATTTGTTGAGATGCGGAGCACGCCACCGGTTCGCTGCTTTGCGCGTGCGCAATCGCATCTTGGATGTTTTGCGTTTTGGGACTCCCATGGCAGGTGCCTACCAAAGCACAATTCCGACGGGAAAACAACGTTTCAACGCTTCAACGTTTGAACAGATCAACGATTAAGGTTCAGCTTATCCAGCGCACTCCAATCCAATTTCCGCTCTTTGTCTTGCTCAATGGTCTCCAGTTGTTTCACCTTGCAAACACGGTTGCCATCTCTGTCGCAGCGCGGATGTGCTGGCAGGTTAAGCAAAAGATCCTCCCGCATAAGAGGCGTGAGATCGACCGTTTCCGGGCCATTCAGCTCCATGTGCACGGCAAATCCCGGTACTTCAATTTCGTGCACAAATTTTTCCAGACACGATACACAACTGAGCTCCACTGGTTGTGACAGCGAGCCTCTTGACCAAAGTGCGCCTCCAGCGATGCCCACGTCGATATTATAGTGCAACTGACCAGCGCAACGAATTCCCTCCGCTTCAAGGTCGTGGATCGGGCAACCTTCGTCCCCGTCCAAATGCAGACCCTGTGCCGGAATTTGTTTGAGATGAATTTTCATTCACAGAGCCTTCCGAAAATCATCAGCCAAATTTCCTGCTCAGCGCCCTGGCAACGCACGCCGGGACAAAACCGGAGACGTCGCCGCCAAGCCGCGCGATTTCCTTAACAATGCGAGAACTAAGATAAGTGTATTCCTCTTTAGGCATGAGAAAAATTGTTTCTACCGCGGAGTCCAATTTCCGATTCATCAGAGCCATTTGAAATTCAAATTCAAAATCGGAGATCGCGCGCAAACCGCGGATGACTACTCCAGCTTCTTCATTCCTGGCGAACTCGACAAGCAATCCTTCGAACTCCGCGATTCTCACGTTGTCGATTTTACCCGCCGTTTCTCGCAGCAAATCGAGGCGGTCGTTCAGTGAGAAAAGAGGTTGTTTCTCGTCGTTGTGCGTCACAGCCACCACGACTTCGTCGAATAATTTTCGAGCACGCTCGATCACGTCGAGATGACCATTTGTGATCGGATCAAAACTGCCAGGGTAAATCGCCCGTCGCATAAAAGGAAACGTGACCCATGAAGCGCAAAATGGAAAGCAAATGACGAATCACGCGCCTTCGTCCCGCGGTCGCGAAACTACGGCGTGGCAGGCGATACGAACGACAATGAAGCCCCAATGTTTCCGACTGGTCAAAACGTCGGCGTGACAGGCTCATCGCGAAAAATGCTGAATGCTTGCTCCATTTTTCGCGGTTCGGCATTCTTTCGACATTCGTCATTTTCAGTCCAATTTGCCTAAAGTTCGTGAGACACGAAATTAATCGTCACTCCCATGCGCGATCCAACGCCATACAAGACTATTGCCGTGGCGAGCACGTTTTCGCCGAGATTTAGGCAGGTCCTTGCGGAAGCGAAGCGCATTCAAGAACACTTTTCCGCCGATCTTCACTTGATCTATGTCGGCGAGCGCAATGAGGAAATCGCAAAAAAGTTTAGCGACGCGCTCGGACAACTGGAGCTTCCGCTTAATTCAAAGATTCACTACGAAAAGGGAGACCCAGCCGAAGCAATTCTGCGCGCGCTCGCTCGCGAGAAAATCGACGTGATCGTTGCCGGCGCACTGGAAAAAGAAGTGGTCCTGCATCCATTTCTGGGCAATGTCGCGCGTCGCCTTGTGCGGGAAGCCCCCTGCTCGGTGATGCTTTTTACTACCCCGGCGGCAAACCCCAAACCACTGCGCCGGATCGTCTTTGTTGCTGATTATTCTGAGGCCAGATTGGAGGCGTTGAAGAGGACGTTGACGCTCGCTGCGGCGGAATCGTCCGAGCGGCTTTATGTGATTCGTATCATCACCACGTTTGATCAGGCGCGTGCATCGATTCGTGGGAATGCAGGGAAACGCGCAAAACCAAGCGCGGACAATGAGGAAGAAGAGGCGTTGGAAAACTTCGTTTTGTCTGCCGGAGTAACCGATGTTCCGATCGAGGCGCGCTGCATCCGTGGGAACACCGGCTTGGCTGCGTCGGATTTTGTTCAATCGGTGCAAGCAGACTTACTGGTCGTGCCGCTAAAGAAAAATGCCGGTGGAACTCAATTGCCAGGTAATATCGCGTGGGTCACCGATGTCATTCCGTGTAATCTCTGGCTAATCCGGTGAATTGAACGAGCGGACCTTGTGCCCGAATTTGCAGAGGCGCTTGTGTTAAGCGTGTTTTCACCGGATTGCGCGATTGGCACAATCGCGGCTAGAACAACGCATGGAGCCTGAATTCCAACCATACGGTTTGCCGCATCTCACGGTTATTTTCGTCACGATCGTCCTGCCGTTTGCGCTTGCCGCAATCGTGTGGCGCACGAAATCGCAGCCGCTGGAGAAGATGATTATCAGCGTCCTCTCGGCGGTACTGATCGTGAACTATGTCGTCTATCTGATTTTCATCCGCAGCCGTGGCATCGTCGATTGGCAACACATGCTGCCAATGCAAATGTGCGACTGGGGCATGGCGGTCGTAATCGTGGCGATGTGGACCGGAAGTCAGCGCTGGTTTGAAGTGGCGTACTTCTGGGGGATTGGCGGCACGTTGCAAGCCGTGCTCACGCCAAACCTGAGTTTTGGTTTTCCAGATTGGCGATTTATCAGTTTTTTTACATCGCATTCAACCATCATCGTCGGCGTCGTATTCCTGATGTTGACCCGCCGATATCGACCATACCCCATGTCGATCGTGCGAGTGTGGCTGTGGTCGGAATTTTATTTTGTGGTTACTCTGGTTATCGACAAATTGACGGACGTTAATTACGGATTTTTGCTGCACAAACCAGAAGCATTTTCCATTCTGAGTTTTCTCTCCGATTCGTGGCCGCTTTACCTCCTGCAATTGCACGCAGTCGCGTTGCTTTTCTTCCTCGGATTGTATGTGCCATTTGCCATTTACGATCTGGTGAAGCGAGGGCGATCCACGGGCGGTTCAGGTGAACCGCCCCTGCCTGTCGGTGCGGGAATGGCGAGGTAGGATGATTGACCTCAATCGTCCGAATCGCGAGAATGGGCACAACTAATGAAACGGCAGCCACTACGCATTGGGAAAGTCACAATTGGTGGCAAACAACCGGTATTCATCCTTGGCCCGTGTGTGATCGAGTCGGAGAAGTTTGTCCATCGAATGGCGAAGAAGATCGCTGAAATCTGCGCCGCCGAAGATATCGATTTCATTTTCAAGGCGTCATACGACAAAGCGAATCGAACTTCTGTGCGTTCTTTTCGGGGAATCGGTGTGCGCGAAGGCTGCGAAATTCTTTCAGCCATCGGCCGGGACTTGAAAATCCCTGTCACAACGGATGTTCATTCACCCGCCGAAGCTGAGATTGCGGGCGAAAAGATCGACATGTTGCAAATTCCGGCGTTTCTTTGCAGGCAAACCGATTTGTTGCGGGCGGCCGCGGAAACGGGGCGCGCGATCAACGTGAAGAAAGGTCAGTTTCTCGCGCCGTGGGATGTGCGAAATATCGCCGAGAAATTGGTTACGTTTCGCAATGAGCAATTTTGTTTCACCGAGCGGGGCACTAGTTTCGGCTACAACAACCTCGTAGCCGACATGCGCTCGCTCTATTGGCTGCGCGACGCCGGCTATCGCGTGATTTTTGACGCGACCCATTCGGTACAACGTCCGGGCGGAGCAGGGGACTCTACATCGGGTGATGGTGTTTTGGCGCCGGCACTGGCCAGAGCGGCAATGGCAACC
>DATHHK010000248.1:0-5370 GCA_035317225.1 Candidatus Udaeobacter sp. | reverse complement strand
GCCCGCAAGGCGCTTGGATTGCCCGACGAACATTATTTCGTCTCGAAGGAGGTGTACGACTACTTTGCCGAACACAAAAAGAAGCTCCTCGCCGACTACGAAAAGTGGGAACAAACCTACAACGCGTGGCGCACGAAAAATTCTGACAAGGCGAAAATCCTTGATAACGGACTGGAGCGAAAGGTTCCTGCCGATCTTTTATCGAAGATTCCTGACTTTCCGAAGGATGCGAAGCTGGCGACGCGAAAAGCTGGAGGGGACGTATTGCAGCCCATTGCGCAAGCGATGCCGTTGCTAATGAGTGGCAGTGCCGACCTGTACGGATCGACAATGAACTACATCGACGGCGGCGGCGATTTCAATCGCGATAACCCTGGCGGGCGCAACGTACGGTTCGGCATTCGCGAACATGGGATGTGCGCGATTTTAAACGGCATCTCGTATCACGGCCTATTCCGCGCATCGGGTGCAACCTTTGCTGTTTTCACCGATTATTGCCGCGCTGCTATTCGGCTCAGCGCGCTGGCGAAGCTTCCCAATACATACATTTTCACTCATGACTCGATCGGCGTCGGTGAAGATGGCCCTACGCATGAACCAGTGGAGACGGTGAGCTCGGTCCGGCTGATCCCGAACATCGACGTGATTCGCCCGGCAGATCCCGAAGAAACCGCGGGCGCGTTTGTTGCGGCCATGGAACGAATCGATGGGCCCACGTTTCTTGCGCTCACACGCCAGACGGTCCCGATGTTAAACGATATCGATGTGAAATTACGGCGCGAAGGAGTGTTGCGCGGCGGTTACATTGCGAGAAAGGAGAAAGGGAAACTCGACCTGATCATCATGTCCTGCGGGAGCGAACTGCAGCACGCTCTTGCGGCGGCGCAGCAGCTCGGCGATGGCGTGCGCGTAGTTTCGATGCCGTGCTTCGAGCGTTTCCACCGTCAGCCGCAGGAGTACCGCGAACAGATCCTCCCTAACGAATGCCGGAAACGAGTCGCGATCGAAGCCGGAGTGACTCAGATCTGGTATCAATACGTTGGCCTCGATGGGAAGGTCATTGGACTGCATCAATTCGGCTTGAGCGCCCCCGGCCCCGAAGTAATGAAAGAGCGCGGGATTGACGCACAGCATGTGATCGATGCGGCAAAGAGTCTTGGATAGCGAGCCTAAAACGCTTCTGCGGGCTCCTCCACCTTGCGCGCGCGAGTTTCGAAGCGGGTGAACTCTTTCAGGAACGTCAGCGGAATCTCGCCGACCGGGCCATTGCGCTGTTTGGCAATGATCAATTCGGCTTCACCCGCCTTTTCCGCGCGCGCTTCTTCGTCTTCCTCGTAAATCTCCGGTCTGACAAGTAATCCGACCAGGTCCGCATCCTGTTCGATGGAGCCTGATTCGCGCAGATCGCTCAAACGTGGCTTGCCGCCAGTGCGTTGCTCGGGTTGTCGATTCAACTGCGCCACTACGATGATCGGAATCTTCAGTTCCTTGGCCAAGCCTTTAAGCCCAGCGGAAATTTCGGAGATTTCCAACTGCCGATTGTCCTGAGCACGGCGCGATGTCGATCTCAGAAGTTGCAAATAATCGACAACGATGAGTCGCACATCCTGTTGCGCCTTGAGACGGCGCGCCTTCGCACGCATTTCAAGGATTGTCAGGCTCGCGCTGTCGTCTATGAAAATTTTTGCTTCCGCGAGTTTTGAAGCAGCGGCGGTCAAACTGGGGAAATCGCGCTCGCCGAGAAATCCATCGCGGACTTTCTGCAGATTCACACGCGCTCGCGAACATAGCAGCCGTTGCACGAGCTGCTGGCTGCTCATCTCCAGGCTAAAAACGCCGACAGGGAGCTTCTCGTTGATGGCGACGTGTTCGGCAATATTCATGGCAAGCGCTGTTTTTCCCATGCTCGGGCGCGCCGCTATCACCACCATTTCCGAAGGATGCAAGCCACTCGTCATCCGGTCGAATTCGACGAAGCCGCTGGAGATGCCTGTAATACCGCCTTTGCGCTCGTAGAGCTTCTCGATCGCTTCGATCGCTTCCATTACCTGGTCTTTCATCGAGAGCATCTGCCCTTTGAAACGGTCTTCGCCCACGGCGAAAATGCTCTGTTCCACTTCGTCGAGAAGATTGTGCACTTCGTCCTGCTCCTCGTAGGCGCGCCGGACACTCTCGGTGGCGGCCGAAATGATTTGGCGCAGAATGTACTTATCGCGAACGATCTCCAGGTAGTACTCAAGATTCGCCGCTGTCGGGACGAACGTGAACAAGCTGGTGACAAATGCCGCGCCGCCCACGCTTTCGAGCAGGTTTCGGTCGCGCAAGACTTGCGTGAACGTGATCAGGTCAATTGCCTGTCCGGCGTTCCAAAGATCGACGAGGACATTATAGATTGTCTCGTGGGCCGGGACGTAAAAATACTGATCATTAATTTTTTCGACACATTCGGCAAT
This sequence comes from Candidatus Udaeobacter sp., assembly GCA_035317225.1. Classification (GTDB taxonomy): domain Bacteria; phylum Verrucomicrobiota; class Verrucomicrobiia; order Chthoniobacterales; family UBA10450; genus Udaeobacter. The sequence goes on along the minus strand of DATHHK010000248.1, from coordinate 2,917 downwards.
GGCTTGCCGCGGCGACAGCAGCATCGACCCGAGGACGCCTTGTTCCGCCTCAACGCTATGTGGCGGCGTTCGGTGAATATCCTGCGCAGAACCTGTGTGCGAAATGGGAACAACCTTTTCGCCGCTTCGCGCCGCCGAACCTCGGCCAGCGCCATTTCCCGCTTTGCGAGGCTTCTCTCCTGTCCATGCGGACGATTGAGGCGCCATTTATTCGGTTTCTTTTTTCTCTTCTTTTTTCCGTTGGAAAAATCGATGCTTCTTTTTCTTTTCAGCTTCTTCGGCAGCGCTGCCGGCTTCGGCCCCCCGCTCGCGAGGTTCTTCTGCAGATTTCACCTGAAAAACAAGCTGCGCAGTCACGTCGTGATACAACTTGATCGCGACCTCGTGTTCGCCGGTGTCTTTGATCGGGCGCTCAAGGAGAATTTTATGCCGGTCAATTTCGGCGCCGAGTTCGTTTTTGACGCGGTTCATAATATCCTGCGCGGTAATGGATCCAAATGCCTTCCCAGTCTCGCCGGTCTCCAGCGTGAAGATGAACCGAGCCTTACCGATTCGGCGCGCCAATTCTTCTGCCTCGTTCAACTCGCGGGCTTCGCGCTCGGCGCGCTTCTGCTTCAGCGCATCGAGCTGGCGCACGGCACCTGACGTGACTTCATATGCTTTTCCGCGCGGCAAAAGATAATTGCGCGCATAGCCTCGACGCACCTTGACTACGTCCGCCTCGGCACCCAAACCGGGAATGTTTTCCGTCAAGATAAGTTCAGTCAAAGGCATATCGATTTCTAAAACGCGCTCGGAATTTTTCAACCTGAAGCGCCCCGGGGTCACGAGTGTAAAATTCAAGCGCGGATTGTCAATGCGAGAATAAAAAATGTCACAAAAAAAATGTCACAATTGTATAAAACGTGTCGATCGCCATGTTCTCGGCCTGCGATCACACGCGAAAGAAGAAACGAGCGTCTTCGCGCTGCCTCAGATCATTCCGAGCTTCATGCGGCCCGCTTCGCTGATCATGTTTTGATTCCACGGCGGATCCCAGACCAGCTGGACGTCTGCTTCATCTATGCCATCGATAGACAAAATCTTGCTCTGAGCGTCGTGCGCGATCGCCGGTCCCATGCCGCAACCAGGCGCAGTGAGCGTCATTTTCACTTCTACGCGCGTGCCGCCCTCATCCTTTTTGATCAAACGGCAATCGTAAACAAGACCAAGATCAACAATATTGACCGGGATTTCCGGATCGTAGCATTGCCGAAGCTGGTTCCAGACGTCTTCATCCGAGACCTCGCCGTTGGTAGCGCGTGCAGGCTTTTGAGTTGCTTGCGCCTGGGGTTTTTCAAGACCCATAGCATCGAGATCTTTCTCGGCGATTCGCGCCAGGCCCTGATACGTCGCGATCGTATAACTGCCACCAAGGCTTTGCGTGATCACTCCCTGAGTGCCAGCAGGAATCGTTGTCTTTTGTCCGCTCGGAATCAGGATGGCCTCGCAATCGCGGCTCAATGTGAATTCAGTGTTCTCGTACATGGGCTTAACAGTTGTTTCCTTATTATGCCACAAAAGAAGAAAATGACGAATGGCTCCGCGGGCTTCGCCACGTTAAATCGTTGAACCGTTGTATCGGAAAATTGACGTAACGGTGCTAACCGTTTAACGAATCCCGCCGAAGTTAATACACATCGCGCTTGTAACGCTTGTCGCTCTTGAGCTTCTCCACATATTCGTTGGCCTGATCGAGACTTTTGCCACCCTGCCCTTGTACGATTTTGCGCAGCGTTGCATCGACGTCTTTCGCCATTCGCTTCGCATCACCGCACACGAAAAAATGAGCACCCTCGGCGTCAAGCCATTTCCAAATCTCGGCGGCATTGTCGTTCATCCGATGCTGGACATAAATCTTCTCGGCTTGATCGCGTGACCAGGCACAATCGAGCCGTGCGAGGAGCCCTTCCTTCTTAAATGCCTCGAATTCTTCGCCGTAAGCAAAATCGCACCTTTCATGCTGCGATCCGAAAAAAAGCCAGTTCTTCCCGTTTGCTCCGGTCGCCTTGCGTTCCTGCAAATACGCGCGGAACGGCGCCACTCCAGTTCCGGGGCCTACCATGATAATTGGAACGTCGGGATCCTCAGGTAAATGAAAATGCTTCGCTATGCTGGGAAAAACGGGCACCGGTACGTCATCAGCACGTTCCGCAAGAAAAGATGAGCAAACTCCCTTTCGCATGCGGCCGTGGCTTTCATAGCGGACAACGTCCACGATAAAGTGAACCTGTTCGGGATACGCCTTTAAGCTCGAGGCCACCGAATAGAGGCGCGGCTGCAGTTTCGTCAGCAAACCGACAAATTCCTCTGGTTTGAAATGGACTGAGGGATGCTCAGTTAGAAAATCAATTACCTCCATGCCCCAAAGATATGTTGTGAGGTCCTGCTTGCGCTCAGGAGCGAGAAGATCGCCGAGTAGCGGCGCAGCGTTCGCGCGATGGGCGATGGCCTTCAAGAGCTTGGGAGTTGGCTGCGTGATGCTGTAATCGCGCAGCAACGCTTTGCGGAATGTTGTCGGCAATCCTTTCGGCCGAGGAACCTCTTCCTTGCCGGCGGCGCCAAGCGCGTGAATGATTTCGTCCACGAGCTGTGGATCGTTTGTCGCGTAAACCGCAAGCGAATCGCCGACTTCAAAGCTTAATCCCCATCCGCTCAGGTCGAGCTCGAAATGGCGCGTATCTTTTGCCGACTCCTGTCCGCTGAGGCGGCGATTGACCCGAAGTTTGGCCGGAAACGGGTTTGTCCGTGAATACGGAGGAGCGGCAACAGGAACTTCAGCATGCATATCGGCTTTGTAGCGGCGATCCTTGGTCGCCGCAAATTTTCATCCGTCGTTCCCTATCGCGAGTGTAGGACAAACTTCCATCGCCCGCTG
>DATHHK010000247.1:0-7274 GCA_035317225.1 Candidatus Udaeobacter sp. | reverse complement strand
CACCAATATCGTCACTCTATCGTTCTGGATGAAGTGGACGACCAACGCGAACGACGATGATTTGGCCTTTGAATACACCCCCAACTATAACTCGAACGCTGGAGGATTTATAGCCGACTGGAATTCCAGCAACTATGGTGGCGGAAAATTCGAAGTGGGCATGGGCAAGGGAGATGGCACCTACTGGACCGATCTCTTCACCAGGCCGTCAGCGGGGACATGGCACCTTATCCACTTGGTGTTCAATCGCTCCGGATCAACTAATAAGGCCTACGTAGATGGTTTCTTGCAAACGCTAACAACAGGGACACGCACCGCTTCCAGCATGGGCAATTTTTCTAATAGCTCGCTTTATTTCATGTCCCGGGCAGCGAGCTCGCTTAATGCTGCCGGGACGCTTGACCAAGTCCGGCTCTCGACAATCGAACGCAGCGCCAGCTGGACTGCTACGGAGTACAACAACCAAAGCTCGCCCGGAACATTTATGACCATGAGCAGCGAGAGTTGCCATTAACAGCTCGGGCCGCGATGAAGTGTTAACGAGCGCCGATCAATTGTAACCGGGTCTTTGTTAGAAAAACGACGCCACTTCCCCGATCCAAGTACCCTACCCGCCATTGATGTTGATCGACGCAGTTTCGTCTGGAATGCTCTGAGCGGGGCGAGTTTGTCTCGCCGCCAGGATGCATTGCCAGTAAAGTTGTCGGGAACTAAATCCGGTAATGCCCGATGCGCGTCATCGTTCGCCCGCTCAAATTTTCTATATTATACCTTAAAAGTGTAACAACAACTTGTTCCAACGGGACCGAATAGGCGTGCTTCCCATTCGTCATTTCGTTCTACGGAAATGGTTGAACGAAGTTCCCTGACAAATTACCGCATGAACAACGTTGCCGCCGTTGACGCTCCGTGACATTAAACGGTCGTGTTTGTTCTTTCGTGGTCGTCCACCTTCGCAACCGTCCGAGGAAGCGGACGGGCTACGAGGAACAAACACTAGATTAGAAGTCCCCTGCCCGAGCCGCTGAGCTACAGGCGCGGGATAACTCTGCATTGAAGCAGAGCATACCCTGGTGACAAACGCGCAAAGAGCGAGATCGGCAAAAATTTCGGATTGCGCATTTTGAATTGCCGATTTGGGATGGCGACGTGGTTCGCGGGGTCCTGAATATCATTGAAATCGCAGTTATCAGCATATTGATCCTAACCACGGCTGCGCGAATTATCAGGACGTCTTTGTCGCTGGGAATGTTTATTTCACGGATGCCGATTGTTACGCTCGGATGATGCGCGTACGGATGTGCTCGGAGCATCCGGGGCTGATCCTACGGCACCACAACTTTGAAAACTTCCCAATCGGAACCACACCCCACACGACTGCTCCGCTCGATTATCTCATTCTCGCGCTGTCGATCTTGCTGAAATTATTCAGCGCGCACGCGATCGACCTGGCCGGCGCGCTTATTTCACCGTTGGTTGCGTTGCTCGGAGGCTGGTTTCTCTGGTGGTGGACCGTGAAACTCCGATATCGGTGGGTGATGCTGATCGTCTACGCCATCAGTCCGATTCTCGTTCACGGGACCGAGCTCGGCAGACCCGACCATCAATCCTTGTTGATGCTGCTCGTCATGGTCGCGGTTTGCGCTGAATGGAGCCGTGCGGAAGCAGCCGAGACGACGACAAATCTTGGGAAATGGAGCCTCATTAGTGGAATCACATGGGGATTGGCGATCTGGAGTTCGGCTTATGAGTCGCTCGTTCTATTTCTGCTTGTGATGATTGTAATCGCATCTGAAAAACCAAAGGCGATTTCGAGCAGGTCTCGTCGTGCCGGGTGGTTTTGTTTTGTGCTCGTCATCGCGATCGCGTTTGTGATCGAGCGACGTGTTCCGTCGTTTTCGGGTTTTTATTCAAACCCGCTGTTCCAAAACTGGACGCGAACCATTGGCGAACTGGCGCATGTCTCACCGGCAAATCCAATTTGGTTGCGGTGGACCGGTTATCTACTTCTTGTGACGCCGTTCCTTATTTGGATCAGCGTGACCAAAACCGGGCAAAAGAGCAAGGAAACGATTCCACCGTTTGTTCTTGTGCTTCTGGTTGCCACATATGCCCTCACAATTTGGCAAGCGCGTTGGGGTTACTTCTTCGTACTGATCTTTACCCTAGCGCTGCCGCGTTTGCTCGAGCCGATTAAGTCGCCCGCGGCAGTTTGGATCGCATTTTTTCTGTCGATTTTTCCCATTCTGCGCGACTGGGATGAAAGGCTTTGGCCAAACGAAGCGCAACTGGCAGAGCGTGTGGAACGGCGCGATGAGTCAGCGCAATTGTTGGACCTGGCGCTCAGTTTGCGATCGCCGGAGATTCGCCCGTTCCTTGCGCCGTGGTGGCTTTCACCAGAGATCGCCTATTGGTCGAATCAGCCCGGCGTGGCTGGCAGTTCGCATGAGAGCCTGCCGGGAATTGAAGACAGTGCGCGTTTTTTTGTCAGCCAAGATTGGGGAACGGCCCGTAAACTTCTGGAAAATCACAAGGTCGCTTGGGTAATTGCCTACGATTCCCAGCGGGCGCCGCAAAATTCGGGGGAGATCTTGGGAACGGCGGTGCTTCAACAGCCGGTCTGCATGATGCTGGATAAGATGGCAACCACTGCGCCGCCGTTCCTAGTTTTGTCGGCCGAAACTGGAATCGCGAAACTTTACCGTGTGATAGCACGATAAAAAAATTCGTGTTTGCGACGAGAATCCGTTGACAGACGTTGACGACTGTCACAATACTACCCGATGCTCAAAAGATTCGTCCCGCAAAAGCCGGTACCGCCGGTTCCAGAAAAATCGCGGTATTCGGGAATAGAAGATGACAATAATCATCCTGCGAATGGCGAAGAACCAATAACAACAACAATCATCGAACAACCAAAACCTATGGCAGATCACGGTGGCAAAGACATCCTCTCGAGCGATGTCGAAATCAAAGGCTCGATCAAGTTCCAAAAGGAACTTCTCATCGACGGGAAGGTCGAAGGGGAAATTAATTCCGACGGCGTCTTGACGATTGGTGAAAACGCTGACATTCGCGGCGAGGTAAAAACCAAATCGATCACCGTCTATGGCAAAGTGCAGGGTAACATCACGGTGGCCGAGCGTTGCGAGCTAAAATCAAAATGCACACTGCAGGGAGATTTGAAAGCAGCGCGTCTTGTCATTGAAGAAGGAGCTACTTTTATCGGCAAATCCGAAGTCACCAGCGGAATGGTTTCCGCGAAGTCGGCCCCGGGCCGGCCCGAAGTTGTGCGATCCAGCGAGCCGATCAAGGCAGCATTCGGAGGGCGCTGATAACAAGGGAATTTAGGGGTTAGCGTCCGGTGGCCAGTCCGTCGCCTGCAAAAGTCAGTGTGGAATGTCCACATTGTGGCTTCAAACAGATGGAGTATGCGGCGGCTAAGAGCTCGATTTGTCGCCAGTGCGGCCGCTATTTCTCTCCGTTTGCGCCAAAACCCGGCCTTAAGCTGCGAGTCCGCGAGGAAGCACCCGTTGCCCCGGCCAGCTCCTCCATCCTCGGCAAATTTGAGGATTTTTGGAAACGGCAGCAGAGCTCTGTTATCGAGTGTTTCGAATGCAAGCGGAAGCAGCAGGTCTGTGGCTCGGCTACCTCGACAATCTGCCCGGCATGCAGCGCACATATTGATCTGCGCGACTACAAAGTCACCAGCGGTTTCAGCCGCACGATTCGAACGCGGGGAGACGTCCATCTGACGGCTAAAGGCGACCTGGGCAGCAGCAGCGTCGTTTGCCGCTCCGCCTTAATCGAAGGCAGATTGCGTGGCAACCTGCATTGCGATGACACCGCTACGATCAACTTCGGAGGCAAAATTGCTGGCCGCATTAGCGCCCGGCACATCATCGTCGAGCGCAAATCGGATATTCATTGCTTTCGGCGGGTTTGCGCGGAAAGCGTCGAAATCAAAGGAAGAATGTCCGGAGAGATCGTTGCCCAAATTGTGACGATTCAAAAAAAAGGCGCCCTCGAAGGTGATGTCACAGCGAGGGCGATTTCGGTTGAAAAAGGCGGTATGTTTTCCGGCCAACTGGTGATTGGCCGGGCCAATCTTACCCAGGGAGAATTGTTGGAGGAACAGAAACCGGGCATCCCAAGCGTTCCAGAGAGCGATTTTTCGACGGTGACCCAGCGGCCTTTGCCCGCGACTTAGTACAGATTTTCTCCATGCAAAGACTGCACCCACGCAGTCCGTACGAGACACTTGGCGGCTACGTGCATCTGCCGCGTTTGATCGATAAGGCCAGGCTTCATCGCAAAGGCCTGCTCAATGGCTACAACTATAAAACTGTCGGGTTCGACAAGCATTTGCTGGCGTTTTTAAAAATTGATGGCGACGCGTTTGAAGAAATCGTCAACAGGCTGGACGAGGATGACGCAATTCTAAAGTGGGTCCAGACAAACGGAGTGCAACATTCTCCCGACATCATTGAACTGTGGAACCAGGCGATGATTTCACGGCATCCAGACACCGCCGCAAAAAAGGCACGCTTTCTCCACTTTCTGAAGGAGGCGGGTGGCGAAGGACGCAAGGATATTCGAACTTATTTCGATCTGATCGAGTTCGACGAAGGACGGCTGAATTGAGGAAGGTTTACAAAGTCAAAAGTTAGAAGATTCGGCATTCGTTTTCGCATCATCGACTCGCCTTTTTAGCGGTCACGCTTTGTAGCTTCGAAGAACCTGATCTGCGTTCTCCAGTGTTTCTTTGCTTCCAATATCGAGCCATTTTCCTTTGATCTGGAACGTCTTTACAGGTTTACGCCTGTACAACCATTGCACGAAACGGCCCGGTTGATCGGGGTTATTCCCAGCTGCAAGATACGTGGTCAGGAGAGAGAGCACCGAAGGGGAATAATAGTAAAGCGCGATCGCGGCGAGAGTTCCCCGCGGCTTTTGTGGTTTCTCTTCCAAGTGGGTGATGATTCCATCCTCATCGATTAAAACGTTGCCGTACTTTTTAATCGCTTCACGGTCGCCAACATCATACACTCCAACCGTTGCTTCGCTTCCTTTGGCGCAAACGACAAATCCCTCAAGCGATTCAGTAAATAAGTTGTCGCCGGCAACAATTAGCAGGCTGCTTTGGCTCAGGCCCTCGCGCGTGACAACAAAATTGATATCTCCAATTGCGCCAAGTTTATCGTCGTCGTTCTTGGAGCCATCGTTGACAATTTTGAATTTGAATTGCGGATGTCGATTTTGATAGAGCTCGCTCCAAGCCTGAAAATCCGACGCGAACTTGTCATTTGTCACCACATAGATTGTTTCCAGATCGGAAACCCCATGAAGGTTGTCGACCACCCATTCGATAATCGGCTTACCACCAACGACGAGCAATGGCTTCGCTTTGTTGAGCGTTAGTGGATAAAGACGCGTTGCGTATCCGGCCGCTAGAATTAGAGCGTTCATATGATCAAGAAAACAGAGCTGGGGCGCTTCTTACTACTTTGATTTCGCAGCGCCTCCAATCAAAATTGCATTTTGAAGACGCTGCTGGATCGCCCTGATGCGATGGATATCGGTGATCTTGCCACGTGTGGAACGATCAACGACATACAAAGTGTCAATGGCCGCGCCAGCCTGCGTGTTGATGCGAGAGAGCGTGACCAAAAGATTTTCGCGGTCAAGGCAGGTCAAAACATCGTAAAGCAGGCCGATCCGGTCCGGTGCCTGAATCTCAATAAGCGCATAAACCGGATGCGTCTTGTTATCGATTGAAATCCGCGTTGGAAATTCATTTCCCGTCGTAAGACGATGGCTTTGGCGCCTAGCTGTTTCTATTAATGGAAAGAAATGAAAACTTTCGTCTTCTAGCGCTCGCCGCAAAGTTTGCTCGACCAGCGCGAAATCGCGCTGGTGAGTGACAGGGCGGCCTTTGGTGTCGCACACTCGAAAGACGCCCAGCACAACGTTGTCTCCCCGGGGAAAAATATCAGCGCTCAAAATATTTAAAGGCACAACCGAAAATGAGCCGGCCACTTTTGCCAATAACCTTTCACGCTCCCACGTGCAAAAGGTGACAACGCTGTGCCCCTGCTCCGGAACGGCTTTCCATTGGAGTGCCGGAGCGAGCGGAGATTCTCCCCGCCTGAAGACATTTTCCAGAAAGGATCGGAACAATTGCAGATGCTCAACAATTTCGGGGACATCGCTAGCGCGAAAATAATTGTCAGGCATGAACTCAAAGTGCGCTTCGATCTCTCCCGCAGAATCTCCGGAGAGTTTTGCGGCTACCGAGGCTTGCAAGCTCTCACGCTCGACCTTCGTTTGCTCGTAGTACGACTTTTGGTCCGCCAGACACCGAGAGGTCTCGTGAAATAACTCCCATACCAAGTATTCCTTCCAATCCGACCACCCCTCAGCACTTGTACCCTGGCCATCAGCCAGGGTGAGGAGCATCAGGGCACTCAGGTTTTTCTGATGCTTCACGATGTGGGCGAAATCTGTCACTGTGGCAGGATCATCAAGATTTCTTTGCTGCGCGGTCTGCGAAAGCGTGAGGTGATGATCGACGAGCAGAATGAGTGCCTTTCGCTGCTCGGACGACAACTGCAGACGCGCTGCGACGCGCTGGGCGAAGAGTGCGCTCGCTTCAGAGTGCGGCCGCGCCCCGACCGCTTTACCGCTATCGTGCAAAAGGAGCGCCAGATAGAGAACAAATGGATCTTCCAGTTGCTCAAAAATCTTGCGATAAGCGATCAGCTTCGGATCATTCGTCTGCGCCAGGGCATCAAGTTTATCGATACACACCAATGTGTGCTCGTCAGCCGTATACCGATGCAGGAACTCATGCTGTACCAGGCATGTAAGCTGTCCGAATTCGGGAATGTAGCGCCCGAGAAAATCGACCCGATGCATCATTCGCAGAATACGACCCACTCTTCCCTTTTGTGATAGAATCTCCTTAAAGATCGCGCGTGGTCCGCGTGCATATTGATACGTGCGGGTAGCCTCTCCGAGGCTTCTGCTCAGGAGATCCTCCAATTCCGGGCTCAGATCCAGGCTGCGTTCCTGAGCAAACTGAAATGCTCGCATCATTTGCTCGGGGTCTTTGCGAAAAAGATCACGCCGCACCGGGTGCAATTGCTTATTGCGAACAAAGAAAAAATTTCCGACAGGAGTTTTATCCGGTCGTATCAGAGGAAGAAAACTGAACAGAGAACGGGTCTTGCTTGTGACATATCCGCTGACAAACTGCTCCGTAATACGTTCCG
>DATHHK010000246.1:0-7220 GCA_035317225.1 Candidatus Udaeobacter sp. | reverse complement strand
GAGAACAATCTTTTCTTCCGCGATTACGTGGTGCACTTCACGAATGCGTCCTGTATTCTCCGTGAGGATTTTCGCGACACGGAAGAAGGCGCGAGCGGCGTTTTCTCCGGCTGGAACGGGGAGCAATGCGGCTACGACAGGACGAGCTGGCTCTACCAAAACCATCCCGCCCTCAGTTTTCCAGAACGCGATCTGACCTTGCAACATCCGCGTTGCGTTTTGCAAACACTGCGCCGCCACTTTGCTCGTTACACGCCCGAAATGGTGGAGAAAATTTGTGGAATTTCACCCGAGCTCTTTCACAAAGTTGCGGAGGCGCTCGTCGCCGCATCAGGTCCAGATAAGAGCGCAGCGATTTGTTATGCGCTCGGCTGGACCCAACATTCAAAAGGCGTTCAGATCATTCGCACCGCGGCGGTCCTGCAACTATTGCTTGGCAACATCGGTCGGCCGGGGGGCGGAATCTTGGCCCTGCGTGGTCACGCGTCCATCCAAGGGTCGACAGACATTCCAACGCTCTACGATACTTTGCCTGGTTATCTGCCAATGCCCCGCGGCGATGGCACCGAAACGACGCTGCGCGATTACCTGGCGCGTCAAACAAAGCCAACTGGTCTCTGGCATAGTCTTCCAGCGTACTTCATCAGCTTGCTGAAAGCGTACTACGGCAAGAACGCAACGGTCGAAAACGATTTTGGCTACGACTGGATCCCGAAGATCACCAGCAACCATTCCTTCTTCGAATATCTCTACGACATGGCCGACGGAAAAATGGAAGGCATGTTCATGATGGGCCAGAATCCGGCGGTCGCGGCAGCAAACTCCAGGTTCGAGCGAGCGTCGCTGTCGAAATTGAAATGGCTGGTCGTTCGAGAGATGGTCGAAATCGAAGCGGCGACGTTCTGGCGTGATTCGCCCGAGATTGAGCGCGACGAGCTTCGCACAGAGGACATCGAAACGGAGGTTTTTCTTTTTCCAGCGGCGGGTCATGCCGAAAAGGAAGGCGCGTTCACACAAACGCAGCGCATGCTGCAGTGGCGCCAGAAAGCTGTCGATCCGCCGGGCGACGCGCGCTCCGAGGCGTGGTTCATGCATCAGCTCGCTTTGCGCCTGATCGCCAAAGCGAAACAATCCAACGATCCGCTCGATGAACCGTTGCGCACACTCGATTGGTGGTATCCGGAAGACGAGTCGGGCGATCCAAAAATGGAAGCCGTATTGGCAGAGATTAACGGATGGTACACAAATCCGCATGCCGCTGTAGCCGCAGGCGGTGACTCCGCCGGCGATGGGATCGTGTTCGGTGTCGATCGCGCAGGGAATCCGCATCACGGTCCGCAGGTTGACGGTTATCCACGGCTGAAGTCCGACGGTTCGACCGCAAGCGGCTGCTGGATTTACTCAGGCGTCCTCGGCCCAGATAAGATTAACAAGGCGAACTCGCGTAATTCGAAAGATTATCTTGGCCATGGTTGGGGCTTCGTCTGGCCGGGCGATCGCCGCATCATATATAATAGAGCGAGCGCGAGCCCGACCGGCGAACCGTGGAGCGATCGTAAGAAGTTAATCTGGTGGGACGGCGCGCAAAAGAAATGGACCGGAATTGATAACCCCGATTTTCCGCTGGACAAGTCGCCAGAGTTTCGACCAACCGGAAACGAGAGCGGCCTTGATGGGATTCCCGGCGACTCGGCGTTCATCTCGCATGAAGACGGGCTCGGGTGGCTTTACGTCCCGAGCGGTTTGCAAGATGGACCGATGCCTACACATTACGAACCGCTCGAGTCACCGGTGCACAACGCGCTTTACTCGCGCGACACGAATCCGGCTGTGCATTGGTTTACCCGCCAGGAAAATCGATTCGCGCCCCCTGGAGATCCGCGATTTCCTTTTGTTCTTACAACTTACCGGCTGACCGAGCATCATACGGCCGGAGGTATGTCGCGCTTTCTCAGTCATCTCGCGGAGTTGCAACCTGAGCTCTTCGCTGAAATGTCCCCCGAGCTTGCGCGCGAACTCAAGATCGACAATGGCGACTATATTTCGATCGTGAGTTTACGCGGAGCAATCCAAGCCCGCGCACTCGTCAGCCGCCGCATCCGGCCACTGCATCTCAATGGGAAAACCGTGCACCAGATCGCGATGCCGTTTCATTTCGGTTCGGCCGGACCGGTGAAGGGCGGGACCACGAACGATTTAATCCCGATTTCGGGCGAGCCGAACGTCACCATCATGGAAGCGAAGGCGCTCACCTGCAACATTGTGCCTGGCCGGTTGCCGCGCGGTCCTGCCTTCGAAGATTGGCTCAATAAATACGTGCCGAAAGGTGGCCCGGCCAATTTGCACCCGGAACAACCGGCGGAGGGTGCGCCTTGCGCCAGAGCTGCCGGTGGTCACGGGTTGGAAGGAAAGATCGACAATCGATGATCGGCGAAGGCACACACAGCACGAACCAGCGAAAACATTCCTACGTACAGGACCGTGTCGAGGTGGGTTTCTTCACTGATCCGAGTGTCTGCATCGGATGCAAAGCCTGCGAAGTCGCGTGCAAAGAATGGAACGAGGTGCCGGACGATGGCTTCACATGGACTGGAAATTCTTACGACAACACGGGTCACCTTGGTGCATCGACCTGGCGACATGTCATGTTCCTTGAACAGGATCGTCAAAAAGGTAACCAGATCGCCGGTACAATGTCGCTGGGCGACGGAGAAGATCCTTTTCGCTGGGTCTTTCTGTCCGACGTTTGCAAGCATTGCGAGGAAGCCGGTTGCCTCGAAGCGTGTCCGACCGGCTCAATTGTTCGCACCGAAACGGGAACGGTTTTTGTGCAGAATGATGTTTGCAATGGCTGCGGATATTGCGTCGTGTCGTGTCCGTTCGGCGTGATCGATCGCCGGCCGGCGCCACTTCCAGACGCGGGCGGCGCGTTCAAGTGCACGTTTTGCTACGATCGACAAAAGAGCGGACTCGTTCCCGCGTGCGCGAAGGTTTGCCCGACTGAATCGATTGTGTTTGGCCGGCTTGATGACCTTCGCGCGCAAGGTCAGCAGCGTGTTCATCAGTTGCGCGAGGCCGGCTACACAGATGCGCAACTGTACGATCCAACGGACACTTCGGTCCGCGGTATCCACGCGTTCTTTTTATTGCTAGGCGAACCGGAAGCTTATGGGCTTCCACCGAAACCACAGGTGCCGACGATTTATTTAAAGTCTGCGTGGACCGCTGCATTTGCGACGGCAATCGCATCAATTATCGCCGCCCTGATGGCCTTTGCATTTTCATCCTGATGGACGCACCGGCATCAGAAGAGCGGCTTGAACAACTGCGGGAGAAAGCGTGGCAGGAAGGTGTCGTGCCCGGTCGCGGAGTAGATGTCGTCGGTGGTCCAATTCCAAGAAAACCCGGGTACTACGGGGAGCCTGTGGTCAAACCGCCGGTCTGGACGTGGGAAATTCCTCTCTACTTTTTCTTCGGCGGAATCGCCGGGATGTCGGCGGTGATCGCGCTGGCAGCGGTCCTGTTTCATCATGTCGATGTTGCGCGCGCAGCCATGTGGCTCGCCGCCATCGCCGGGGCCATTGTCTCGCCAATTCTCCTGATCATGGATCTGGGCCGTCCGCATCTTTTCCTTAACATGCTTCGCGTGTTCAAACATCGCTCCGCCATGTCGATGGGCGCATGGATTCTGACAGCATTTGGCGCCTGCGCGGTTCCGGGGTTGATCGCGCTCGAATTGCACGCACATCAGATTTTCGCCGGCACACTTGATCAACTTCTGAGTTTCGCCGCCGGGATTTTCATTTTGGGTGCGGCAATTTTTGGAACTTTACTCGCGACTTACACCGGCGTGCTCATCGGAGCCACGGCGATTCCCGCGTGGTTTTTGCATCGCACATTGCTGCCGATTCATTTTGGAACTGCCGGATTGGGATCCGCAGCCGCCGTGCTGGAATTGGTAGGCCACCGAATCGCCGCACTCAATTTTCTCGGATTTTACGCCGCCGCTGTTGAGACAGTGCTTTTGATCTGGCTCAGCGTTGATAAGCACGGGGCGGCCGATCGCGCTATTCACGAACACGCGTCCGGCTGGCTCATTCGCATCGGCGAAGTGTTGAACGGTCCACTTGCGTTCGTCCTGCGGCTTTTAGGTTTGGTTCCGTTCGCAGCGATTTCATTTTTGATCGGCGCGCTGGTCAGCCGCATCGGCTGGATAGCGGTGGGCAAGGTTTCCGGCTCCGATCCAGAATCCGTCTTCGCCGCAGAACGCTCGTAGCAATGGTGAGGGTCTGTTCCTCGGAGACTTCCCTCCGAAGGGGGACCCGCGAGCGATCCTTCAGTGGCATCGGAAAATCTTACGGACGCGTCGTAGCGCCGAGTGAAACGTGTCGGTAACTGTTTTCTCATGGAAACCAACAATTCGCTGGTGATAGCGCTGATTGAACAGCTGGGCGTTGCGGCGCTGCGTGTTGGATTCACTGTCGCTGTGATCGTCTTTCTCCTTGCCGCAGTCTTCATCTGGCGCAAGCGACACCAATTTTTCGATCGCGATTCAAACGTTGAGAACGATGTGCCCGTCGTACGACACAATCGTGAGGAGGAAATCATGTTTGTGTGGAGCGGTCTAATGCTTGTTCTGCTTGCCATCCTCTACCAAGTCTGGAGTGCGTGACCGAAACGATTTCAAATCCAAAAAACAAACTCAGAACCCTCAGGAGAAATTATTATGAGTGAATTCACTCGTCGAAGTTTCATCGGAAAAACCGCGGTAGCGATAGGGAGCTTTGCCGCGTTGCAAAAAGTAGTAGGCGCAGATCTAAGCCGAACCGATCCCGGCCCAGCAAATAAAGTGCTTGATGGCCAAAACCCGGATTCGACGTGGCCGCCCGCCACGGACACAAAAGAGTTGGTGCAGGCGTTTAAGTATCCGTTCTCCTTTGCCAACAAGCGTACTTATGAAGGCGGATGGTCACGCGAGGTAACGGTACGGGAGCTCCCCGTTTCCAAGACTATCGCCGGCGTCAACATGAGACTCACTCCCGGTGGATTCCGCGAACTGCACTGGCACACGACCAGCGAATGGGCCATCATGCTTTCCGGGTCAGCACGGCTTACAGCCATTGACTTGGACGGCAAAAGTTTCGTCACTGACGTAAACAAAAACGATCTTTGGTTCTTTCCGCCAGGACTTCCTCACTCCATTCAAGGTCTCAATCCCGACGGATGCGAGTTCATGCTCGTGTTCGACGACGGTGCTTTTTCCGAGTCAGCCACGGTCCTGCTGAGCGACACGATAGGGCATCTGCCGCCTGAGGTGTTGGCAAAAAATTTCGCCGTCGACCAAGAGGCATTCAAGAATGTGCCGAAAGAAGAGTTATTCATTTTCCAAGCGGATCTTCCCGGGTCGCTGGAGGCCGACCAAAAGGCAGCCGCCGGGACGCGCGGAACGTCGCCACACGATTTGGCGTTTCGTACGATGAAAATGCCGCCGACGAAGAAAACGAAAGGCGGCGAGGTGCGCGTTGTTGATTCCAGCAATTTCAAAGTCTCAACCACAGCGATGGCTCTGGTTACCGTTCATCCGGGCGGCCTGAGAGAATTGCACTGGCATCCAAACGCAGACGAATGGCAGTACTACATTAGCGGCCAGGGACGAATGACTGTGGTGGACGCAGGCAACAAGGCTCGCACGATGGACTTTCAAGAGGGAGACGTGGGATACGTCCAGAAGACTTTGCTGCACTATGTCGAGAACACGGGCGACACCGATCTTGTGTTCCTGGAGATGTTCGCCAAGGTCGATCGTTTTCAGGACCTTTCGTTCTCGGAGTGGCTGGCTCATACTCCACCGGAAGCGGTCATGGCGCACCTGCGCATCGACAAGGCAACCTACGATGCGATTCCCAAGAACGGCGGCGTGGTCATGCCGCTGTGAGGAGTCCAGGCACGAGAGCGAAAAGGGAATCACTCACCGGGAAGTTAGAATTCGACTCAACCTAGCAATGTGCGTAACCCGCGACCACCGCCATTTCGCGGACGCAACCAAGTTATTAGTCGCGCTCTTCCAAAATCACGCGCTCGATGTGCGAATAAATGTTGAAAGATGGCGGACGCAGAAATCCAATCAGCGTTTGATTGCTTTCTCGCGCAAAATCGGCAGCAAGCGTCGAAGGCGCTGAGACTGCCGCGACGATGGGAATTCCAGCGGAAAGCGCTTTTTGCACGATTTCGAACGAAGACCGGCCGCTCACCAGAAGAAGATGTCGATTCAATGGCAACAACTCATCGAGAAACGCGCGGCCGATCGCCTTGTCCACAGCGTTATGGCGTCCGATGTCTTCGCGAACAATTTTTGCTTCACCGCTCAAATCAAAAATTCCTGCGGCATGAATTCCGCCGGTACGCGCAAAATCGCTCTGCGCTTTACGCAATTTTTCCGGAAGCGATAGCACTGTCTCGATATCGACCCGAACATCGCCCGACTCGATCGCGGGAAAATTTTGCCGGATCTCGTCGATGCTCGTCTTACCGCACAGCCCGCAACTGCTCGAAATTGTTCCGAAGCGTTGTGCGGAGTTTAGCTTCAGTTTTGCGACACCGAGGAGATCGACGATCACTCTATTGTCACCATCTCGCGAAATCTTCACGATGGCGCTTCGATCGCGCACGATTGCTTCGGACACCAGAAAACCTGCGGCGAGTTCATCATCGTGACCGGGCGTACGCATCGTCGTGGCCAGAGTTTTACCGCCAATTCGGATTTCGAGCGGCTCCTCGATGGTGAGATCGTCCCGCAAATATTCGAGCGAACCGTCTTTTTTCCGCCGGATGATTCTTCCCGGACCGATGCTATGCGGTTCTTTCATCTACGATGATTTCAGATATTGTTGCAGCCGGTGGAAATCTGTCACTTGTACATTTCGCCGGGCCACAATTTCGTTGGCCATCACGGTCGGGAACCGGACACGCATTCCATGATCGAAGTGCCCGTGATCGAATGTGCCGCGGGACGCGGAATTCACGGCGATCGCTACTTGGATTTTAAAGACAATTACAAAGGCCAGATCACGTTTTTCTCGCTCGACGTTTTCGATGAGCTTTGCACTGCGCTGGGCGTACATAATTGCTCGCCGGCTGCGGCGCGGCGCAACGTGATTACACGCGGCATCGATCTCAACGGGTTCATCGACAAGGAATTTGAGATTCAAGGCGTTCGCTTT
>DATHHK010000245.1:0-2945 GCA_035317225.1 Candidatus Udaeobacter sp. | reverse complement strand
AGCGTTGGAGTCATGAAGTGATGGAGTATTAGGGTAAAGTGAGGCGGATCATTTCGTTACTCCAGCACTCCGCAACTCCATTACTCCAGATTTTTGGTTAGTACGAGCTCGGTGCCGCGGCGTTTATGTATGTAATCGATTTCGTCAAAAGCGTTGCGAATGAGGAATAACCCAAGCCCGCCCGGTTTGATCATGTCATGCGAGCGACCTTTCATTTGGTTCGGCAAAACTTGTTCGCCATAGTCGCGCAACCGCACGCGTACGCACTTGCTCAGCCCTTCCATCTGCAACGAGATAAGTTGGTCGTCGCGTAGACGGTAAGCGTAGCGGATAACGTTCGTGCATGCTTCGTCCACGCCGAGCACCATCAGCAGGCGTTCCTTTTCGGAGAACGGATAAGCATTGAGAAACTTGCGCACGTAATTGCGCATCAAGGCCAGGTTGGCTGTATGACTGCTGAACTCGACTGTCTGTTTCTTCATTGACCGCATTGGAATCTGAGCAGATTGACGCCGCTCGTTCAACTCCGAACGCTGTTGCGTATGTGAAAAGCCGATGGACACGTGCTAAAACAGTAGTTCAATTTTGCGTTATGTGGAGGGCTATTGCTGCTGTGTTGTTTTTCGTCGCGCCCGCGTTCGCGCAGGAGCAGAACGCGACCGCTTACGAAGCATTGCGCGTGGTCGGCACTGAATTGGGCCGCGACGCTCTGAATCACGTTGTGTCGATTACCGGCGTGAAAGGCAACCCGCAGCCGGAAAAATGGAAAATTGTTTTGGAAGCCACCGATGGTGGTGGCGTGCGGGAACTCGACGTTTCCGATGGAAAGATTGGTTCCGAGCATCGGCCGGGTCGCTCGATTGCGGGTTCCACCGAAGGCGCAACGATCGACACCTCCCGCTTGAACATCGATTCGAGTGGCGCGTATGAAGTGGCGAGCCACACGGCGGACCTGTCGCATGCTAATTTTGCAACAGTCGATTATACCTTGCGCACCGATGAGCGCGGGGAACCGACCTGGATCGTCACTCTTTTAAGCAGATCATCACGTCCTGTTGGTACGCTCCATATCGGAGCGATGCGCGGCACGGTGAAGCGAACCGAGGGAATGTTTGCCGGTGCGACCATGGAGGATGTGGAGAACGATTACGACAGCGACGAGGAAAGGGGCCCTTTCAGAGGCGTCAAAAGGCGGATCAAAGATACTTTTCACCGGACACAGGATGAAGCGCGAGATATGTTTGACAGGGTTAAACGCTCGTTTTCGGATTTCATTAACCGAGGGTAGCGGCAATTAAAGTGAACAGCGCATCTAACCAGTGGCCTCCTCTGCCATTTGCAGAGTGGAAAGACACCGCCATTACCCTGCACATGTGGACGCAGATTGTCGGCAAGATTCGACTGGTGCTCAGTCCATGGACGAATCACTCCTGGCATGTCACCCTCTACGTCACATCGCGCGGCCTAACGACTTCACCCGTCCCGTACGCTTCTTACACGTTCGAGATACTATTTGATTTCATCGATCACCAATTGCTCATCGATAAGAGCGATGGCGCGCGGCGAGCCATTCCATTGAAACCGCAATCAGTTGCCGAGTTTTATCGGACTTTGATGAAAACACTGAGCGATCTCGAGCTGCCTGTGACTATCAACACCATGCCTAACGAGATCGAAAATCCGATCCCGTTTGATCGGGATGAAGAGCATCGCTCTTACGATCGCGAGTATGCCAACCGGTTCTGGCGGGTTCTCGTGCAAAGCGATCGCGTATTTAAGGAGTTTCGTTCGCGTTTCTGTGGCAAATGCAGTCCGGTGCATTTTTTCTGGGGCAGTTTTGATCTGGCCGTGACGCGTTTTTCAGGGCGCCCGGCGCCACCTCATCCTGGAGGAGTCCCCCATTTGCCAGACGAGATCACGCGCGAGGCCTACTCGCAGGAAGTGAGCAGCCTCGGTTTTTGGCCCGGCAACGCGGCTGCGCCGACGCCACTATTCTATTCTTATGCGTATCCGGAACCACCGGGATTCGCACAGGCGAAAATTCGACCAGACGCGGCTTTCTACGAGGCCAAGTTGCATGAGTTTATCCTGCCTTACGACGCGGTGCGCACTGCTGAAAAGCCGGATGAAGTCCTTCTCGACTTTGCGCAAAGCGCGTACGACGCTGCCTCGAAGCTGGGAAAGTGGGACCGTGATGCCTTGGAGGAAAAGAAACCAGCCTTGCATTCGGCTGGCCAACATTCGTAATTAGGCGAGATGAACCCTGGTTGCGCAGCCGAGCAGCATGCCTGGCGTGAAGTGAAAGATGGATGGCGGCCCTTGTACGGCGATGTGGACAAAATTGGGGTGGCTGTCGAGTGGCACGACTTTCGCACCGAACACTCCTTTAACTGGGGTCGAACCTTCCATCCGAACAGCCTGGAGTTTTGTTTGAATCTCGATGGCCACGGAGCTGTAGGCATCGGAGGTCGCGCGCGGAGCGATTACACTCCCGGTAACTGTGGTTATTATGCGATCGCCGATGAACCCCTGCCAGCGTCACGTCGCGCACGCGATCATCACCAATTCCTGACACTGGAGTTCTCGCGGGAACATTTGCAAAAGCAATTTGTGAGAAATGAAGCCGACCTCGAGCCGGAGATTCGTCAGATTGTGTTTGGAGACAAAGAGGAAATCGTCGTCGCGCCCGCCCGCCCGATGACCCTGCAACAGCGCGGCGTGGCCGCTAGTTTGGCGGAGCCTCCCGTGGCAAAAGCAGCGCAGATCCTCTGGTATCAAGGCAAGGCACTGGAGCTCATGGCGCATTTCCTTTTCGCGCCGAAAGACCCGGAATTTTTTTGCATGCGGCAAAAACGCGTTGCGCGCGAACGGGTGGACCGCACCAAGGAACTTCTGGCTCGCGATCTCGCTAATCCGCCTACGCTGGAAATGATCGGCCAGGAGGT
>DATHHK010000244.1:0-3271 GCA_035317225.1 Candidatus Udaeobacter sp. | reverse complement strand
GCAATACCATTTTCGCAGCCTCGATCGCGAAAATCTTCTGGCGCACTACCGCGGCTGCGACATTGCTTTCGTCACGCCGCTTAAGGATGGAATGAATCTTGTGGCTAAGGAATATTGTGCCTGTCGCATCGAAGAAAATGGTGTGCTCATCCTCAGTCATTTCGCCGGCGCGGCCGAACAACTCAAGACCGGTGCAATGCTGGTGAATCCTTACGACGTCGAAGAAATGGCCGACACAATCTCGGAAGCATTTCGCATGACCAATGCAGAGCGCTCCGCGCGTATGAAGCGAATGCGACGGGTGGTGCGCGAAGAGAACGTTTTTCGGTGGGTCGATTCGTTCTTGAAAGCAGGCGCGAAACTCGTGGATCGATCATCAGCAGTCAAAAAGCGGCGCCGCACCGCCGCACTCTAAAACTCAGGCGCGTAATTTGCGCTCACAATCACGGCCACGTTGTGGAGTGCCGAGAGTGATCTGTCCCTTTGGATCGACTTCCTACGCAGAGACAGATTCCTATCAAGAAACTGACCAGCGGATAAGAAACAATCGATTATGAGAAACGAAGTTTTCGTAAGACGTAGCTTTCATGGCGATCATCGATAAGCGGCAAAAAATCTCAGACACGGTTTGGGAATTGCCGGCTACTTACAAAGAGGGCATGCGCGGCGCCGGCCCGAATCACCCGCCATCATCAGCGCGCTGACGTGAAGGCGGTTACGCTCCATGGTTTCTCCGTCGAGAAACACGACGGCGGCTGGAAGGCGAAGGTACTTTTGGATATTTGAGATGCAGCTACAGGCGCCGCGCTGCGGCCTTCCTACCATCACTTCGGTTCCAGCGCGACGTAGCCGCTGCGGCCCTGGCTGTAGACGCGTATCAAAATCTTCTCGTTAGGTTTCAACTTTTTGCTAACGCCGACCAGGTCCTTCGCATTTTTAACCGGCTGCTTGTTCACTTCCTGGAGCACGTCGCCTTCGCGCAGACCGGCTTTTCCAGCAGGCGAATCGGCGTCGACTTCTGCGATCACTGCCCCTAGGACTTCCTTCGGAAGATTTAGCGCCGTGCGAATGTCCTCGGTGATATCCGCCACCGCGACTCCGCCAAACACAGTGGTTTTCTCAGGCTGCGCGCTCTCTTCAGGAGACGCTTCAGGACCTCCTTCCGCGGTCACCCCTGCGGGCATCTCAGCAAGCTGAACGTCGAATATTTTCGTCTGACCTTCGCGATTCACCTGGATCTGCGCCTTACTGCCGGGCGCCATCGAGCCAATCAACAAACGCAATTCGCGGGCGTCGCTTATTTTCTTTCCGTTCACCGCAGTGATTACGTCGCCGGTCTTCATTCCCGCTTTTTCCGAGGGAGTTTTCGGTGCGACCTCGCCTACCAGGGCGCCGGTCGGCTGCCCTTTGAGCTTCATCGCTTCGGCCAACTCAGGAGTAAGCGTTTGCACGGACGCGCCGATGTAGCCGCGCACAACGCGACCCTTTTCGCGCAGGCTCTGCATCACATCGCGCGCAAGATTCGCGGGAATCGCGAAGCCGACGCCCTGGTTACCTCCGCTTCTGCTGAAAATGGCAGTGTTAATGCCTAACAACTCGCCTTTGATATCGACCAGCGCTCCGCCGGAGTTGCCCATGTTAATTGCCGCGTCGGTCTGGATGAAATTTTCATAATCTACAATGCCCACCCCGCCGCGACCGACGGCACTGATGATTCCCATCGTGACTGTCTGCCGCAGACCAAATGGATTGCCCACGGCGAGCACAATGTCGCCCGCGCGCGCTTTATCGCTATCAGCGAACGTGATTCCCGGCAGATTTTTCTCGTCGATTTTTAGCAAGGCAACGTCGGTGCCTGGATCAGTGCCGATTTTCTTTGCCTTGTATTTACGCAGCTCCGTGCCGAGGCCGATCATAATTTCTTCCGCACCCGAGACGACATGGTTAGCCGTGAGAATGTATCCATCCGGGCTAACAATCACGCCCGAGCCGAGACCTTGAAGCGTTTGCTTGCCTTGCCGTTGCGGAAGTTGTCCTCCGAAAAGTTGGCGCAGCGTGTCGTCGGAAAATGGAAACGGCACCTGCGTCCGCGACACCGTCTGAGTGGTGAATACTGTGACAACGCTCGGCGCCACCTTCTCGACGATCGGCGCAAAACTTGTGATAACACCAGGCTGCGTGGGCGCGGTTTTTTGAGCCTCGGGCGAAGAGGCGCTCGTCGAGAAACACAACATTGCGCCGATCGACAACCTGAAGAACCGGAAAATTCCTCTTTGCATAAAATGTTTCCCCTTGAGGAGAATCGCACGTTCGACCGTAGACGGCCCTTTTTTGCAAATTCGATTGGCAACGAAAATGGGAACGCGTTGTCCTCAACTCGTTGGCAAGATTGCAGCTTTTGCGCCTGATATTCGCGTCTCTGGTGATTTCCTTTGCCATCGTCTTCGGAGAAAGCGATTCGCCCTTCGCTAAGCGTGCGAAGATTGAGCGCGTTGGCGCCACCGCGGGAACTCGCGAGTTTCTTTCGCGAGTTCCCCACAAAGAATTCCAACTTCGCGTTAAGGCGTCGGCCGAGAATGCGGAGTCGGGCGTGGCCGCGGCGTCACTCTAGGCGTGGCGGTCGGCGATTGGGTCGCCGTTGGCGTCGCTGATGGTGTCACCGAAGGCGTTACGGTTGGTGTCGCTGAAGGTATCACCGTGGGCGTTGCGGTCGGTGATGGCGTCGGCGTCGGAGTTGCCCCGGCTGCACAGAAGATCTCCATCGACGCCAGCGGTGTGACGCCATCAACGTCGTAGCCGCCTGACAACCAAATCCTCGTTGTACCATCAGTGTCGGTGGGGAAATTCCGCCGTGCATTGCTAAATGGGTCACCCGTTGTCCAAGTGTTAGTGCCTGGATCATAGATATCCACTTCGTTAGAAGGATTGGGCGCGACTCGCCCGCCGCCCATTACATACATCTGCCCGTTGAAGGTAAGGGCTCTGGTTTCCCCGGTAGCTCTCGGTATCGCCGCGATCGTGCCAATGGTATTGGCAACAGGGTCGAAGCTAAACGAGTTGGTGGTGTCTATTACTGTGGCACCAACTGAATCCCAGTCCGACGCCCCTCCTACGTAGATAGTTCCGTCTATGGTGCAGGTGGCCGCATACATGATCCCTTCCGGCGCGTTCACTTTCTGTGTCCACCTGGAGCCTGCGGCAGCATTGGGATCAAACTCCCAGATCTCGTTAGTGGAGGCTACGTTGATGTTAAACCCACCCATGATGTACA
>DATHHK010000243.1:0-3500 GCA_035317225.1 Candidatus Udaeobacter sp. | reverse complement strand
AAGCACTCCCTCGGTGGCGCGGTGACCGCGTGCGCGAAGTCGGGTCGACCGTTGGCGTTTAACGGGATAATTGCCAGTCCCCGCGTCTGAGGCCGTCCTGCTGTTTCCCGGTTTTTAATCTCTTGCGGAACCACCACTCCGACAAATATGAGCGGACGGCGGGCAAAATCAGATGGAACGGCTCCTGGTATAATAAAGTCGAACGGCGAGAGAATTATCAACGTGCGCGCGTAAGGCTTTGGCCCGATTGCCGGCGGCCGCGGGATTTCACCAGCCGGAATGTAGTAGTCATAGTAGTAGCCGTGAATATCGACGATGTAGTCACCAGGTTTAGGAGGGCCCTTCCCACCGAAGTAGATTGAGTATTGCTTATCCCCTTGAGGCAGCACTCCAAACCTGGAGTCGTCTAACTGGCGGAGGATCGCAATCCTCTCCGGCATAGTTAAGTTCTTGATGCCTGTCCGCCAGGACATCCAGGCCGGACCCCATTGCGTCTTTCTCTTTGCGACACGGTCGGACATGGTCAGCACAATTAATCGCACGCCGCTAACTGCGAAAAATCCCAGCAAGGCGACAAGGGAGAAAACCAGAGCTCGTCGGCAAAGAAAAGACAGGGTGTTTTGGAAAGGCGAATTTTCCACAACATCGCCAGTCCGAACAGCCCACACTGGTTCAGAGCCCCCGGCGACCCGGCGGGCCAGCATATCTGCCGGAAACCAGATTGCGGCGACGAGGTAGAGCAGAAATAACCAATCGGTCATGAGAATCGCTCGAAACAAAACTGGATTTGCGAAAATCGCGCTGCCAAGAACTGATAGTACCAGACTTCCAAGCATGATGAGAGCTGAGATCTCATGTTTAGAACGCCAGGAGAAAACAATTCCCACCAGCAGCGGAACAAAGGTCAGCCACACTGGTAAAATATAGTAAAAGAGAAACAGCCCGAGCGAAGCAAATAGGAACGTCAAACTGGGCACCGACAAGCGCCTCTCGTTCTGCAATAGCCAGGCTGCAACGATAAGGCCCACTAGTAAGATCCCTAGGATGCTTTGGCCTTCACTGGCGCGAGAGTACCACTCCGCATACCGGGGCGCAGTCCGACTCCGATGGCCGAATGTATTCGCATATTCCCAAAGTGAATCGCCTACGGTCCGAAAGTAGAAACCCGGATGCTCCTTTACGTTCTCGGCAGCGCGGCGCATGAAGTAACGGTAACGATCACCGATGGTGTTTGGAATTCCCGCTGCATCCGCATCCTTGCGAACGATGGGGGTCCATTGCCGATAGGCGGGCGACGTGGCCGAGTAGATGGCTTCCCCGATGTTGTCCGAGATCGTTAATATCCCGTAGGATCGTTCCTGCCGGATCAACCATGGGAACACAACAACAAGAAAACCAAACAGAATTAGAAGGGCTCGAATCCATGCAGCCCGCAACATTCCTTCGCGCCATGTCGCGACGAATGTGACTCCAATATAAAATGGCAACGTGAACAGCGTCAGAGGGCGGGTCAAGTTGCTCAGTCCGACAAAAAGGCCTGCCAAGAAAAAGATTAGAGGCCGATGGTTCTCGAGAGCACGCAGGACCGCATAAACCGACGCGACAAAGAACAAAAGACCCAATGGTTCAGTACAAGCCTGCGGTGTTTGGAGAAGTTGGGTGGGATCGAGAGCAAAAAACAGGCCAGCGGCAAGTCCGCAAAAGCGATTAAAGGCCAATTTTCCACAGAGATATATCAACACGGCGGTAGCGCCGCCAATGAAGATGTTGAGAGCGGTTACTGCTCTCAAGGAAAATCCCGTCCAGGTATAGAGACATGCAAGAACGATCGCGTAAAACGGACGGATGGCAGGCTGTTGGTCACCTGGTATCCCATTGCCCTGTGCAATAGTGATAGCCTTATACGTGTAGGAACACCCATCCGAGATCGGCGAGCCGTGATAAATAAAAAAACCACTTGCATCGGGGTTCCAGAGGTGAAATCCCCAGCGGATTGCCATGGCTGTAACAAGGATTGCCAAGGTTACAAACCACTGGTTTCGCAGTAGACGTCGCAAACCTTCGAGAAGGGGACCGCATGAAGAAAACGCAGTCATCCTACAACGTTGCAATTTCTTGCTGCCATGCGGCTAAATAAGCTCGCCAGAAACGCGGGCACACAACTCGACTTTGCAACAGATCGTGGCAAAGAGACGCCAATTCATCAATATAAAAGGGTATCAGCGCGCCTCTTGTAGTGGCGCCTCAACTTGGGCTCCGTTGCGGATTTTCGACACGCGCACAAAATTCAGGTGTCCAGTGCCGATGGCATCGGACAGGCGGGGCGTTTGACCTAGATCGCATCATAGCCGCCCGTATCATCGTCGGTTTTAGATAACCCAGATCAATGAGCAACGTATTCAAGTCCTCCAGAAAATCTATGAATCCTGTATCGTGCGGATCGTCCACACTGAGGTTGTGCCCGAAACCGCGCTCAATGAAAATGTCCGGCAAATTTCCAAACCCGAGAAAGCTCCGAAACGAGAATTTTTTGACGAGCAATGGCAGAATATCTTGCGCACGAATTCCTTCGAACCCTACCTTGGAGCAGTCCCAGTTTTCGTACTCCTGCTCTACTCTTTTGAGTTGGTGATTGGTCTTGTAGTGATCCGGGATGAATTTCCAAAGCCCGTGAATTATTTCCAGCGCTTCAGGCCATCGCATATGGCCATTGCGACCGATCATATCGCTAGTTAAGAAAGTACCTTCTTCTTCCAGTGCTTCGTGAACGGAATCAAAAAGGTGCTCCAACTCAAGGACGTGATGCAGCGTGTCCTTGGCAATGACGATTGAATACTTTTGTTCTGGCACCCAACTGTTCAGATCCGCCTCGCTGATCGTGAGGTAGCTGCCCACGCCATCGTTGCTCGCCCTTGCCCGCGCTCGCTCGGAACGTACGGGCGATAACTCCAGGGCCTCGAGCATGAAATCAGTCTCCCCCATTTCCAACAGCTTTTTGATTAAAGCGATCTCATGCTCGCACTCGCCCGCACCCAGACTGACGATTCGGCGGGTGGCGCCCGGTTGATGAAACGCCTCCACGGCACAGCCTGCAAAAAAGAGCAGAACATCCGCAACGCCAAAGACCGTGCACATCCTGGGACGAATGTGTTTACCGATCCAGTAGTGGTAAATTGGCCCCAACTTGAGCAGGCCCTCTGGATTGGCGTATTGCGCTATCTGGGCTCGAATCCGGGCTTCGTAATCAGTCGGTGCAGGATCAGACATCTTCAAAAAATTTGGAGAAGGGGCTGCCCGCAAAATGCGAGCGGAGTTCGTCGAAGTTAGCAATCACCTTGCGCAAATCAGTGCAACCAAGCTTCTGGGTCGTGGTGGTTAGTTCTCGCCGCGGCACGCCCATGAAGTCCAGGAGGCATTGGAGCTTTTCGGAACCAGGAGTAATCATCTCCTCGTATGAAATCTGAAAACCGGGATGCTGCGCAAACAGTTCCGCAAATTCC
>DATHHK010000242.1:0-11442 GCA_035317225.1 Candidatus Udaeobacter sp. | reverse complement strand
GGAACTTGGCTACAAGAATTCGCGTGAAAATTCGGGAGGAGCGACCGGCGATGGAGCGATATTGGCTCTTTCGTTCAGCCAAACCTTCGAGTACCCCGGTCGAATTGCGCTGCGCAAAGCGATTGCGAACCACGATCGCGTTGTTGGCGAACTACATCTGCAACAGTTCCGCCTGACTCTGGCCGCGCGTGTTCGCTCGCTGGCTTACGCGCTAAGCAGCGCTGACGAAAGAACAAAAGCGGTGCAGGAAGTCACCGCGCGAACTCAAGCGCTCAATGATGTGCTGAAACAACGGCCCCTCGCGGGAGTCGCACCGCAATTGGAAGCGCGGATTATCAGTGCGAATTTGCTGACGTTTCAGCGCCAGGAACGTGAATCGACGTTGGCCCAGAAAACGATTGCAGTAGAGTTGAATCAGTTGTGCGGCCGATCTGCCGATGCAACGTTAACAGTGAGCGCGAGCCCGATCGCTTTCACCGCAGTCTCCGTGCGGAGCTTAGTGGAGGCGGCCCGTTCAAATTCGTTCGACATTCGCATTCGACAGGTCGAGCTCGCTCAGCAGGGCTTCAAAGTCGCCTTGTCGAAGAACGAGCGGTTTCCGGCCATAGCCGTGGGGCCGTTTTACTCGCTGGAAAATGCAATCGATCGAGAGCAACGATTAGGACTCGGGATCTCGTTGCCGCTGCCCTTGTGGGACCGTAACGCAGGGAACATCGCGAGTAGTAAAGCGCGTCAGCAACAAGCCGATGCCTCCCTCGCTATGGCGAGACGCGAAGTGGAAAGGCGCGTGACGCAAACCGCCGCCGAACTGGAAGCAAAGCGAGCCGAGATTGAAACGTGGAGGTCTGGGGCGATGGCGGAATTGCGCAATGCCTCAGAGTTGGCGGAGCGTAACTATCGCCTGGGTGCGGTACCGCTGACCACTTACGTGGAGATTCAAAAACAATATCTCGAGGCCATCCCTGCATTGAACGATGCACAAAAGGATGCGCTCGAGGCCGCACAGACGCTGGAAATTTTGACCGGTCGAAAGCTGTACCGAGAGGAGCAGGAGCGATGATCGACAAAATTCTGGAGTTCTCTGTTCGCCAGCGAGTTCTCGTGCTGATGGGCGCTCTGGGGCTCCTTTTCGTTGGCCTCTGGTCGGCAGCGAAACTGCCCATGGACGCGATTCCGGACATCACTGGAGTGCAAGTGCAAGTGAACACAACAGTGTCGGCGCTTGCACCGGATGAAGTTGAAAAGCTCGTGACGGTGCCACTTGAAATGGCGCTGGGTGGAGTTGCCGGTGTAACCGAAATGCGCTCGCTGTCGCGCTTCGGTCTGTCGCAGATCACACTTCAATTTACTGACAAGAGCGATATCTATCGTGCTCGCCAGCTCGTTACCGAGCGCCTGCAAAGCGCGGCTGACTCGCTGCCGACTGGTGTCACGCCGAAGCTCATTCCCATCACGACCGGGTTGGGCGAAGTATTTTATTATACAATCGACTACGCGCCGAACGCTCCAAACGCTCCGTCCACGCGCGAAGCACAACTGATGGCGCTGTGGGAAATGCAGGAATACATGATTAAACCACAACTGCGTGGCGTGCCCGGTGTCGCTGAGGTCAACGCTTACGGAGGCTACGTTAAGCAGATCGTCGTGCAGCCGAGTATCGCGAAGCTCCGCGATGCTGGGCTAACCGTTAGCGACCTTGCAAAGGTTGTTGGGGAAAACGTTGAGAACACGGGCGGCGGCATCGTCAATGCGGGAAACGAGCAACTTGTGATTCGTGGTGTTGGTCGAGTTGCTTCGCCGCAGGAGATAGCGGACCTGCCCATAAGATTCGCGGCCGGTGTGATGCCGCTGCGGGTGAAAGATTTTGCCAAAGTCGAAATCGGTCACGCGTTTCGCACTGGCGCGGCGACGCACAGCGGGCAAGAGGCAGTGCTTGGCGTGGCCATGATGCTGATGGGCGAGAACAGCCACGCGGTTGCGGAGCGTGTTTCCGAAAAGATTATGGAAATTCAGAAGCGCCTGCCGTCCGGTGTGATCATCAGCCCGGAATACAACAGAAAGAATCTGGTACACCGCACCATTCGCACTGTGGCAACGAATCTGTTCGAAGGCGCGTTGCTCGTTATCGCGGTGTTGCTTTTCCTTCTTGGGAACTGGCGCGCCGCGTTCATCGTCGCCGCTGCGATTCCTCTGGCACTTCTTTTCGCGATCACCGGCATGACGCGGTTCGGCATTTCCGGAAATCTGATGAGTCTCGGTGCGATCGATTTTGGGCTCATCATCGATGGTGCTGTCGTTATCGTGGAAAATGTGGTGCGGCAGCTTGGCGTAAAACAACACGAGCTCGCGCGACGATTGACAACCGAAGAGCGGCTGCATGTGGTCCTTACTGCAAGCAAGCAAGTCGGAACACCAATGTTCTTCGGCGTCCTGATCATCGCGATTGTTTACGTCCCGATTCTCGCATTATCAGGAATTGAAGGAAAAATGTTTCACCCGATGGCGCTGACAGTGATGCTCGCCCTGGGCGGATCATTGGTGCTGGCGCTTACTCTGATGCCGGCGCTGTGCTCGTTCCTGATCACAGGCCGCATCGCGGAGCGCGACAATTTGATTATCCGCTTCATCAAGAGCGTTTACTCTCCCATCCTTCGCTGGTCGTTGCGACTACGTTGGTTGGTTGTGCTCGGTGCGATTGCGCTCTTCGCATTGGCGATGTTCATCTTCCGCCATCTGGGTGCCGATTTTATTCCGAAGCTCGATGAAGGGACATTCACCATAATGGTTTTCCGGACGAGCAGCATCAACCTCACTCAAAGCGTCGCAGAGCAACGCAAGACCGAGGAAGAAATCCGAAAACGTGTGCCCGAGATTACGCACGTATTCTCGCGAATCGGCAGCGCGGAAATTGCAACTGACCCGATGCCGCCGAGCGACTGCGATTTTTACATTTACTACAAACCGCAAAACGAATGGCGAAAGGTGGGCAATCGGCCAATTAGCAAGGAGGAACTTGCGAGAATCATCACGACTGAAATTGAAACGTTAAACCCCGGTGCTCGCGTGATGGTCGCGCAGCCGGTTGAAATGCGCTTTAACGAAATGCTCGAAGGCATTCGCGCTGACATCGCGGTCAAAATTTTCGGAAACGATTATGATGTGCTGGAGCGACTCGGCTCCGAAGTGAAAGAAGTGTTGGAACAAATTCCGGGTACTCGTGAGGGGGAAGGCGAAGTCGAATATGAGACCACAGGACGAGCTCCGATGCTGGAAATCAGAGTGAAACGAGACGCGTTAGCAAAATACAACCTTCACGCCGGCGACGTGAACCAAACGATTACCGCCGCATTAGGTGGGGAGACGGTTGGAACGATGCTCGAAGGGAATCGGCGCTTTGACATTGTCATTCGGCTGTCTGAAGCCGATCGCGAAAACGTGGAGACGATTCGTGCTTTGCCAGTCCGCGTTGGAGAGTCCGGTCTTCTGCCGCTAGGCGACCTCGCCGATATTCAACGGGTCAAAACGGTCTCACCGATCTTGCGGGACTCAGGACAGCGACGCGCGGCACTGATGGTGAACCTGCAAGGTCGCGATGTGGAAAGCTGGGTGCGCGAAGCTGACGCAAAAGTGCGCGAGCACGTCAAATTGCCGGAAGGCTACACGCTCGAATTTGGCGGGCAGTTTGAGAATCTTCGCGAAGCGAAGGCACGACTTGCGATTGTCGTCCCCGCAGCGCTCATATTCATCTTCGTTCTTATCTTCACGGCCTTTGGCAGCGTGCGACAAGCGCTGATTGTCTATTCCGGCGTTCCCTTAGCCGTCACCGGTGGCGTTATCGCACTGTGGCTGCGCAATATGCCGTTCAGCATCTCCGCGGCGGTAGGTTTCATCGCATTGAGCGGAGTCGCCGTGCTCAATGGAGTCGTGATGATCAGCTACTTTAATCAGTTGCGGGAAGAGGGACACGACGTTCGCTTCGCGGTGATCGAAGGATCTCTTACGCGCTTGCGTCCCGTGCTCATGACTGCAGCTGTCGCAGCTTTCGGCTTTATTCCCATGGCGCTCTCAACAAGCGCCGGCGCGGAGGTCCAGCGACCTCTCGCAACGGTTGTTATCGGCGGAATTGTCAGCTCGACGTTTCTTACGCTCGTTGTGCTGCCGGTCCTATATGAATGGGCGGAACGCGAAAGGAGACGGGCGTCGGGAGAAGCAGTCAAGGTAACTGCAGTCGCTGGATCGCCTGCCACATAGCAACGTGGCTACAAACGGAGAAGCGAGACGGTTCGACGTGGCCGAACTCTGAACGGTTTTCGTCCGCAAACTCGTTCTTAAACGTCTTCAATGCTCCGAATTCAAAAGCGAGTCGCGGCTTATTAGCAAGCGCAACTCTTTCCGCAATTGCACGCTTTACCATCATTCATCGGGCAATTCTTGCCCGTCTTCGCACAACTCGGCTTGTCTGCCGCGAAACCCACCGTGCAAATCGCGGCTACCAGAACCGAAAGCACAACCTTGAGATAATTGTTCATTGAGCAATTTCGGTCCAACCATTGCCAAAGCCAGTGAAAAGAAAGGGCTGCACGTGCCTTGTTTGCGACAGTCACAGACTGCCGCTACAGATGTAATCGCAGAATGCCAAAGACGTTTTTCATCACCACGGCGATCGATTACACAAACTCGCCGCCGCACATCGGACACGCCTACGAGAAGGTGCTAGCTGATGTGATCGTCCGCTATCATCGCCTCAAGGGTGACAATGTCTTTTTCTTAACTGGCGTCGATCAGCACGGCCAGAAGGTGCAGCAATCCGCCGCGAAAGCGGGGGTTCCTCCAGCTGAATTTGTCAAGGAGATCACACAGAAGTTTGTCGATCTTTGGAAGAAACTGGATGTGCGATACGACGAATGGGCCGAGACAACCAGTGAGCGACACAAAAAAGTCGTTCAAGGTATTTTGCAGCGGTTGTTCGAAGCGGGCCAAATCTACAAAGATAAACAAGCCGGCTACTACTCAATCCGTCAGGAACAATTTCTGACTGACAAAGAACGCGGACCTGATGGCGAATTCGGCGCTGAGTGGGGACAGGTCGAGTTTCGTGAGGAAGAAAACTATTATTTCAAACTAAGCGATCACAAAAAATGGTTGCTCGATTATCTTCAGAAACGAGACGACGCGGTCCTTCCGGATTTTCGTCTGACCGAATTACGAAATGCCGTCGAAAAACTCAGCGGCGACCTCTGCATTTCGCGCCCGAAATCGCGCCTAAGCTGGGGGATCGAGCTGCCGTTTGACAAGGATTTCGTCAATTATGTCTGGTTCGATGCCCTAACGAATTACATCAGTTTCGCCGGTTACGATCCAAAGGTCGACACTTACGAAAGGCAGCCCCCAGAATTCCGTGATCGTTGGTCGAGAGACACGCTGCAAATCATTGGCAAGGACATTCTCGTCCCGGCACACGGCATTTATTGGTTGATCATGCTGCACGCGATCGGATTTCACGATGATCAAATGCCGCAACTGCTGGTGCACGGCTGGTGGAATCTCGGTGGAGCAAAGATGAGCAAGAGCACAGGGAACATTGTTGATCCCTTTGCGCTTGCCGATAAATACGGCGCCGAGGCGCTGCGGTATTATTTGACGAACGCGATCGTAACCGGGAAGGATGCGGATTTCAGCGAAAAACTATTAGTCAGAGACTTCAATTCTGATCTCGCAAATGCCCTCGGCAATCTCGTGAACCGAACGCTGAACATGATCCACCGCTTTCGAGACGGTACGATTAAATCAATCGATCTTAAAGAGTTCCCTGAGAGTGAAGTGAAGTCCCATCTGCAAACTTGGTCTACGGATGAACTCCAAGCCGGGAAAAAGCTATACACGAATGAATTTGCTGACTTTCGGCCATCGAATGCGTTAAGCGCACCGCTTGCAAGAGCCCTTGCGTGCAATGCGCTTGTAGAAATTAGTGCACCCTGGAATCTGGCGAAGGACAGGCAGAAAGAACAATTACTGGACGCGGTTCTTTATCAACTCGCTGAATCTCTGCGGATTATTGCAATCTTGATTTCGCCTGTCTTGCCGAAAGCTGCGCACGGAATTTTCGATCAGCTCAATTGGAAAATGGAGTTGAGTGGAAAGGAAGAACGGTTTTCGCTCGCGGATGCGGAGTGGGGAGGACTGCCCGATGGACATATTGTCGGCAAACCGGTGCCCTTATTCCCGCGAATTGAAGTCGGCGAAGGCGTTTGATCTCACTGCGTGCATTCCTCGAAGGCAGCGGGTTCGCCGCGTAAAAGCGCGAGCACTTCGCCGGCAAAATGAAGTGAGCCGGTGATTAGAATTGGATTCGGTTTCGCGCGTGCAAGAGCTAACGCCTCATCAACGGATTGAATGATGGAGTAGGGGAGTGGTGGAGTAATGTTGGCCAGGGCTCTTGCTACCTCTTCTGGATCAGCTGCGCGCTCGCTGCGAATTTTCGGCAATAGCACGAACTCACTAATCGGCGCAAGCGCTTCACAGATACCGCGCAAGTCTTTGTCAGAAAGGACCGCAAGCACGAGCGTGGCGCGCTGATTACCAAAATTTTCGCGCCATGTTTCTGCGAGCGTACGCACGGCGGCGGGGTTATGCGCGCCATCGACGATTGTGCGTTCGTCCCATCGTTGAAAACGTGCTGGCCAATCGATGGCGGCGAGCCCCCGTGCAATCGCTGAGTCGTCGGCAGCGATTTTCGCTGCGCGAAGCGCAGCAACCGCAAGCGCCGCGTTCTGCTTTTGATGCGATCCAGCGAGTGCGATTGGAGTCTTGTCATAGGGTCTGGTTACGAATTGCAGCGGCGCTCCGCACTTAGCGGCACGCGCGCGAATCACCTCTTCGGCTTCCGCTCGCTGACAGGCAGAAACAATGGGAACGTCTGGTTTGATAATGCCCGCTTTTTCAGCCGCGATTTCGGGGATTGTTTTGCCCAGCCATTCTTCGTGATCGAAATCGATTGGCGTGATCACCGAAACATCTGATTGAATGGCGCTCGTAGCATCGAGCCGGCCACCTAGACCGGTTTCCAGGATAACGATCTCGACCCTCATGTCCGAGAAGTGCTTGAGAGCGAGCGCGGTCACAACTTCGAAAAATGTCGGATGCGGATCCCAGTTTGCGACAAGATTGCGGATAATCGTTAGGCCATGTGCGACCGCGTCCTCAGAAATCATTTCGCCATTCACACGGATGCGTTCGCGAAACGTGACGAGGTGAGGGGACGTGAACAGGCCGCTCTCATATCCCTGCGCGCGGCAAATCGAATCGATCATGGCGCAAACGGAGCCTTTGCCGTTTGTGCCTGCGACGTGAACGACTTTCCAAGGACCGGCTTGCAAGACGTCATTCTTTGAAAGTTCTTCTAGCAACCGCTCGATGTTTTCCAAACCAAGCTTGATTCCGAAGCGCTGAAGGCTGTAGAGCCAACTGAGCTCGTCACGGTAATTGATCGCCGCGTCTCCCGACGCACCAACCCTCGCGGGCTTGCCCGTCCATCTCGCTCGGCTCCCGCCGGCTCGATTCACGGCGCGACAGTAAAGTAATTGAGCAGTCGGCTGATCTGCTCTCGCATTTTTTTGCGGTGGACGATCATGTCGATTAAACCATGCTCCTCGAGAAACTCGGCAGTTTGAAATCGTTCGGGCAAGTCCTGGTGTGTGGTTTCCCTGATGACGCGCGGACCGGCGAAGCCGATCATGCTTCTGGGTTCGGCTATAATGACGTCACCGAGTGACGCGAAACTGGCCATGACGCCGGCCGTGGTCGGATTTGTCAGGACGGAAATGTAAGGAAGCCGGGCATCCGCGTGGCGAGAGAGCGCACCGCTCGTTTTGGCCATCTGCATTAAGCTCAACATTCCTTCGTACAAACGGGCTCCGCCAGAAGCAGCAACGATGATCACCGCGCAGTGCTCGGCGGTTCCATATTCAATTGTGCGCGTGATTCTCTCGCCAACTACCGAACCCATGGTCGCGGCGAGAAAGCCGAAATCCATCACCGCGATCGCAACCTTGTAGCCGTCAAGAGTTCCGTGTCCGCTGATTACAGCATCCAGAAGCCCTGTGGTTTCCTGATACTTCTTGAGCCGATCTTTGTAGCTAGCCATTCCCTGGAAACGCAAGACATCCACTGATTTCAAGCCAGCGTCCATTTCCACGAAAGAGTCCGCGTCCAGCAGGTTCTGAATTCGCTCCTTGGCCGGTTGGACAAAATGATAGTCGCAGCGCGGACAGATCCGCTGGTTCTGCGCGAGCTCGATCTCGGGTACGACCTCCGAGCAGCCGGGACATTTTTGAAAAAGGCCGCGCGGAATCTCCTTCTTCTTTCCGCCTTCTGCTTTGATCGCCGGTTTTTTGAAAATCGCCATTGCAATTTTATGCGCGCGCCGCAGTGGCCGCGTAAACAGAGATTGCTCCCGCGCGTTTCAAGACACGCGCGCACTCACTCAGCGTAGAGCCCGTTGTAAGAACATCATCGATTAACAGCACGTGCAAGCCTCGCACGTCCGCGTTCTTTCGTAAACGAAACGCGTTATGCAAATTTTCTATTCGCTCCGCGCGGTCGAGCGCCGTCTGTGTAGTTGTGTATCGAATGCGCTTTAAGACTCGCTTGCACCGAATCGATATGCGTGTGCTTAGCAATTCAGTAAGCAAGCCCGCTTGATTGAATCCGCGTTCCCGCAGGCGAGTTGGATGCAATGGGACGGGCACGATTATGTCAAAGTGGCGCCCGCGAAGACGTTCATCGTCAAACGCTGCGCAGAGCCAACGTGCCACAAGATGTCGCAAATGAACCTGACGCCCGTACTTAAAATCGTGAATGATCTGGCGAACGATACCGCGGCCACGGTATGCGGCCACTGCTGCATCAAAGTAAATTTTGCGATGGGCGCAGTTGGCGCACGTGAACGCGGTCGCTATAGCCCCTTGGAAGGGCTCGGAACATTGCTGGCAAAATGGTGCAACGATACGCATGGCTTTTGCTTCGCATGGCTCGCAGAGATACTCGTTGGCTTGAGTTTTGCCGGCGCAGAGAGCGCATACCGGAGGATACAGAAGCGATGTGGCCGCCTCGAACAATTCAAACTTGCGAAGCGCGATCATATTTAAACCACGTGCGCATTATTATCCAAGTGAGGACAGCTAGACCAAGCGGGATGATTCCAACCAGCATGTTCTTTCCTATCCACGGAAAGGCGAGCGTTTGCTGACGTGCCAGCCGGCTAAAAGCGCCGCTGCCAAAAATCCAACCAGCATGCAGGCCGATTGACAGCCATAACGAATGGGTGAGCACACGCGCGTCGGCGAGAATCCAGCCGATGAAAAATAATGTCGCCAGCGCTAAGGCCACCATCGTCGGATCCCCAATTCCATCGAATGCATGAGCAATCGAACTGAAGCCGGAGGTCCATGTTACTATCTCGGACGTCCGCTCAGGGGCCTTTAAAAAATGGACCGCTGCAAAGATCGCTGAAACGGCAAAGATCGCCATGTACTTCCGGCCAGTTTTGAGTAAAACGCCTAGAACGATCCCGCGAAAAAAAGCCTCTTCAATGAACGGGACGGCTATTGACGCCAGGAGCATTTTGCCAAAACGTGGCCAGGCAACGCTGTGCCGTAATGCATAAACGTGAAATGCGATGAGTAAAACTCCGCAAAAGAGCAGCGGAACCACCGAAATAACAGCGCCGGCCACGAGATCGCGACCCCAGCGCGAATTAGGCGCAACGCCAAGATCAGCCAGGCGTCGCACGTGGCTTACTCGTAGCAACGGCCAGAGCAAAAGTACGGCCGCAATCAGAAGCGCCCGATGAAAGAATGTCTCGAAATCGTACCGTGTCAGAAAAGAAAATGGCCCGTGCCCCGCAAGCGACTGAGCAGACCAAAAAAGAACTGGCGCAAGGATCGCTCCGATGACAATCGTCGCGACAAAGTATGCCGCCAATTTAATTACGTCTTTCAAGGCGCTAATGTAAGGTTTCAGTTCGATGCCGAGTCAACACATATGGAAGGACAGAAATCAAGATGGCAGAAAACGCGAAGTGCGCGCGACGAAGTTCGGCAGCGCATGGCGGTTGCAGGCCAAAATGGCGGGCGACCTTGACTGGACATATTACGATCGCCCGTTGCTGGAGGACTTGCTGACATTGAAAGAAATCCTGGTGCGAAAATATCAGCGACGGCGCGCTTCAATCGAGGACGTTGCCTCAATCGAGAAGCTAATCCAGGAACACCGCGCCTATGAATGAGTGGAACATCGAGGAATTGATCGCCGCGGACAAACGATTTGTCTGGCATCCATTCACCGATATGCGCAAGTGGTGCGCCCCGGAGCACGAGCCGCTCGTTCTGGTCGAAGGACACGGAGCAGTGCTGCGTGATAGCAGAGGACGCGAATACATCGACGGGAATTCATCCATCTGGACGAATATTCACGGGCACAATCACCCCCACATTAATGCGGCCATCCGTCGCCAACTCGATCGCGTCGCACACACTTCATTTCTCGGGTTCACGAACCCGGCGGCCATCGAGCTCGCGCAAGCGATCGCCGGACTCTTTCCAGATAACGCCTTGAGCAGAGTTTTTTTCTCCGATGACGGCTCAACGGGAATCGAGGTCGCCTTGAGAATTGCGGATCAGTATTGGCGTCTGCGGCATTCAAGACGACAACAGTTTATTGCATTTCAGAATGCCTATCATGGCGATACGGCCGGTGCCGCCAGCCTGGGCGCGGCAGCGATGTTCCAAATCGGATCGACGCGCTGGAACTTTCCGGTCATGCAGGTTCCGAATATCAAGGGGTTGGAAGCGCTTGCGCCGGCCGAAGTAGCAAAGACTGCTGCCGTCGTGATCGAGCCGCTTATCCAGGGTGCCGCAGGGATGCGCCTTTGGCCCGCCGGCACGCTGAGAGCGGTCCGCGAATGGTGCAACCGCACCGACACCTTGTTGATTATTGATGAAGTAATGACCGGATTCGGCAGAACCGGTCGAATGTTTGCCTCAGAACACGAGGGAGTAATTCCAGACATGATGGTAATGGCTAAAGGATTGACTGGTGGATATCTTCCGCTGGCTATTACTTTGATATCTGAAAAACTATTTTCTGCATTTGATGGGTCTGTATCGGAGGGTAAAGCGCTCGCCTACGGGCACAGCTACACCGGAAATGCGCTCGCCTGCGCAGCGGCCAAGGCAAGCCTCGAGGTCTTCGAGAACGAACATGTCCTGGAAGCTTTGCAGCCGAAAATCCAGCGCCTGAGTCTGGCGCTGGCTGATCTGGAGAAACTCGCGGGTGTAAAAGAAGTCCGACAGTGCGGATTTATTGCCGGCGTTGAGCTTGAAGAATCGGCGAACGGCCTCCGGCCCGGTTCAGCCGTGGCTGTTTGTCTCAAAGCCCGTCGCC
>DATHHK010000241.1:0-4955 GCA_035317225.1 Candidatus Udaeobacter sp. | reverse complement strand
GACCACCTGCCACAGGATCATTTGATTATTCATCATTTTGCTCTCGCCGAAGCTTTCGGATGCCATCGCAGATCAACACCCGCCCGATAGAATCGGGGCGAGCCTTTGCTTTTCGCAGTAGAACGTAGCTCAGTCGTCAAGGAGATCCGAGTGATGGTGGAGAATTGGCAGTGAAGTTAGAGAATGAAAGCCAATTCCGAGCCGGGGGAATGAGTGGCGACCAGATTCTTCATTCACCAAGAACTATTATCGCAAAGAAGTTTTCACAGGCCGTAATCAGTCTATTTTCATGATGGAGATCACAAAAAATGGCGGCGTCAAATAGCATGAATGGATGGCAGGCGAAAGGTTGTGAGTGAGCGAGTCATGAGCGAACACTGGCATGGCGCTCCTTCGCGCCCACAGGATCTGAAAGATTTCCGAAGAGCGTTTGCGATCGGCACGGGACTAAACATCGCGTACGTCATCGCGCAGATTTCTTTTGGAATCGTTTCGCATTCGCTCGCGTTACTCGCGGACGCAGGGCACAACTTCGGCGATGTGCTGGGGCTGCTTCTCGCATGGTGCGCGAGCTATCTGGCCAAAACACGACCAACTACTCGTCGAACGTACGGCCTTGGTCGTTCGTCCATTCTGGCGGCGCTTGCAAATGCGATCCTCTTGCTGATTGCTGTCGGCGCGATCACGTGGGAGGCGATCCGGCGTTTCAGCAATCCGGGCGAGGTTGGCGGTAAAACTGTCATGATCGTCGCTGCTATTGGAATCGTGATCAATATGGCGACGGCAATGTTGTTCTTTTCCGGCCGCAAAGGTGATCTCAACGTAAAAGGCGCATTTATGCATATGGCCGCCGACGCGGGCGTTTCCGCCGGAGTCGTAGTTGCGGGAATGGTGATCATCTTCACCGGATGGCACTGGATCGATCCAGTGGCGAGTCTTGCCATCAACGTCGTCATTGTTTGGGGTACATGGGGATTATTGCGGGA
Source organism: Candidatus Udaeobacter sp. (assembly GCA_035317225.1). Classification (GTDB taxonomy): domain Bacteria; phylum Verrucomicrobiota; class Verrucomicrobiia; order Chthoniobacterales; family UBA10450; genus Udaeobacter. The sequence goes on along the minus strand of DATHHK010000241.1, from coordinate 3,969 downwards.
TTCAATGGCTATGGCACTCGACATCGTTCCGTCGAATGTTGATCCGGCAGCCGTACGCGAATACTTGGAAACACAGGCCGGCGTCACCGCTGTGCACGATCTGCATATCTGGGCACTGAGCACCACGGAAACGGCGCTTAGCGCGCACCTGGTCAAGGCGGATGCCGAGATCGATGATGGGATGCTTGCCTGCGTCTGTAATGAACTTGCGCACCGGTTCGGTATCGGTCACGCCACCATCCAGCTCGAGCGCGGTGATGCCGCGCATCCATGCCGGCAAGAACCGGATCACGTGGTGTGAGCTTGTCAAACCGCTAACGGAAAGTTATCGCGCTTGCTGGCACCTGCTGGCCGAGTCAGGGAAGTTGGCCATCCAATTAAAACGTCGTGCGGAGGCCGACGACTACGCCGCGCCCAGGTAAGGGCAACACTTCTTTCAGGAACGAAAGATGATCGCGCCCTTCTGCATCCAATAGATTAGTGCCGCGCGCATAAACATAATTGTAAGTGCGTCCCCACTGGAACTTGTACCCAACGCTCGCGTTCAGAAACGTGTAACCCGGCGTGGGTGTTTCAAATTCAGCGACGCTATTCTGGGCGTCCACTCGCCAGCCTTCGATGCTCGCAGTCCAGTGTTCGCTCTCGTAGTTGAGTGAAACGCCATATCGGAACGGTGTGATGCGCGGGAGCGGTTCGCCGCTGCTGTCTTCAGCATGGACGTAGTCGGCCTGTAGCCGCAGATAAAGATCGTTGGGATTTTTCTGCGTGGTTTCTTGCCCTCCCATGATCACGTTTTTAACCGACTTTGCATCGGACGTCTCGCTTGGCCTTGTCAGTTCCAAGGGGAGCAGGTGAAAATCGACGCGACCTTCGCCGCCGTAGAATGTCGCGTTTTTCGGCGTGTAAACGAAAACCTGCAAACCGTCTTCGAACTGACCAGTTGGGTTGAAGTCAATGAATCCATCGTAGCTCGTGTAAAAACCGTTGATGAAACCCGTGACGCGGCCAGCGGTTCTTCGCAGGCTAAGATCGACACTGCGGTTTATTTCCACATCGAGGTTTGGATCGCCGATGATGAATTGAAACGTGGCGTCGTGCGGCCCGCGCGCGAAAAGTTCTTCCGGCGTCGGCGCGCGTTGCGAGTATGTGAGATTGAGCGCGAGCTGCCAGTCCTTAGCGAAATCATAGATCGCGCCCGCTGCACCGCTGACCGGCACGAAATCCTGATTCTTCTGACTGGGTGACGTCAGCGAGGTGAGTTCGGGATCGCTTGAATCGATGGAGACCGAATCGTGCTCGACGCGCGCGCCGAATTGAAGCCGCACTGGAGCTAATTTCACTTCCTCAAAAATAAATCCGGCAACAGCCAGGTTTTCGGTAGGCTGCAAGAAAGCTTCCCCACCCAGCACAGAGAGCGCCTTGTAAAATACCTGCGAGCCGATTGAACCTTCAAAAGGGCCGATCGGCTGGTGCACCAGTTCAATACGCGAATCGACCCCGTGCGTCTTGAACGTTGCGCCGACTGTGTTGTTGTCGATCTCGTCATGCTTGTAATCGGTGTAAACGAATTTCAAATTCGCGACTGAAAACCATGGCAGCGGATCGATAATCGAACTGCGCACATTGTACTGGTCCTTCCGCACATTGAGATGAACGCGCTCGGGTGGAACACCGGGCTCGTCCACTTCAGGATCGTCGGGGACACCGTACTCTGACAGAAACCGGCTGTATGAAGCGCCGATATAGCCCTTGTTCCACACGTACGACGCGCCAATACCGAAATCTTTCGTCTTTACGAACGTGTTCGGCACAGTGCCGAACGGATTGCCACCAAATCCGTTATCGTGCCGTTGTTCGGGTGTGAGCTCTGCGCGAATGCGCTGATCGAGCGCGAAACCGGGAATGCTCCGGTCATCCGTGCGAAGGATCGATCCTTCCGCATGGATAACGAAATGCTGGAAAGGCGAAAGCGTCAGAGCCACGGCCCCGCTGCGCTCAAGGTCGACGCTGTCGAATCGGCCATCGACTTCGCCGCTGAGGCGCTCAGCCGGTTGCTCGACGGGGATCAGGTTGTCCGTCACGTTCACGACACCGCCAATGGCGCCTGAGCCATACAGAATTGTTGCCGGACCGCGCACAACCTCAATGCTTTGGCTAAGCAACGTGCTGACGCTAGGGGCGTGATCAGGACTCAGATTCGAGACGTCGAAGACCTCGGTGCCGTTATTGAGAACGCGGACGCGATTATCTGCCTGGCCGCGAATGACGGGACGACTGGCCCCAGCAGTGAAATCGGTTCCACCGATGCCGGGTTGCGTCGAGAGCGTGTCACCCAGCGTCGGCGCTGTTTGCAACTTTAGATTATCTTCAGTGAGAATCGTGACTGATTGAGCTTTATCGGTCTCGCTCTGCTCAATCGCGCCGCCACTGACAACGACGCGTTCGGCTTCAGCTACGCCCGGTGATGGCGACGGTGTCGGACTCGCGCTGGCTGGCGCAGGATTTTGCGCCATGGCAACGCGCGCCCAGAAAAACAGCATGGTAGCTGCAGTTAAAACTTTTTTCATTTGGAATTGTTTTGGAAATTGATTTTCAAAATTGAATGGTTCGGTTGCCTAACGAATGCCTCCTGACGAATCTGTGAGGCAAAACGGCAAACGGCTGCTTGCACGAAACTGCTGTAGCCGTGTCGCTGTGCGACGCGCAGCCCTAAGGTTTCAATCACCCGCGCGCCGCGTCGCCCGCAGGGCGACGGCTACAGGCCCGACGTGCTTAAGCGCGAGCAGGCGGCGCGTTCGCGAAGATGTGCGCCTTGAGAAAAAGCCGCTGAACCCAGATCGAGCTCAGCGCTGAAACTGTTTCAAATTGAGCAAGGAGATCAGGCGCACTGATCACCGGGGGCTGTGCAGCATGATCATAGCTGCCGGTCGCAATCAGTGTAACCGCGCAAATGTGATCCGGGCGATTGCCATCCGCGTGGACGCGCTGGTGCAAATGCGGCGAAACACTCAACGCGAGTGCCCAGACAAATGCCGCGAAAACGCAAGTCGCGACAAACGCGCGTCCATGATTTGTTGAACGCGCGAACGTGCTCATTGCGCTGCGACCTTGTAACTTAACTGCGTCGCGCGCAAGAAATTTCTGCAGGATCGACGCCACCCCCAATGCAGCGGTTTGCGGACTAACGTTGGTAAAAATCTCCTGCTACTTTTTTCTGGCACCAGCTGTTGTCGTTTCTACAATTTGTCACGAACCGATCTGATTTTTAGGGTCATATGTGAGTGCCGCATGGTGAGCAGGACTGGACAAGAGAACACGCCGAAGAACAACCGGAAAGCTTTCGGCTCAGCCACCAACATCCTTTTGGCGCTCATGGGCCTGCTTTGGAATCCGCAGGAACCTGCGCGGTCGTGATCGGCTAGTCCTCGCTAGAATGGAATTCCTTCATATCTTTACCATCTCTCGATAAACGTAATTTTCCTTTCCCCCTGAATCGATGGACTTAAACACAATCACTGAGGTTCTGCGGCCCGCCAGTGCGGATGCAGTCACAAAATGGGAAGATGGTTTTGCGTGGCTTGCCGGCGGAACATGGCTCTTTTCGGAACCGCAGATACGCACCCACACACTCATTGATCTTGAGACGCTCAAGTGGCCTTCTCTTCAAGCTTCGAAGGATGGATTAGAGATCGCTGCTACTTGCAAAATTGTCGAACTCGATCAGTTCGTAGAAAAAGCGCCATCGGATTGGACGGCGGCTCCGCTTTTCCGCAAATGTTGTCGCTCTTTCCTGGCGTCTTTCAAAATCTGGAATGAAGCCACCGTAGGGGGAAATATCTGCATGTCGCTTCCCGCAGGCCCGATGATCTCGCTGACCACGGCGCTGGAAGGCATTTGCACACTTTGGCCGCGGAGTGGAAAGGCGCGCGAAGTACCGATGATTGAATTTGTCACGGGTAACCACGCCAA
>DATHHK010000240.1:0-8956 GCA_035317225.1 Candidatus Udaeobacter sp. | reverse complement strand
TGGGACGGCCAGAATGATACCAACGATTCCCCACATCCAGCCCCAGAAAGTAAGCGAGAGCAGGATGATGACAGGATTCAAAGTAAGGGAGCGCCCCATAACCCATGGGGTGATGAAACTGCCCTCTATCACGCCTAAAGTGAGATAAACGGCAGGAAATACGAAAGCGTATCCGAGACTATCAAAGCTCAGGGTGGCGCCGATGGTCATGCAGATAATTCCTGTAAGTGCCCCTAAGTAAGGAACGAAATTAAGCAGCGCGACCATCACGCCCCACATTACGGGGTTGGGAAGACCGAGCAGCCCCACGGCGGATCCGACGGCCAATCCAAGGCAAACGTTAATCGCTGTGATAGTGAAGAGATAACGCGAGATCTGCGATTCGATATCGTGCGCAATACCGACGGCCGTTTTCTTATCCGAAAGTGTCGGCAGCAGCTTAACCAGCTTGGCAATGAAAGTCTGATCGTAAACGAGCAGGAAATATAGCAGAATCAACGACAAAACAGCGCTGGCAACAAACTCCGGTGTACGCACGAAAAGCATTTCAGTAATGGGATGCCGTTTCAATTCTATAGCCTTGGTTTCTGAATTAGTTGAAGTCAGTTTTTCGATCTCCCCGGTGGCCTGCGTGACTTGCGCTACCGATTTTCTTACGGGCAATAGCTTTTGTTGTAGTTCTGTAAAACCGGCCGGCGCTTTTGCAAGCCAGCCCGCCGTGGGCGCGGCAAGCGTCGAAATTCCATAGCCGATGAGCCCAAAAAATCCGATGAGCAGGAGCGCACTGCTAACTGGCAGTGGAATCTTTAATCGAGCGAGTCCCCGCACTATCGGCCTTAAGAGATAACTAAGGAGGAGCGCAAGAACGAGAGGCAGCAGGATCGAGCGCATGAAGTAAATTGTGTAGAAGACTGCCAAGATAAACAGACCCGCGAGGGCGATCGACCTGATATCGAAAGGTCGCTCCGACAACTCGGCGACGCGTAAGCGGGCTCGGGTCTCTACCTCTTCCGCTTCCTGCGCGTCGTTGGAAACGTCAATGTTGGATTCCACGTTATCGAGTGTAGGAGCCATCTCTGCTCATGGCATCGGACGGTATTTTTCCATCTACGCGCCAACTCCACTGCCTGCAAACACTATCCGGGCCCCGGTTTAGATCTGGTTCTGCTGATGGTCTTAACGTTCTTTCTTCTTTGGCAAGCTTGGATGGCTCGGCCGGCTTGCCTCACCAGGCGAAGCCAGCCGCGCTCAGCCTCCACCATTGCAATCTTTATCAAGACATCCTCGGTTGGCAGGACCCATTCGATCGGCAGTGCATCACAGTGTTTCGTTGGACAAACCACGCGCAGCGGGGTCTCGCCGCATGCGCTCTCAATCACCTGGATTTCTCGCCCTGTGATCATCTCGCCGCAAACAAGGCAATACCGTTTCTGATCGAGCGAGTGCCACTGCCGGAACTGATCGAGTCGTCGCAAGACATCTAGTTTTTCTTCGTCGGAAAACGTGATCGAAGAATGGCTGCTCACCACGAAACCATCCTTTCGTATCGACTGCCGCACAATCAGGCGAACGCCCGATTGGCGTATAGGTCAAAATCCTAACTAGGCTGCTTGCCCACTATTGCTAATAGACCCCGTAAAAGTGGTAGCGCGTGATTCTAACGGTGCACAGACAAAAAAAAGCGGCGGGAGTCGCCTCCCGCCGCTTTCCTTTTCAAGATAACCAGGCTTATCGTCCGCTTTGCTGACCACCCTGTTGACCGCCGCCGCCCTGTTGGCCGCCACCTTGTTTTTCGCGCTCACGCTGTTGGCGTTCACGTTCCTGCTTCTCGCGATCTTGCTGCTGTCCGCCTTGTTGTCCGGGAGTACCAGGTTTGCCTGGTTCGTTGGGATTTTGTTGTCCTTCCATATTACCTTTCGTTGTTATATTACTAACTTCTCACTGGTTTCTGACTGATCCCTTTCGCAACTCGCGATCGGACTCAGCCACTTTAAAATCGCCTCCACACGGTCGGCTGGATTTGAAAATCTTGCTGTTAACGCCGTCAGCATAAAACGAAAACAACTATAAGTGGTTAACATCCCATCATAACGCCAACCGACCCCTAGCGGACAGCTACACGACCTAGGGCCACAGTTTTACCCACAAGTGTAACTAGCACTAGAACCAAAGGCTTTAGCGTGTTCGTAGCTAAGTAATTTCCTTAGGGTTCTTCTTCATCCCAGCGATCCTTTCAGCGACACGCCCCCGGTTATCGATCGGAACTCGCGCCCGCCAGCTCAGTCTCCCGGACTGCTTCTGGATTTATGACGCTTTCGGCCAGCCTGTTTAGAACCTCGTTTGTTTCCGATTCTTCGTCCAGAGTCGCTTGTAAAAGCTCTGCAGCTTTGTTTTGACCGAGCAAATGCGCAAAGGTGCGAACACTGCCATAACCCGCTATTTCGTAGTGCTCGACTTTCTGAGCCGCAACAATGATGCCGGCATCACGCACGGACGTTTCGCCATCTTCCTCCAAAATTTCCGATCCCTCTTCAATAAGCCCTTTCATAGCACGGCAGGTCTTACCCTTTGGCTTTTCGTCAAGCCCTTCAAAGACTTGTTCAAGTCTTTTCACGTGGCCTTTGGTTTGTTCCAAGTGCTTCTCGAATGCTTCCTTCAACTCCTCAGATGAGGCAGCTTTTGCCATTCTTGGCAATGCCTTCAACAGCTGGCTTTCTGCGTTATAAAGATCCCGTAGTTCGTCGGTGTAAAGTTTCTGTAACGTATTCAGCTTCATAATCCGATTTTCCTTTCTTAATTCTTAAGTTGTTCCCCAGTTCTTATCGACACAGCGCGTTTTTTTAGGCGCCAAGCCCAAGAAAGAAACGCCGCTAACTGTGCAGCCGCGCGTGTTAGATTTTAGAATTTTCCAAAGCTGGTCTGCGGCGCCTAATCTCGCGCCGTGACAATTCGATGCAGCGATCAATCCCTCTCATGCGACGGTCAATCGTGCGTCTATATATATTGACATAATCCCTTGCCATCCGTGTGACCGTGAAACGCTTATCAAATATTTTCCGACAATGTGCCCGACTGAGTTCCGGAACGCGGTGAACTGCTTCGGCTGCATCCTCCAGATCCTTCGCAATAAATCCCGTCTGACCTTCCGTTATCACTTCAGCCACAGCGCCACCGTGATATGCGATGACCGGCGTCCCACACGCCATGGCCTCAATCATTACGAGACCGAACGGTTCGGGCCAATCGATGGGAAAAAGCAAAGCGTAGGCATTACCCAGAAAATCGCCCTTTTCCTGATCGCAGATTTCGCCAACCCATTCTACATGGGAAGCGTTCAGTAGCGGCTCAACCACCCGTTTGAAGTAGCGTTTGTCGACTCGATCAACCTTGGCGGCAATCTTGAGTGGCATTCCTGCCCGCTTCGCGATTTCGATCGCTCGATCCGCGCGCTTTTCTGGCGATATCCGTCCAAGAAAAGCCAGGTAAGTTCCGGGATTTGGCTGAAACGGAAATAACTCTTGCGGTAACCCATGGTAGACAGTTCCCACCCAGTTCGCCCAAGGCAGAGGTTTCCGTTGGGCGTTCGAAATTGAGACAACAGGTATATCGCGAAAGCGATCGTAAACCGGAACCAGATCTGGAATATCGAGCCGGCCATGAAGAGTCGTAATATGAGGAACAGGCAGATACCGAGAGACTGGAAAATGAAGGTAATCGGTGTGAAAATGGATCACATCAAACTCGCGAGCGTGCTCCAATACTTGATCTAACATTACCAGGTGATGGGCCAAGTGGTCCACGGAGTCCTTATTGAGACGCAGCGAGCCGCGGCATCCCGCAATAAGTCTGGCTCGTGTAATCGAGTCGCCGCTTGCAAAAAGAGTTACGTCGTGTCCCGCACGGACCAATTCCTCCGTAAGATAAGAGACGATCCGCTCCGTCCCGCCGTAATGTTTGGGCGGCACGCTTTCAATCAGCGGCGCAACCTGAGCAATTCGCATCTCCCCTCCCTTTGTTCCCTATTTCCGGGGTGTATCAGTTTCCGGAAACACATCGCGGCTAAATGCGCCTTCGCTCCGGAAAAGCCGGATTCATACCATAGTGACCCCCGAGATATTGCATGACGTAGAATCATAATTTCCGCCAATCATTCGCATCTCATCGTGGTTTTGGTTTTCCGCAGATTGCTGCTGAGATTCGAGGTGCCGGGTGAGGCGGGCGAGACCCAACACGATTCCGTTAGTCGACCTCTATTTCGCTCGTGTGGACACGCACTGCGTGTTCAGACGGTTCGACGCCACGGCCGGCTCGATCCGCATATACCTGGGTGAATTCAGCGCCAAAAAGCAGGATTTGTGATGAATAATAGACCCAAAGCAACAGCGTGATGAGTGAGCTAGCAGCTCCATAGGCTGAACCGGCCGCACCACTGCTAAGATACAAACCTAGGGCCCATTTTCCGATGCCGAAAAATATCGCAGTCAGCGCTGCACCAACCCAGACGTCGCGCCATTGAATTTTAACGTCTGGTAAGAACTTGAAGATACTAGCGAAGAGCAGAACGACGACGGCAAAGTCAACAATCAGATAAACCGTGATCGCAACCGCCATTCCTCCCGGCAAGGCCGATTGGACATAACGGCTAAAGCCTTTAAGGACGCCTTCCGCGGTGAGTGACACAAGCAGTAGAAAACAAATGCCGCCTACCATTGCAAATGATAGAAAGCGCACACGTAAAAATCCCCAGACCCCTGCACCAGGTTTCGCTTTCACGCCCCAGATCGTATTCAAGGCGTCCTGGAGTTGACCGAACACGCCGCTTGCGCCGAAAAGTGCGAGTGCGACGCCAACTATGGTCGCAAATAGACCCTTACCAGGCTGAGAGGCTTGTTGCGCTATGTTTTGCACCACGCGCACAGCGCTTTGGTCGAGATAATAGCTCATGTGCTGCGTTAGCTTGTTCCACGCGCCTCCTGGATCATCGCGGAAAAGGACACCGACAATCGCCAGCAGCACGAGGACCAGCGGGGCCAGCGAAAAGACTGTGTAGTAGGCAAGCGCAGCACCCAGTTGCGGCGCTTTGTCTTGCGACCACTCCTGAAACGTTTGTTTCAATAAGCTGAAGACATTTCCAAAAAATGATCCTGACGGTCCCGAGTCACGTTGCTTTGCCACAAATAAAAGCCTTTAATTAAGAATTCGCTCATAGTCGTACGCGTGGTCGTTGCAAAATAGCGCGCATAGATAAGCTCGGGATCTCGGCACTCTTATTGGGCAGGCACGAGAACAGTGAGTGCTCGCGAGACAAAATCAATCTCGACGCGCGTGCCTAGATTTTCGCTGTCTCCATCGCTTCTCAGTGGGGAAGAATTTCGCACTCCAAACAAAGTTGAGACAACGAGCTTGTTCGTCTCTAGTCACTTGACCCTACCGGCTGACCTACGCGTCGGAGCCGCAAGGAAGCGAAAGAGTGATTCGGGTCCCACGCTTGGGGCCACTATCGATGTAGAACTCGCCCCCGAAGTTGCTCACACGTTCGCGAATGTTAAGAAGGCCAACCGTTTGTGAGTCAGTTCGCTTATTGTCAAGCGAGTTAGGATCGAACCCAGGACCGTTATCGGCGACGATGATGCGGACCTTGTCTGGCTGCCGATGCTGCATCGTGATGTGCAGGGCGCTGCCGCCAGCGTGCTTGAGCGAATTTAGCAATAACTCGCGCACCGATCTGAACAGGAAAATACGCACATCGGCGGCTTTCGGGTTTGCCAAAGAGTCGGCTTCAATTATGACTTCCACATTGTAATTCTTACGTGTTTCAGCCGCGAGCCATTCAAGTGCTGCCGCTAAGCCGTGCTCGTACAAAACTGGCGGCGCAAGCTCTACGCTGAGAGATCTTGTTAACTTAAACGAACGCTCGAGTACGTCGGCAATTTCGCGAGCGATCGCTTCTCGTTGGGCGGCATCTCGCGTTCTGCACAGCCCGGCAAGTTGCATCCGCGCCGCCACCAGTAATTGCTGTAGGTCTTCATGCAGCATCTCCGCTATGCGCCGACGCTCCGCTTCCTCTGCAAGGGACAATTCGGCCGAGAGAAGGCGGAGTTTCTGTGCCTGTTCGACAGCCTTGCGAGTGCGTTCGGCGACGCGGTGCTCGAGCGTTTCGTTCAAGTTCTTGAGTTGGATGAGGAGATCGCGCGTCTGGTACTGGCGTCGCCGAGAACGTAATGCAACTTGCATTGACCGGACGAGCGTACGAGTGCTGATCGGCCGCTCTAGCAAAGTAACAGTTCCGGCCGCCGCAGCCGCCAAATCGAGTAATCTCGCCCTGCGAGATTCGCCGCCGCTTGTGAGAATAACGAGTGGTAATTCGGACCAGGGGGGCTGCGCTTTTAGGACTTCCAATAGATTCGAAAGTAGTGGGGACTCCAGCGCTTCCTCCGTGAGCAGTAGCGCGCCCCTGCCGGCAGCGATTTGCCGCGAACATTCATCTGCACCAGCGCAAATTCGTACGTCGAACCCATCGGCGTAGAGCAAAGCCGCCATGGCGGTGGCGTCCTTTCCCAGAGGCGCCATGATGAGCACGCACTCGTCCCTATCCGAGACGTGTTGCTCTTCCCCGTAAGCGGCAGCGTTCGCTAACGGATCATGTTCGCTATCGTGTTCACCGAGCGCGGCCAGACATGAGTCCACTCTTCCTTGCATCGGGGGCCTACGAGGCTTTGAGTATTTGTTTTTCGCTGCCACGGAAGATGGGCACGCCCGTCAGCACGCCTTGAAACTGTTTTAGCGGCTCGCCGATAACGATGCCTTTGCCCGACATCAATTTGAATTCGCGGACGCTTTTCTCATGCCCTCCACTACGCTTCTTAACGACCGCAATAGCTTGTTTCACTTCTCCGTAGGCTTCGAAATATCGCAGGATTACCACGGTGTCCGAAAGATAACTAAGGTCCACCGGCGATTCGGCGGCGGTAGCCAATCCATGTTGGGCTAAAACGAGGATCGTGACGACACCCTGCTGGTTGAGACAGGTGCAGAGTTCGTGCAGCTGGTTGTTCAGATACCTCTCGCCCGGCATGGCATTGAGATAACCGTTGAGACTGTCAATCGCGACGAGTTTGCAGCCCGCCTCCACGCCGCGCAGAATACGAACGGCGAATTCGCCGGGAGAAAGTTCGGCTGGATCAACCTGCTGTACCGTAATGGTACCGCTTTCGATGGCTTTTTCTAACTTGAAGCCGATCGCATTGGCTCGGCTCAGCATCACGCTGCGCGTTTCGTCAAACGTGAATATCATAGAGCGTTCACCTTGATCGGCCATTTGGACAGCGTATTGCAAAGCCAGAGTAGATTTGCCAGTGCCCGCCGGGCCGAGCATGAGGGTGGTTGTCCCACGATCCAGCCCACCGCCGCACAACGCATCCAGTTCCGTGATGCCGCTGGAAACGGGCCCGTGCCGAAAATCGGTACGATGCTCAGCGGCGATCATACGCGGAAACACACGCAAACCGCCGGTGGCGATGATGTAGTCATGATAGCCTTCCCGAAATTTTACGGCGCGTAATTTCGCAACGCGCAACCGGCGGCGCGATGTTCCGTAGTCGGGCGAGAGTTGTTCCAGGTCAATGACGCCGTGCGTGAGGCTGAGCACGTGCGGGTCGATCACCCCTGCCTTGTTCATCTTATCGTCAAGCAAAAGAACGGTGCTCTTGGATTTTGCGAACTGCTGTTTGAGCGTCAGAAGTTGACGCCGGTAGCGTAAAGCGGTTTCGGCCATTAGTCGGAATTCGGAAAGCGAATCGAAGGCGACTCGTTTCGGCTTCGCCTTGCGCACTTCATCGAGCAGTAGCTGGCTGACTTTCGTCAACTCGACTTCGGATGGATGAAACACTGTCGTCTGCGCTTCGGGCCGCAGCAGATTTTCAACGGCTGACAAATCCAATACCGGGATTTTATCGAGCGACCAGCCGTGCGATCGCGCCACTTTGAGCAACTCCGGTTTGGTTTCCGAAAGCGTGATGTAAAAGACCTTCTCGCCTCGGCGTACTCCCTCGAGAAGAAACTGAAGCGCCAGTGTCGTCTTGCCGGAGCCCGGGTCCCCTTGAACTAAATAAAAGCCGGCGCGCGGCAACCCGCCCCCGAGGATATCATCCAGTCCCTCGACTCCGCTGGAGCAGCGTTCGTCGGCGAGGTCGGTTGAGACAGTTGTGGCGGATTTCCGGATTGATTTGCGCTTCACAATATTGATGTCGAACAGGCGACGACCCTGTTGTCACCGGCAACCTAGTTCGAAGTTGCAATTTTGAAAGAGCGCTAGCTCCGAAAGTGTACCGAGGCACCTACTTCGCGGGCACGAGAACAGTGAGTGCGTGGGAGACAAAATCAATCTCCGCACTCCTGCCTAAATTTACCTTTTCTCCATCGAGCGTGGCAGGAATTTCTTTGCTTGATTGCACATTTACGTGCTTTGTTTTGGTGAGACGTATATTTTTGTCATCGCGCCATTTGCCAAACGCTGCGGTAGTGGCAAGACCTATCACCTCAGCTGCGCTTTCCACATCGATGATCGCGGCTTCAAGCGCTTGTTCCGAATCGGACATTTCTTCCGATATCAGCGGGCAGATAAGCGCTACGGCTTCAGTTTCACCCTTTGCTCCGCCTGAGATAAGATACTGCACCTTAGCTTCAAACATCCTTCGAAAGGCGACGCTCCCCTTTTTGATAGCATCAGCTATATTTCCTTCCCGCATAGATTCGCGGGGTTGTGTCCAAAGCGCAGGCGCTCCCACAATGGCTGCGATAAAAAACCGTTTGTTCGCAACCCGACCTCCGGAAAGCACTTTTGTTGAGGGAGCAGTGAGCGTTTTTTTGAGCGCCTCTTCCCACGACACGTTTCCATACAACGCTCGAGGAAGCATATTCATCGTCCCCCCGGGAAGCGGAATAAGACAGGATCCCT
>DATHHK010000239.1:0-4828 GCA_035317225.1 Candidatus Udaeobacter sp. | reverse complement strand
TATGTTACGTATCAGGAGGCAGCGGCGCGATTCCCTGAAATTCCAGTCGAACAATTTCAGCGTGCAGTTGCATTTATCGAGCCGAATGGCGAAGCCTTCTTTGCCGCCGAAGCCGTGTGTCGATCGTTGCGATATCGATCTTCCAGGAAATGGCTGCTCTGGAGCTACGATCACGTTCCTGGTTTCGCCGGCATCTCCGAGACCGCTTACAAATTCATCGCTGGGCATCGCAGTCTCGGATCGACCTTTACTCGATTGTTGTGGGGCAAAGACGTGCGACCGCCGACTTATTTTTGGGCGCGCCGCTGGTTTCTCCGCATGCTTGGACTCATCTATCTGATCGCATTCGTGTCGCTTTGGGTGCAAGTGGATGGACTTGTTGGGAGTAACGGAATGTCGCCGGTTAGTCGGTTTCTCCCCGCAGTTCGGCAGCAACTTGGGCCGGACGCTTATTTTCTCCTGCCAACACTTTGCTGGTTCGACTCGAGCAACGCATTTCTAAATTTCCTATGCGGGGGAGGCGTTGTTCTTTCGTTGCTTCTGATTTTCGGAATCGCACCGGCGCTTTTACTCGCCGTGCTTTTTGTCTTTTACCTGTCTCTCACGATTGCTGGACAAGTGTTTCTCAACTTTCAATGGGATGTTCTCTTGCTTGAGACCGGCTTTCTGTCGATTTTTTTTGCGCCATGGCGGCTATGGCCGCGGGACCTGATATGGTGGCCGGGGTCGGCGCCCCCAGCTACAGCTGCTCCAGTTTCACGAGCGGGTTTGTTTTTGCTCAAGTTCCTTCTGTTCAAACTAATGCTCCTGTCCGGCGTCGTGAAGTTGACCAGCGGCGACGATTCCTGGGGTTGGCTGAATCAGTCGTTTCATTGGAGTGCGCTGACGGCACTTGATTATCACTACTGGTCGCAGCCGTTGCCGACAGTCTTTGCCTGGTGGGCGGACAAAAGCCCGGAATGGTTCAAACATTTTTCGGTCGCGTTTTGTCTCGCAGTGGAGATCATCGTGCCGTTTTTTATCTGGGCGCCGCGACGCCCGCGGCTGATGGCTGCGGGATTAATAATCTTCCTTCAAATCATAATCGCCCTTACCGGCAACTATTGCTTCTTCAATCTGCTGACGATCGCGTTGTGCTTGTTGCTGATTGACGATGCGGCAATAGGGACGTCACGCCGAGACATCCCCGCGTCCATCAATGGCGTGCCAAATGCCAGTCCGGCTCGGACCGGTCGCGCCCTGTCAAAGCAATTGTATAGCTACGCAGCTCTCGCGGTGATTGTTGTGACGTTGCCGATTAACACGTGGCTCATTTTCAGCGCGTTCAAACCGCAGAGCAGACCGCCAGGCTGGCTGGCGAAATTCTACGAACAACTCGAAGCATTTCGAATCGTGAACGGCTACGGACTTTTCCGCGTGATGACCAAGGACCGCGGCGAGATTGTCATCGAAGGCAGCACCGATGGTGTTGAATGGTTGCCCTATGAATTTAAATGGAAACCAGGCAACGTGAAACGCGCTCCCGGTTGGTGCGCGCCGCATCAACCAAGACTTGATTGGCAGATGTGGTTCGCCGCCTTGGACGCTCCGGAGCAGAATCCGTGGTTAGTCGGGCTAATCGTCAGGCTACTGGAGGGATCACGAGACGTGACCGGATTGCTTGCGCATGACCCGTTCCCTGATAAACCACCCCACTACATCCGAGCGATGTTTTATCGCTATCGTTTTACAACTCCTGAAGAACGCCGGAAAACTGGCGCCTGGTGGAAACGCCAGGAACTTCGTGAATATTTGCCGACAATCTCCCGGGATCAGCTGCGTTAAGAGCGCAAGATCGCCGCGTTAGGCAAGTTGAGCAATGCGGGTTGAAGAGTATAATTCCCACGTGTCGAAGGAAGGACAGATCGTAACGGAAGGCACTGTAACTCAGGTACTACCGGGGACCATGTTTCGGGTCGATCTGCCTGGGCAACGCAATGTGCTTGCACATATCTCGGGTAAGATGCGAAAGCATTTCATTCGGATCGTACCAGGAGATAAAGTTTCAGTCGAGCTTTCACCCTACGATCTGACAAAAGCGCGCATCATTTTTCGCGAACAATAACTTCTTTTTCGGTTCAGCGGGCTAAGACCGCAAACCGTTCGAAGTGCGATTGGCTTTCGGGGGCTCCGACGTGCTGCTCAACTTTGCTACGAGATTTGTTTGCCGAATTTGTCAAGCACGCGGATACTTCCACCGATAATCAACCGGAGAATACAAATGGCAGAAGAGAATAAAGCAGAACAAAAGACGCCCGCCGCGGGGGACGCACGCGACAAGCTGGAGAGCAGTAAACAACATGCACGCAGGGCAGCTGAAGACCTAAAATCGGCGGCAGGCTCCATAGCTGAAGAGTACCGCGGCAAGGCAGAGGAGAAATGGGGAGAAGCACGCGGCAAAGCAGAACAAGCATGGGGGGATGCGAGGGATCGCGCCCGCACATTCCAGGACGACGCGGAGCAGTATGTGCGCGAAAATCCAACCAAGGCGATTTTTACTGCGCTCGGAATCGGGTTTGTTCTGGGGTTGGTCTTCCGGCGTTAACTCCGAAAGCTTTCGGAGATGATCAGCGAGAGCTTTCGGTCCCGCAATCCTGCGGGACATGCCGGTTTGTTCCAAAATCTGTTCGCGTTCGTAAACGCACTCGCGGAGTTCTTTGAAAGCCGCTTTGCCCTTCTCGCCGAGGAATCAAAAGCGGCCGCGGTGCAATTACTGATACTGACTGGTTGCTTAGTTTTCGCACTACTCCTTTGTGCCCTGGGTTATGTTTTCCTAATAACTGGGGCCGTTGTGGGGTTAGCTCATCTGGTTGGAATTTCGTGGCCATGGATAGCGCTCGCTGCCGCCGCGCTGCATTTTATCATTGCGCTGGTGCTGCTCCTGATCGCATGGAGCCGAATCACCAAGCCGTTTTTCCGCGTTACTTTGGCTGAAATAAGAAAGGATCGTGAATGGCTGAGAAATCTGGACGCAACAAATCAATCGACGAACTGAGAGCGGAAATCGCAGGTTCACGCGAACGCGTCGGGCGCGATTTGCGCGGCCTGCACCATGAATTGGATTTTCCCGCGAAATTTCGCAGATCATTTCGGGATCAAACCGTTTCGTGGATCACAGCCGCAACTGCAGTCGGTGCTTTGATCGCTTTGGCACCGATGCGGAGGAAGAAAATTTATGTGGATGCAAAAAGCAGCCGTAAATCGCAAAAGAAGCTGGTCGAAACTGGCTTCGCCTTGGCTGCGTTGAAGGTCGTCGGCAGCCTGGCCCGGCCGGTGATTCTCGAGTTTGTCAAAAATCGACTGACCGATTTTCAAGGAAAATCACGGCGCAAAACATAAGGTCCATGTTAGCGGGCCTACGGGAAGCGCTCGTTTTAGGATTTACGCGCTCGCCTGCGTTGCGTAATTGTTTCCTCAGGCGCCAATGATCGCTAAGTCTCTGGATCCTCCCGTGAAATCGCAGGCGATGCGACATGTGGATGATTATCTCGAGGTCGGCCAAAAGGCTGGCGCATCTGATGTCCATTTGGCCGTGAACGCGCAGCCGAGGTGGCGGCTGCACGGACGGTTGGAGCCTATCTGGCCTGACGCGCCGCTACTGACGGCCGAGCAAACCGCGGCTCTGGCTGAAGCCTTCGTGCCCAATGTGTACAAGAATGAGCTCAATACACGTGGCGACTCAGATTTTGCGTATGAAAACGAGTTCGCTCGCTATCGCACCAGCGTCGTTCGACAACGGCTTGGGATCGAGATCGTCTTCCGTGTGATCAACAGTCACGTCCGAACCATGGACGAACTGGGGCTGCCCGAGCGCCTCAAGCTACTCACCCGTTACCAGAACGGGCTAATTCTGGCGACCGGTTCAGTAGGAACGGGCAAATCGACGACGCTGGCCGCACTGGTCCAGCAAATAAACATAGAGCGTCGCGATCACATCATCACGTTGGAAGACCCGATCGAGTACATATTGACGTCGAAAAACTGCCACGTTACCCAGCGAGAGATATTCACGCACAGCGAGTCTTTCGCCACAGCGCTGCGCGCTTCACTCCGCGAGGATCCCGATGTGATTATGGTTGGAGAAATGCGTGATTTGGAAACAATTTCGCTCGCCATTACTGCCGCGGAAACCGGCCACCTTGTTTTGGCAACGCTGCATACCAGTAATGCTTCCCGCACGCTTGATCGATTACTCGACGTGTTTCCACCGCATCAACAGGAGCAAATCCGGGTGATGGTAAGCGAATCCCTGCGGGGAGTCATCAGCCACCAGCTGATACCGCGAGCGGACGGCACCGGACGGGTGCTGGCGTTGGAGATCCTTACGAACACGCCCGCGGTGGCGAATGTGATTCGCGAAGCAAAGACCTACATGTTGCCGGGCATTATTCAGACCGGCAAGAAACAAGGCATGCGTTTGATGGACGATACGCTGATCGAACTGTACCAGCGTGGCTTGATCAGCGCTCAGGAGGCTTACGCGCGCGCAGACCAAAAACAAATGGTACGACAACAACTTAGAATGTAGGACTACATGACCACAGACTACAGAACCAGCAGACTTCAGGCCAATAGCCGAACGATCTCGCCGAGCTGTTGTCCCGCAGGATTGTTGTCCTTCTCTCTATGGTATCCGCGTAATCGGCGATTCTGAGAATGGCTTATCTCGATCAATTTTTAAGTGTGATCGTCAAGCACGGCGGATCCGATCTGCATTTCGCCCAGGGCCAGCCCCCGAAAATGCGTGTGCATGGAGACATCATGCCCATTCGTGCCGAGCCAATTTCAC
>DATHHK010000238.1:0-3628 GCA_035317225.1 Candidatus Udaeobacter sp. | reverse complement strand
TTGCGATTGAATACGCGGGAACGATTGATGACGCGCGGCGAGCTGACGGGCTGGAGCATCCCGGTGAGCGTGGGGCTCGTCTCGCTGGTTTTTTCTTTTACTTTGCCGATAGAAAAAATCGCGTGGTGCGGGTGGGTTTATTTTTTGATGGCGATCATATTGCGGGTGCACTGGTTCTGGCACAGGCGAAGGCTAAAGGGGGAGGGAGGCAGGAGATGGTAGATGGGCAGAGCACAGAGGATACAGGACAGGGGAGTTCGGAATTAGGAATGGAGCTGATGGGTTTATTTCTCGATGATCATTCTTGTGCCGCTACACGAAGGACGAGCGACGCACAAAAAAATAAGAAGCCGGAGCCCGCCTTCTCTAGCCCTGGGCCATCGCGCCTACGACCATCAGGACGAAGCCGGTGGCCACGGCGATCGCCACTTTGGTTTCAATAGATAAGCTCACAAGTTTCTCTTCTATTATCGTGGCAACCCCGTCGCCCCGTTTGTTGATATCGCTTCGAATTTCAGGTCGCTTATGGATGCAGGCCCGGCGGTGAGGTTTAACGCCGCATCACACGAGAACGCGGCAATTTTTGATTGGTGATCAGTTGGAAAGCAAAAGTTCCGCCATCGTCACGAGCGAGGGAACCAGAGAATAGCGATAGCACGATTTATCGTTAGGCGATCGATGCCGCAGTAAGTGCGTTTGCTTCAGGCGGCTTGGGAAAATTACAAGAAGGGCCTGAATAGATCGCAAGCACCCAACGACTAAACATTATTATTATGAAAAAACTTAGTAGTTTACTGATAGCCTGTTCACTGGCGCTGGCGGGAGCCGCGTTGGCGCAACAGCCAGTCGAAGAGCAATCACCATCAAAGGGAAAGCGTGCCCCAGAAAAAGCGCGCGCACCTCAAGCGCAGCCCAGGCCGAATGCCGCGAAGCCTGAAACTTCAGCTCCCAAGCAGCGCGGAGTTACCAAAGAACGCGCAGCTACGAATGAGCCCGGCGCGATGAAGGAACACGGAGCGACGCATGAGCCCGGTGCCGGGAAGGGCAAAAAAGAGAAGCAGGAATCTGCGACCGCCCCGGAAACAAATGCTTCTGGCCAACGGGAGGCGCCAACACCGCGTGGAAAACAGCAGGCGCAGGAACGAAAGGGAATGAGAACGCCTGCTCCAAACGCGAAAGCATCGCCGCACGCGCCGCCGGCAACAGCCGGGGGTGGGGCCAAGGCGACACCAGCGCCCGGAGCTCCGCCAACTTCGCCAGCTGGCCAGCCAAACGCGCAGGCCAGGGCGGGTGCTGGGGCCAAGGCGAAAAGGCCAGAGCCGCAGAAGGTGCAGCAGATCAAAACGCAGCACGCGAACTTCAAGGCCCAACCAAAACCGCAGCAGGTTCAAGCGGTTACTTTCAACCAGAACCACCGGATTGAGAGAAGCGAACAGTGGCAGGGCCAGCAATACGAAGCATTCCGTTCGTATCATCCAGAATGGCACGATCAAGGCTGGTACCATTCGCATTATCCCACTGTGACCCTGATCGCCGGCGGTTATTACTTCTTTAACAATGGCTATTGGTTTCCGGCCTGGGGTTACAGTCCTTCGGAACAATATTACGCCTACGACGGACCGATCTATGTGGGTCATCATGCCGAGCCGCCGGACAAAGTGATTGCCGACGTACAGGCCGTGTTGCAAGACATGGGTTATTACACAGGCGAAGTGGACGGACTGCTCGGGCCATTGACACGCGAGGCGCTAACCGCGTACCAAACGGATAACGGCCTCGCCACGACAGCGGCGATCGATCAGCCGACGCTCGACTCGCTCGGGATGGGATAATCAGAAATTAGAAGATAGAAGTTAGATCTCGAAAAGCCGCCGGGGCTCACGAATGCCTCGGCGGTTTTTCAATTTGCACCGGTGTCCTTTTGATCGATGTCGGTTCGACGCAGCAGATAGTCGAGTCCGCCGACGCGGTACCATCTGTAACCGTAGCCTTCAAGCATGATGCGGTGTTTACCGGATTTGTTAGCCCGACTGTGGTTTTCAGAAAGAAGATTAACCAGCAGTTTGCCCTGTTCGCGATTAACGCCGGGGTCCACGAGAATTTCGCGCGGTTGTTCGTGAAGATTATGTAAAAAAAGCACCGAATTATTTCGCCAGTCGTAACGGAGAGCGAGAACGGCGGGATCGCGGACTTTCAACACGGTAAAATCTCCCCAGCCAATCTCCGGAACTTCTTTGCGCATTCGAATAATGCGTTCGGTCCAGTTCAGCAGTGACTCTGGATCGCGCCGCTGGACCGCGGCGTTAACGTGTTGGTACGCGTAAGGTCCTTCATCGATTACAGGAGTGTGCGGTTTTGCGTTTTTCGTAAATCCACCGTGCGGTTCGTCCGACCATTGCATTGCAGTCCGCGCACAAGTGCGTTCGCGCAGCCTGAGATCGTCGCCCATGCCGAGTTCGTCGCCATAGCGAATCACCGGTGTTCCCGGTAATGTGAACATCAAGCTGTAAGCCAGCTTGAGCCGGCGCTCGTCGCCGCCGAGCATCGGCGCAAGCCGGCGTCTAATCCCACGATCGTAAAGCTGCATATTTTTATCTGGGCCAAACGCTTTGAACACGGTTTGCCGCTGCTTCTTTTGCAAGCGCCCGAGATCAAGTTCGTCGTGATTTCGCAGAAAGAGTCCCCACTGCGCCGTCGCCGGCCGCGGTTTAGTCTCTTTCAATGCTTTGACCAACGGACGCGTATCCGCGGCAGCCAATGCGTAGAACAGGTTTTGATTCACCTGAAAGTTAAACATCATGTGCATGCGATCGCCGTCTTCACCGAAGTAATCCATGTCGGTTTCGGGCAGCACATTGGCTTCGGCGAGGACAATGCTGTCGCCCTGCCGCCACTGCAGGAATTCGCGAAACACACGCAGCATATCGAACTGCTCCTTTGGCTTTCGCACGTTCGGTCCCTTGGTCGAAATAATGAAAGGAACCGCGTCCATACGAAATCCGGAGACTCCCGACTGGATCCAAAAGCCCATGATTTTTAGTATCTCATCCTGCACTTCCAGATTTGAGGTGTTGAGGTCGGGCTGGAAGTCGTAGAATCGATGGAAATACCAGGCTTTGGCTTCGCGATCGTAGGTCCACGTGGTTTTTTGTACGCCGGGAAATACCATCCCTTTGTTAGCCTGCGGCGGTTTCTTCTTCGACCAGACGTACCAATTCCGATATTTGGAATTTGGATCTGAACGCGCCTGCTTGAACCATGGGTGCTGGTCCGAGGTGTGGTTCACGACCAGATCGATCAAAACACGAATGCCGCGTTGTTTTGCGCCGTGAGTGAACTCAATGAAATCGCCGAGCGTACCGTAGCGCGGATCGACATTGTAATAGTCGGTAATATCGTAACCGTCGTCCCGGCACGGCGACGTCTGAAACGGCATCAGCCAGATCGCCGTTACGCCCAGTCCATGCAAATAATCGAGGCGGCGCATT
This sequence comes from Candidatus Udaeobacter sp., assembly GCA_035317225.1. Taxonomy (GTDB): domain Bacteria; phylum Verrucomicrobiota; class Verrucomicrobiia; order Chthoniobacterales; family UBA10450; genus Udaeobacter. The sequence goes on along the minus strand of DATHHK010000238.1, from coordinate 140 downwards.
AGACCGCGGAAATCGCCGGTCCCATCGCCATTAGAATCCATGTAGGTACCAACCGAAAGGCAGTAGATCACCGCGTTCTTGTACCAAAGATCATTGATCATATGTGGCGGCGAATGGACTCAGACGTGAAGCCTTTGATT
>DATHHK010000237.1:0-4694 GCA_035317225.1 Candidatus Udaeobacter sp. | reverse complement strand
TGGGCGATCGCTCGCGCTCCGCAAACGCTATTCGTTCGTCCTCGTGATGGCTTGTATCGAATGCCTGTTCATTCCCTTTGGAACAATTCTGGGCGTGTTTACGATCGTTGTGCTTTCGCGCGAATCCGTGCGGGGATTATTTGCGGCGACGCCCACGAAAGGTTGAAAATCGTGTGCCGAGGGCGGCCCGGCTCCATGGGCATGTTTCGATAATCAACAACTGGGGCGTGGAGACGGCCTGCCTTCAGGCCGTTCTATTGATTATCAAACAGCTGACAAATTCCAAAGAGCAGGCGATGCAGCCGCTTCGTTTCCGGCTTCGACCCAATGGTCAGAACCTTTGGTCGCGAGGCCTCAATGCCCTCCCGAATTCGTGTTGTCCGCGCCGCGGGCCTGCCGTTGCAATTGCTCAGCGCTGGCGCGCTCCACGTTCAAAGTGCCAGGCGCGGACTTCGCGCTATCGTCAACTTCGACCCAGCTGCCGCCAATATGGCTTCCTGTAGCCGGCGGAACCCAGACCATGTGCTTTCCCTTCTTCTGGCCTGCGCTGGCCTGTGCCGCTGGAACTGGTTTGAGGTCAAAATTCAACTGCGTGATTTGGTCCGGCTTGGTTTTCGTATTCGTGATGGATGCTTTCACTGCGCCATTCACGACCAGCGTCATCCGGTAAACGCCGACGGGCAGGCCCTCTGAAATGTAGCGACCTTTTGCATCGGTCTTGACGGTGTTGAACTGCTGTTTGTCATCTTTCGACGCAATTCGAACATCTGCACCCTTTATCGCTTGCCCTTTTGCGTCCTTCACCACGCCTTGAATAACTGATGGTCCAGCCCAGGCGGTTGCGACAGAAAGAACAAACCCAATCAACCCGATCCGAAGTGATTTAATAAACATAGAGGTATAGCGTTACAATAATTACTACAGGAAATAATAGGCCAGGTTCCCGAATATTTGCTGAACGAGGAAAAAGCGAAGTTTCCGCGAGTGGACTGTTGCCGTAGCCGCGCCTCGGTGAGGCGCGGCTACACGGTCCATGGCGCGTGGCTATAGATTAGAAGCGCTTTCTTAAAGCGATGTCCCAGGTACGACCATTGATGTCGGTCGTCGCTTGGTCGTTGCCGTTTTCAAAATTACCAATTACGAGCGGTGACTGTGTGAACGTTGAAACGGGAATGCGCCTTTCCGTTGTCCTCGACTTCGACCCAATTACCGCCGATGTGGCTCCCGGTACGACCTGGCACCCATACCATGTGCTTTCCGCTCTTTGATGTGTTACCTGCTTGGGACGTTGGCTTGAGATCGAAATTCAGCTGAGTCGGTTGATCCGCCTTGATCTGCGTGTTCATAATCGATGCCTTGACTGCGCCATTCACAAGCAATGTCATCCGGTAAACGCCCGGTTGCAGTCCCTGTGAAATATAGCGGCCCTTTGGATCGGTCGTAACGGTGCCGAACACCTGTTTGCCGTCTCGCGATTCGATCCGAACGCCTGCGCCTTTAATCGGTTCGCCTTTTGCATCTTTGACAAACCCCTGAACGGACGCTGGACTCTCCGCTGTAATTTTGTTCCGCACACCGGCTTCCGATTCGCGATAACGGACACTGGTAGTGACTGCTCTTCCTGGAGGCGCAGCGGTCACGTCCGCTGTAATTTTGTTTGTTCGCAGAGCGACTTCCGATCCGCGATCACGAAGATTGGTAGTGACTCCCGTCTCTGGAGGCGCGGAGGTCACTCGAGTGTCCGCGGGGCGCAGGTCGAAACCTTCCTGAGATGTGTGATCCGGAGCCGTGAATGGATTAGATGGATTTTGTACGGGCCCGCTAATGCCAATGCTGCTCACTGCTGTCGGATAAGTTACATCGGTGAAAAGTCCCTGTAGATAATGGTCGTATACGCCACTACCAGGTTGTTCGTGGGCGAGTTCGCCGCGAAACAACCAAACCGCAGCCGCGCCTAAAAGGAGACCGGTAGTCGCTGCTCCAACCAGTTTCGGGTTACGACGCGACCAGCGCCAGATCCGCGTCGGAGGTGACACCGGACGAGCGACGATTGGACGGCCGTCGAGCCAGCGTTCCAGATCGGCTGCGAGGTCTCCGGCGGACTGGTAACGTGCTTTTGGACTACGTTCGAGACAGCGTGCGCAAATCGTCTCCGAATCCCGATCGAGCAATGGTGCCAGCGAGCGCAGTTTTGGCGCCTGCGTTTCAGACGCTTGGCGAATCACAGAAACCGGATTGGAACCCAGGAATGGTGGACGTCCGGCAAGCAAGTTGAACAGAACTGCGCCGAGACTGTAAACATCGGCAGCCGCCGTGAAATCTGCGGCTGCGCCACCGGCCTGCTCGGGGGCAATAAAACCCGCTGTTCCGAATGTAGTCAGCGACCTTGTAAGGTCGTTGTTCGCATCCAGTAATTTTGCCAAACCGAAATCGCTCACGAGTGGCTCGCCGCGATCGTCGAGTAGAATGTTTCCCGGTTTGAGATCACGATGGAGAACTCCACGGCTGTGGGCGTAATCGACCGCGCGCACGACCTTTGCCATCAGCTGCACACACTTCCGCGGTTTATCGCGGAGAGAAACAACGTTCTCGCGCAAACTTCCCTTCTCCGCGAACTTCATGCTGAAAAACGGCAGGCCGTCCTCGCTTTCGCTCACTTCATAAATGGGAAGAATGTTCGGGTGATCCAGACTGGCCACCGCCTGTGCTTCTCGTCGGAATCGCTCAAGCGCTCCATGTGAATCAGCGCGATAACTAAGGACGCGCTTTACCGCGACGATGCGCCGGGAATGTCGTTGCCTGGCGCGATAGATCACGCCCATACCGCCGCAACCGATCTGCCCGAGAATTTCGTAATTTCCCAGCTGCCAGGGCTTGTCGCGTGCGTCCAACTCGTGGAGGACGGTTTCATAAACTGCATTAGATACCTCGCCACCAGTTTTCAATCCCTGGCGCAGCAGGCAGCTCACACAAACTCCGGTGTCGAGTCGCATGATTGTTCCGCACTTCGCGCATTTTGCGTGCCCTTTGGTGACCCTCGGAAGCGGATCGGGGCGTGGATCTGAATCTGTCATCGCAATTGCTCGGTTCCTGTTGCGAGTGACGCACACAGGTAACGGATTTCATCATCCACGTCGGTAGGATCCTCGACGGTTTGCGAGACTTCATCGCGCAGCAGACTGCGGTAACGCTGACGCATGTTGTGCAGCTGTTTTTTCACGGCCGTTTCTGCCATTCCCAGTTCCCCGGATAGCTTAGCATATGACAGTTCATCGCGTTCGTCTGTAAGACGGGAGCTTAGTGCTTGGAAAAGCCACAGCTTGCCTTTGCTCTCGCATTCTTCCCGCAGCCGTTGAAACGCGTGTTCCACAACCGTCGTCGCCCACGTGAGATCGAAGATGCGCTCCGGCGGCAACGAATCGAGTCCCTGAATCGGGATGGATAATTGCGACGGCGCTTCCGCCATCCAATCATCCCAGGAAATAAATTCCACGCCGCCGCCACGTTTGTGAGCATGAGTTTTCTCCGCGGCATTGATGAGAAAATTTTGCAGCGATCTCAGCAAGAGCGAACGAAACCGCCCGCGGTTGCGATCGGCCTGCTGCAACCAATTATGCTCAAGTATTGTGACAAAAAAATCCTGGGTGAGGTCCTGTGCGTCCTCAATCGAATAGCCGCGTGCGCGGACAAACGAGAAAATGGGCCGCCAATAAGTCCGGCAAAGCTCGGCCAGCGCCCCGCGCGCCTTTTGCTCTTCGCCGTTGGCCGCGGAAAAGATCACGCTCCAGCGAGTGGTTATGAACTCACGCGGTCCATATCCGCCCTGCTCGCCAACGTTCCCGTCCACGAGAGAACATTGTGGTTCTCTGCGTTCTATACAAGCAATAAACGGTGATTATACACGGCGCGTTGCAGTGGCTTGCCTTCGCCGCGAATGCAAAGTCTCCCGGGAGCGAGATGCATAGCGCAGACGGTCTGCCGGCGGAGGGGCTCGAACCCACACGATCTTGCGATCACTGGATTTTGAGTCCAGCGCGTCTGCCAATTCCGCCACGCCGGCTTTTTCACTCTGAAAGGCTGTTTTCCCTATGAAAACGGCCTTTTTTCGGCATCAACCATTCTAACACCAAAAATGCGCATTCGAGCATAAAAGTGCGCGAGCGTTGGCTTCATCGCCATCTAACGAGACAGAGATTCATCGCAACGTTTGAATTACGTGCTCTCTCCACTCCTTAACGATTTGGTGCAATACAATCAATCGCGTCGGCTCAAGTCCGGCAAATAGTTTCATTTACGCGAACAAGCTGCTGAGCTGGATGATGAGGTAAATCGACAACTCGACAGCCTTTTCCGCAGAAGCGTTGAATACCAGCCGTCGCAGGTGCTCGATGAGACAGAACCGCGAAAAGGAATCTGCAAGATTTGGAAGCCGCTACCAAATGAGAGGCCGCTACCAGACTGAGCCCTCGCGCGCGCGGACGCAACACGCTTTTTTGATCACCACGAGTTGGTTATTTCCTTCACTCATCACGTCGACTCTTGCGCCGCTGACGCGAGCGTGCGTAGAAGCGCCGAGACTTGGCGGCGTTCCCGCAAACCGCCATGTCGCACCAACGCCGACGGCCGGCTTTCGAGCTATCAATGAATAGCCATGAGCAGTTAGGCCCCTGACAGATGCGCAGTCGATCTTTCGG
>DATHHK010000236.1:0-11206 GCA_035317225.1 Candidatus Udaeobacter sp. | reverse complement strand
GGTGGGATGAAATTGCACAAACTCCATGTCGATAAGATTTGCGCCCGCGTCATAAGCAAGCGTGTGGCCGTCGCCAGTGTATTCCCAACTGTTGCTGGTGATTTTGTAGGCCCGCCCAATTCCGCCAGTGGCCAGCACCACTGCTTTGGCGCGGAAAATTTTGAAGCGTCCACGTTCGCGTTCGTAACCAAATGCCCCGACCACGCGCTCGCCGTCTTTAAGAAGCGAAAGAATCGTGTGCTCCATATAGACATCGATGCCACGATGCACACCGTGATCCTGCAGGGTGCGAATCATTTCCAAGCCGGTGCGATCGCCCACATGTGCGAGGCGTGGATATTTATGCCCCCCAAAGTGTCTCTGTAGAATCCGTCCGTCTTTGGTTCGGTCGAACACCGCACCCCATGCTTCGAGCTCTCGGACGCGATCGGGCGCTTCTTTTGCGTGCAACTGCGCCATTCGCCACTGATTCACGTATTGCCCTCCGCGCATGGTGTCGGCGAAATGCACTTTCCAGTTGTCCCGCTCATCGACGTTCGCGAGCGCAGCGGCAATCCCGCCTTCCGCCATAACGGTATGCGCTTTGCCTAACAAAGATTTACAAACCAGCCCGACGCGCACGATGGCCCCGGAAGCTTCAATCGCTGCACGCAGACCCGCGCCTCCGGCTCCGATCACCAGGACATCATGTTCGAACGTTTCGTAATCGGGCATGGGAAGAGGCTGAAAGAGTTAAAAGGGTTACACGCTAAAAAGGCAGACCGTTTTAACTTTCTAACATTTCAACGAATCACTTGCGGCTATAAGAGCCGCCAATCGTGCCAGACACCCATTGCACACAGGCGGACGTAAAGATCGGCAAAGCCCACCCAGAATAGACTGAGCCAAGCCCAGAGCATGTGACGGCGATTTAGACAGCCCACGCATGTGTAGGCGCGATAGCACGCAGGTGCTTTCGAAAATTGATCTAAAAGACCGCCAGCAAGATGGCGAAGCGAATGACAACCAAAAGTATAGCCGGCCAGCAGCACGACGTTGATTGCCAACACGATTGTGCCGATGCCGATCCCAAACCCATCTGGAAACCAGAGCGCCTTCCAAACATCGTAGGCAAGAACCAGAATGAACAGGACCGCGAGGTAGAGGAAGTAGCGATGAACGTTTTGCATGATGAGCGGAAACGAACGCTCGCCCCAATAGGTTTTACGCGGCTCGCCCACGGTGCATGCCGGCGGATCAGCCCAGAATGATTTATAGTACGCGCCGCGATAGTAGTAGCATGTCACCCGGAATCCGCCCGGCGCCCAAAGAACGAGTAGTGCCGGAGAAAATATTAACCAGACTGGCCACCAGCTGGGTTTCGGCCCGAACCAGCTGTGAGGCGAATCTCCAAGAATTTCAGGCGAGTAAAATGGCGAGATGTAATTGCCAAAAAAGTAGTTCTGTCCCTGAAAAGCGGCCCACGTTGAATAGACGATGAAAATCGACAACCCGATAAACACAAGCAGCGGTTGGGTCCACCAGACATCAGCGCGCATGGTCTCACCGAATGACCTGCGTGGTAGCGTTGCTGTCCCATTCATTTGTTATCCGCTCCTTCGACGGGCAGCTTCGCTTTTTTCCATGCTTCCCAGCTACCGGGAACATTCCACAGATCGGTGAATCCCAGTGGCTTCAGAATGCTGGTAACGATGCTCGCGCGATAGCCACTGCCGCAGTAAACGGCCGTCGGTTTGTTGCGGTCGAGTTCAGACATTCGTTTGGCAAGTTCCGGCACAAAAATGTGCTGCGCGCCGGGGACATGTCCCTTCTTCCACTCGCCGGGCGAACGCACATCGACAATCTGCAGCGAGTCCTTCCGTTCATTCAATTCGTGCACGCTCATCTGTCCGATCCTTTTCAGCGGAAATCCCGCCCCGTCCCATGCTTTCATTCCACCGATCAGGTATCCGGCGAATTTTGTAAAACCGGTACGCACAAACAGCCGCACGATTCGTTCAAGATCATCATCGTTCTCCATGACGAGAAGAATTGGTTTTTCCGGATCAAGCATCCAACCCGCCCAGATGGAAAGAATTGGTGTGCCGCCGATGTTGAGCGCGCCGGAAATATGACCGCCTCCAAACGCAAGCATCGTGCGTACGTCCACGAGGACACCAGCCTTCTTATCGATTGCTTCCTTGAATGCCTTGGGTGGAAGACCCCGAACGCGTGGGAGATTCCCAAGCACTTTTGGCCCCTCCGCGTTCACTTTCTTCATGAGCGGATAATAATGCGGCACCGGAGGCGCACTGGTGATCGCGTAATCAGTAAAACTCTTCGCGTCGGCGAATTGCAAAAATTTATTAAACTTTCGCTCGTAACCGATCGTGCTGCTGAGTCTCGCTCCGATGTCGGCACCGCAGGGCGAACCCGCGCCGTGATTGGGATAAATCATCACGTGATCGGGGAGCTTCAAATAAAAGTCGCGCAAGGTATGGAATTGTTGTTCCGCGAGCTGCTTCGTGTGTTTCTCGCCTAACAAGTCAGGGCGACCAGCGGACGAAACGAAGAGCGAATCGCCGGTGAGCACCGCCCATGGCTCTTCCGGATGGTCCGTTTCGGACAGCAAATAGGACATGTGCTCCGGCGTATGCCCAGGAGTGTGCCGTGCCGTGACGAGCACTTCGCCAAACGTGAAACGGTCGCCGTCTTTTATTTTTTCAGGTCCAAAGCCGTACTCCGCGCCGCCTTCTCCACTGGAATAAATCTTCGCCGATTCAAGGCGCGCGCAAAGCTCGCGCGAGCCGCTGACTAAATCCGCATGGATATGCGTCTCGAAGATATGCGTGATAGCGAGCCCGGCTTCGCGTGCCATCTCAACATAAATCTCAACGTCAGCTCTCGGATCGAAAATCGCTCCGACTCCCTCGTCGTCGTCACCAAGCAGGTACGAGAGTTCGGCGATGCCTTCGGTCTGAATGGTTTTAAAAATGAGCGACATCGGGATGATTTAACGCGAAGCGGCCGCGAACTTCAACAAGATCGACCTGTACACCTGATGGCGCTGATGCAGCGCGTGAAATGCTTTTCCGTTTTCGGCTTGGCGAGCCATTAGCAAGCCTCAGCTGACCTGGACCAAAATAGGCAACAAATGAGTGATCATGTATGTGCCTCGATCAGGGTCCCGGAGCACCGGTTGCATTTGGCCTCGCGAATCGGTGGCTCGAGCTACGAGAGTTTGCTTTCCCGGTACGCTGGGCGTTTTCCAATTGAATTCCCAAAGTCGCCAGGCGTTTGGTTTCGATTCACCAAGCAGATTTGTCTCGTTCCAAGTGGATCCGCCATCGGTGCTAAGCTCGACCTTTGTGATTTCGCCGTCGCTGGTCCAAGCCGCGCCATGGACGCGCACATTAGAATTTGCAGAGACGGTTTCGCCTTGAGCTGGCTTCGCGATTTCCGCCTTGATTTGCATCTCGGCAATTGGAGTGAGTTCGCCGATGTCCCCTCGCCTCCGCCAGTATGCGTAATCGAGCGTCTGATAATAACCGGTGAATGGCTTGTCTGTGACAATAATGCGCTGCAACCATTTGACCGAGGCCATTGCGTACCATCCGGGTACAATGGCACGAACAGGAAAACCATGTTGTGAAGGAAGCTCGCTTCCATTCATTTTGTAAGCGAGTAAAACATCTGCGCGTGCTTTGCTCACTGGGATACTGCGCGCATATGTCAACTCACCGGGGGGACTTTTGGGGTCGTCGAGCATACCGCAGTCCGCTCCTTGGAGAACAACCTCACGTGCATTTGACCTAACAACGGCCCGATCAAGCAACACCAATAAAGGCACGCCAGTCCACTCAGCCGTGCCAACCGCACCCAGCCCCCATTGAACTCCTTTTACCTTCGGTTCGAGAAAATCCCTGTTGTTTCCGGCACACTCGAGTGTCACCGGGATCGTGTGCGACTCTAGTTCGACCAGCTCCTCATAATTAATCGCGAACGGTTTTTCAACTTCGCCCTCCACGTGTAGCCACCACGCATCCCTGTCGATCTTCGGGATCGGAAAATGTGTTCGGACGTAGAATGATTCAGTCGGAGTAACGAACGTGTCGACCGTTTCAAACGGCATCTCCACATTAAGCGGTGCTTCGCTGTGAACGATCCGGCCGTCGGGCAATTTGGTGGCGTTTTTTTCCATGGGGTTCCGAGCTTACACCGCGATCCTAGTCACGCCGTTGAGACTGCATCGGGATCTCGATGTCGTGCGCCGCGGCGAATTCAATAGCGGGCGAGTAACCGGCATCGACATGACGAAGGACCCCCATGCCAGGATCGCTTGTCAGGACGCGCTCAAGGCGACGTTTAGAATTGCCGCTACCGTCGGCGACGACAACCATTCCAGCATGCTGTGAAAAACCGATGCCAACGCCGCCGCCGTTGTGAATCGACACCCAGGATGCGCCCGCGGCAGTGTTAATCAACGCATTAAGCAGCGGCCAATCTGCAATCGCGTCACTGCCGTCGAGCATCCCTTCGGTTTCGCGATTGGGCGACGCGACCGAGCCCGCGTCCAGATGATCTCGCCCGATGACAATCGGCGCTCTGATTTCGCCGCGCTTCACCAACTCGTTCATGGCTACACCGAACTCGGCGCGCTCGCCGTATCCGAGCCAACAGATCCGTGACGGCAACCCTTGAAACTGAATTCGCTCACGTGCGAGCTTCATCCAGCGAGCGAGCGTTTGGTTTTTCGGAAATAATTCTAGCGCGAGTTTGTCGGTGCGAGCAATATCGTTGGCATCGCCGCTCAATGCGACCCAGCGAAACGGGCCGCGTCCTTCGCAAAATAACGGGCGAATGTATTCGAGAACAAATCCGGGAATGTCGAACGCGTTTTTGATTCCAGCTTTTTTGGCCTGCGCGCGAATATTATTTCCGTAATCAAACGTCACCGCGCCTTTCTTTTGGAGGGCGAGCATGGCGTCGACATGCACAGCCATCGACTGCATGGCGCGCTCGATGTAATCGTCGGGATTCTTTTTGCGCAGCGCCAGCGCGTCCTCGAGCGACATTCCGTTAGGCACGTAACCATTCAACGCGTCATGCGCGCTTGTTTGATCCGTAAGAATGTCGGGAACAACTCCGCGCCTGACCAATTCAGGTAAAACATCCGCGCAATTGCCCACAAGTCCCACCGAAAGCGACTGTCGATCTTTGCGCGCCTGGTCGATTATCTTGAGCGCGTCATCAAGTGAGTGCGCGATTTTATCGCAGTATCCGCTTTTCAATCTTTTCTCGATGCGGGCGGGATCCACTTCTACTCCGAGAAGCACCGCGCCGTTCATGGTAGCGGCTAGCGGTTGTGCGCCGCCCATCCCGCCGAGTCCGCCGGTTAGAATGAATTTTCCATCAAGCGATCCACCGAAATGTTTTCGTCCAGCAGCGGCGAAAGTTTCGAACGTTCCCTGTACGATTCCCTGACTACCGATGTAAATCCAGGAACCGGCGGTCATTTGGCCGTACATCGTAAGGCCAAGACGTTCGAGGTGATTGAACTCTGTGTAATTATTCCATTGACCGACGAGATTAGAATTGGCGATGAGAACGCGCGGCGCTTCGTCGTGTGTCTTGAACTTGCCCACCGGTTTCCCGGATTGGACGAGGAGCGTCTCGTCGTTTTCGAGCTCACGCAGCGACCGAACAATTCCATCGAAAGCTTCCCAACTCCTGGCGGCGCGCCCAGTTCCGCCATAAACAACGAGCCGGTCGGGATCCTCCGCGACGTCCGGATCGAGATTGTTCATCAACATCCGCATCGCGCCTTCCTGGTGCCAGCCTTTGCAGCTTCGTTCGCTGCCTCGCGGTGCGTGGATAATTCTTTTTCCGCTCATAAATCTTCGCCTTCGCTATCAAAATCACCGCGGCGAATTGCTTCCGCAACACGCGCGATGTCATTCGCAAGCGACCGGTCGTGTGTTAGTGGCGGTGAGAATTTGCGGACGCTGGCAAAAGCGCGTTCGACGCCGGCGCCGCTTTTCAACGGGCGACGATGTTCCAGGCCTTCGGCGGCGGCGAGCAATTCGATGGCCAACAGGTTTTCGGCAAGATCAACAATCGATCGCAGTTTCAACGCGCTCGTCATTCCCATGGAAACGTGGTCTTCTTTTCCGCCCGAGGTTGTGATGTTGTCAACGCTGGCAGGATGGGCGAGCACGCGCGCTTCGTTGACCAGGGCCGCCGCAGCGACATGCACAGTCATGAAGCCGGACTGCACGCCCGGTTGTCGCGCCAGGAATGCGGGCAGTCCTTCGTTCTTGTCGGGATTAACCAGCCGGTCAATCCGCCGTTCGCTCATGCTCATCAGATCGACAATTGCAATCGCAGCGTAATCGAACGCAAAAGCGAGCGGTGCACCGTGGAAATTCCCGCCCGAAATCACATCTCCGCTTTCAGAGAAGACGAGTGGATTATCAGTCGCCGACGCAGATTCAACCAGCAGCACATCTTCGCAGTGCGACAACGCACCGCGCACCGCGCCGTGTACCTGCGGCATGCACCGCAAACTGTAAGCGTCCTGGACACGCGGATCGTCCTTTAGATGCGACTGACGAATTTCACTTCCTTCCAGAAGCGTCAGCAAATGTTTCGCCGCGGCTCTTTGTCCCGCGTGCGGCCGCGCGTCCTGCAAACGGGCATCAAACGCCGTGGGAGTGCCTTTGAGCGCATCAAGGCTCATCGCACCTGAAACATCCGCGAGACGCGAAAGCCGTTTCGCGCGAAGAAGTGCAAGCCCACCGACTGCATGCATGGCCTGAGTTCCGTTTAATAACGCAAGCCCCTCTTTTGCTCCCAGGGTTGCCGGCCTTAATTTTGCGCGGTGCAACGCTTCACTGCTCTCCATTCGTTCGCCATCGAGAAACGCTTCGCCTTCTCCGATAATCGTAAGTGCCAGATGCGCGAGCGGCGCGAGATCTCCACTCGCTCCGACCGAGCCTTTTTCTGGAACTACCGGATGCACACGGCTGTTAAGCATCTCGCCGAGCATTTGAATGATCTCGAGCCTGATGCCGCTAAATCCGAGCGTAAGCACGTTTGTGCGCAACAACATCATCGCGCGAACCTCTGGCTCCGACAGGGGCGCACCAATTCCACAGGCATGGCTGCGAACAAGATTGAGCTGGAGCTCATTCAACGCGTCGCGCGGAATGCGAACGTCAGAGAGTTTGCCAAACCCCGTCGTCACACCATAAACGACGGCGTCGCCCGCTATGATTTCTTCGACAACTTTGCGCGACGCCAGGATTCGCGGCTGTGCGAGGGCAGAAATCTTGACTGCCTCCCCTTTGTGCGCCACGGCGGCGATTTGCGAAAGAGAAATGCTTTCACCCTTCAGTTCCATTCATGCAGCTTAATTGGAAAACGATGAGATGGGAAGGAGTAGCCGTCGGTCGCATATGTCCCACGGGCCGTGTGAGACAGATGGGAAATCCGGAGAGAAAAAGGCCAGGTCGAAACACGACCTGGCCTCTTGGGCGAATTCGCCCACAATAAACAACCAGCCGCTGTAATTATTTTTTGGCCGTCGGAGGTGGCGGCGCTTCTCTCGTTTGCGCACAGGCCCCGAGCCCTAAAGCGCTGGCCATTACGACCGCGATCATGATCACTTTCAAAAATTTCAATCTATATCGCCTCCTTTCGCAGCAGGTTGCTCCGGTCTGTTTAGACAGGGAACAACCGGGAGGCAATGCTTTTCTCAACTATTTTTGAACGCGTCACAACCGGGCACCAGTTTTATTTTGAATAACCGGTTGTGCCCGCGCCCGTGGTCACCGTCTCCTTATGTTGAGCACAAGCCCCAAAACTCAAAGCAGTGGCCAGAACGGCCACGATCATGATCAGTCTTAATAGTTTCAATTATCTCGCCTCCTTTCGCAGCAGGTTGCTTCGGCCTCTTTAGGCAGGGAACTACAGGGAAGCAACGTTTTTCTCGACTTTTTTGGATGTGTCCCGCACAAATTGCGGACCGGCCCGATTGGGAGAAGCTGCAGCGTTGCAGACGGTTAACGCCATCCTGCCGCGTTATTCTTCAATAATTACCGCTGTGTCGTGATCCACGAGATCAAATAACTCAACGACGTCCGCATTGCGCATCCGAATGCAACCACAGCTGGCAGGACTGCCAATCTTGCCCTCATGTTTTGTGCCATGGATGTAAATGAAGCGGTCGCGCGTGTTGGTATTGTGCTCGTCCAATCCGTCCAGCCATAAAATACGCGACATCACCAAATCCTCGGTCGGAGGATGCGGATCGTCGGGCATAAGCGGCACGCGACTTCGAAAAATTGTCCCGGCTGGCATGTCGCCCCCAATTTTCTCCGCTACGCGAAAGCGGCCGATGGGAGTTTTCATGCTCCCCTCTTGGGTTCCAATGCCGAATCGCGATGTGGACACCGGATAGGTGCGGACCGGCGTCTCACCTTCCTTCACGGTGAGTTGCTGATCTCGCACCGAGATATGTATTGTTGTTCGCGAAGTTTGCATCGGTCAGCCCAAACGATAAAATCCGCGTGGTAATGAAAGGTTATCACATCGCTGTTGTCGGCGCGACTGGTGCGACTGGCACTGAATTATTACGTGTCCTGGAACGGCGAAATTTTCCCGTGGCAAGCCTGCGCGCGATCGGTTCGTCGCGCTCTGTGGGAAAATCAGTTCGATTTCGCGAAGAATCGGTCCCGATCGAAAAACTTGGCGATCAATCATTCGACAAGATCGATATCGCCTTTTTCAGCGCAGGCGGCGACGTTTCCCGAAATTATGTTCCGATTGCCTGCCAGGCGGACGCGATCGCGATTGATAAATCATCGGCCTTTCGGATGGATCCGCATGTGCCGCTCGTGATTCCGGAGGTTAACGCTGAAGACGTCAGGCAAAATCGCGGAGTAATCGCGAATCCCAATTGCACCACGACTGTCATGTTGATGGCGCTTCACCCGCTGCACCGCGTCTTTGGTGTGCGCCGGGTGTTCGCGACTAGCTTCCAGGCCGTCTCCGGCAGTGGCGCACGGGGCATTGAAGAATTGAAGCGCCAGGTGGCAGCGGAAGATTCGCAGCCGGCGCCAGAGCTTTATCCACATCCGATCGCGTTCAATCTGCTGCCGCATATCGATTCATTTCTTGAAAGCGGTTACACGAAGGAAGAAGCTAAGATGCAAGATGAAACGCGAAAAATTATGCATTTGCCGGAACTTCCTATCTCGGCGACTTGCGTCCGCGTACCGGTTTACCGCGCACATTCGGTAGCCGTGAGCGCCGAGTTCGAGCGTTCGGTGTCAGTCGAGCAGGCTCGCGAGGTTTTGGCCAAAGCGCCGGGCTTGGAACTGGTGGACGAGCCGCAGAGCAATCGTTATCCGATGCCGCTCAGCGTGGCGGGAATAGATAATTGTCAGGTGGGCCGGGTGCGGCTTGATTGCGCATTTGAAAACGGCCTCTCGTTCTGGGTATCAGGCGATCAGTTGCTGAAAGGCGCGGCCTTGAACGCCGTGCAGATCGCCGAATTGCTGTAGTGGCAGGCGTGTCGCCCTGCAAACGTAACTGGAATTGCAGCTGACACAGGTACCGCTACAGGAAGCTTGCTTATTCAAAGAAGCGGCTCCGGAACTTTCGCTCGGGAGCCGCCCCGAAAATTAACAAGATAATTATGGCCTCGGCGCTGGAGTCCCCTCTCCCTTTTTCTTTCCACGCTCCGGTTGTCCCTGAACGCGCTCAGGCGCAGCTTGCGCTCCACCCGTTGGCTGGCCACCAGGTTGACCATTGACGTTCTGCCCTCTCTCTCGTCCGCCTCGCGCTTCGCCCGCACCTGGACCGGCAGGCGGCGTACTTGGAGGTTTATGGGCGCCAGGTTGTCCGCGCTCTTTTCCGCCTCGCGCTTCGCCCGCACCTGGACCGGCAGGCGGCGTAGTTGGAGGTTTATAGGCGCCAGGTTGTCCTCCACGCTCTTTTCCGCCTCGCGCCTCGCCGGGCCCTGCACCGCCAGATGGCGGGCCAGGTTGAGCGTAGCCCGGCGGCCTCTTTTGAAATTTTTCACCAAAGGTTGGCTTATCCGTCAAAGAACCTCCTTGAATTGTTTGTTTAGGAACTGGTCGTGTCTCGCGACGCTCAGTTCCGAAACCTTTAATGCGCCCTTGTTCAGGAGTGTTCGCGGGGCCACCACCCGTCTGTCCGGGTTTGGGGGCTGGAGCAATCCTGCCTCTCTGCGGCTGACCCTGCTTAGGTGGTGGCGGGGATGGTCGGAAGGATTGAACCGGTGTCGTGACAGGTGCGCCCGCGGGGCTAGTTGTCGCTCCGGGCTGAGGCCGTCCACCGGGTCCTCCTGGCCGTTTGCCCCGTTCAAATGGTGAAGGCGATGCGCCTGCTGCCGGGGCTGGTGACGTCGCTTTCGCTCCCTGAGGCGTCGGTCTTGCTCCCGGCGGCGTATGGCCGGGTCTGCCTTTTGGAGCTGGCGAAACTGCCGGTGCCCCAGCCGCGGCCGGAGCCGTTGGACCCGCTTTAACTGCTGGCAGCGGGCTCCCCGCTCCACGAGCGGCAGTCGGCGGAGGAACGTTCTTGGGATTCTCCGTCTTCATTTTTTGTTTTAGCTGCGCTTCGTTAGGAACGCCGGTCCATCCGCGGTTTAGCTTTGGTTGCGCAACTTTGGTCTTCACAGTTGGAGGCCTTGCGGCGGGAGGCGCCTTTGCGAGCTTCTGAGGAGCAGCAACCACCAGTTTGTTCCCCTGCACTTTGGTGAGTGTGCCGGATTTGGCGGCTGCAGAAAGATTGGTTGCCGACTGCCGCTCTATCTTGAGTCGTTGAATCGGCCGGGCCGACTGCGCGCTTAGCACCTCGTAATTTGGCCCATAATTATAGACCACATTATTTCTAACAGTGATGTTCGTGACGTTCACCGTGTTGTTGATGTACGTCACATTCTGAACGCGCGGAGCGATGTAATTGCGCAGGACCGGTTCACCGATGTAGCGAACCTGGCAAAAGTTGTAGAATTCCGGACCAATATCGTACTCAATGTCCACTTGAGGACCAATGGGCCTTCCCTCATAAACCACGCCTGCGCCGCGTGGCGGTAAAGGCGCCCAGCCGACATAATCACCACCGGTTCGCCAGGAGACCCATGCCGGACCCCAGTCGAGGTCGTCGCCGGGAAACCAAGTCCAGCCATAATCCGCAAGAT
>DATHHK010000235.1:0-4279 GCA_035317225.1 Candidatus Udaeobacter sp. | reverse complement strand
CCTGCTCTTTACCGTCTTCTCGTTCGTCAAATGCGAGAAGTATCCTCCCTCTTTGCTCTATCTGCTGATGACACTGGGTCCTTCCTTCATCGTGCTAGCCCTGCTTGATCGCGACCTTGGAAAATTCTGGCGACCTTTCATCGTTTTCGGCCGGGTGCCGCTCTTTTTTTATATCGTTCACATTTTTCTGATCCATGCGATCGCCTTGCTTATTTCCTACCTGCGGTATGGCGGCCCGAGCGGACTTTTTGTCGGCCCGCTGTTCCACGATGAAGCAGGGCAGTATCCGCCGGACTACGGGTTCGGGCTCGTCGCAGTTTACGCGGTGTGGCTGCTCCTCGTCATCGCATTGTATCCAGTGTGCCGCTGGTTTGCTGAGGTTAAGCAGCGCCGACGCGGCGGTTGGCTGAGCTATCTCTGAGCGGCCGGGCATCGCGGAAAGTCAGCTGAGTTAGTCGAGAAGGGGGCCGAGGTTTTCGCGAAGGCGTATGCCAGGGGATCGAAAGATGACGAGCACCGGATGAGATCGATTGTCTGCCGCGTTGGAGATCAAGAGTTGTTGAATCCAATGCGATGAGTCACGGCATCCAATTGATATGAAGGGGATATTTGTCGCGGTGTTAACCGCGGCGATGGCAATTATTGCGGGCGAGGCCGGTTTGCAAAGCGAAGTCGAGCGTGCGCGTGAGATTCTCGAGACGTCAGCCAGAACCTACCGAGGCGTAGACGCATTACGGGACACCCTGTCGTATGTTGTCAGCGCGCCGGGATCGGAGCAGGAGACGAAGACGCAGGAGTACGGATTTGGTCCCGGCCGTCGCGTGTTCGTGAAGAACGCTCTACTGGAAGCGGTCGCACTAGATAAAACGTTCTATCTGACTCAAAGCGATGTGTCCGATAAATACGTATCCGTCAGTTACGACCGCGATTTCGGCAGCACTCTGCGAAACGTAGCCGGCGCCGGTTCTCTTTTCGAACCGCCACCATTAGCCATGCACGAAGGCAAAAGCCTTGATGCTTGCATAGACACATTCCGCTTCAATCTTCTCGAACAGTTGCGAATCGCTGGTTGCCGAGCGGCTGTAGCAGGGGATGATGGAAAATCGTACGACGAGGTTCAATTCACGGCTAACAACGGTGAACTGACCCTGCGAATCGATCGGCAGACAAATTTTTTCGCGACGGTTTCCTTTCAGGTAAAACCAGCAGGTGCGCCCGAGGGATTCCTTGTTCGGGTAAATGGCACATTCTTACCCCGTGCATCAGCCGAACCGCCAATTACTTTCAATGCCGGTTCGCGCAGTGTGGTCAACAATCTGACTGAGCTAGCATCGAAGCGACTCGCGCTCGGTTCTCCCGCTCCGGATTTCGCACTCGAAACCTTGGACGGGAAAAAGATAGCGTTACGTGAACTTCGTGGGTCGGTTGTGCTCTTGGATTTCTGGGCCACCTGGTGCGTTCCGTGTTGGAAAGCGTTGAAGGAAACTCAATCGATCGCTGATTGGGCGGTCACGGAAAAATTACCGGTCAAAGTGTTTGCCGTGAACACGCTCGAAAAAGGATCGGACGTCGGCGAAAAATCGAAAAGGGTGCAGGCGTTTTGGCGATCTCAAGGCTTTGTCATGCCCACGCTGTTCGATTCCAACTCGGAAATGTTCAAGGCATACGCCAGCCCGGGCCTTCCGAGTATGGTGCTGATCTCGCAAACAGGTACGATTCTTCGTTACCACGAAGGTTTGTTTCCCGAAATGGAAAAAACACTGAAGCGGGAACTGCGGGACAGTCTGACCGAAACCAAGTAGTGCGCGATTATCGCCGTACAAATTTGGCGATCTCTACGCCGGGCGGTGTGAGACCTGAACTGGGGAAAACACCGAGGGAGTGATGAAATGGGGTCGCTATACATTTGACATTGGCTGTGAAAAATCTGAAACGCTAAAGGAAACGATGCTGCGATACTCTTTTGAATGAGCAGGGCGTTCGTCAAAGAAGATGTCGATCTTCCGGAGCGTAGCGGACGGAAGCGATCGGCGTCTGGATTGCCCCCGGGCGCGACCAATTACATCACCGCGCGCGGCGCGAAGCATTTGCGCAACGAATTGGAAAAGCTCCGCGCGGCAAACGCGAACAGTCAGCAAGTCACCCAATTGGAACAAATTCTGGCATCGGTCCACGTTGTCGATCCTCCGGAACCGGCGTCGAAGAGCGTTGGCTTCGGGGCAACGGTGACGGTAAAAGATAAAAAAGGCCGGACCGAAACCTATACGGTCGTCGGTGTTGACGAACTCGATCTCGAACCGCACGCCGTCAGTTGGATTTCTCCGATCGGCAAGGCACTGCTGGCCGCGGATAAGGGCAACTGGATTACCCTCGAGGATGGACGAAGCGCGAAAATTGTAAAGATCGTACAAGATAAGGGGCCGCCAAAAGTGCAAAGCGCGCACTAGCGGCCCCTTTCTCAGATTTTCAGAGTCTTATTGTTTTGGCAGTGGATCCGACGCAAAGTTTGCGTGGACCAACATCCATTTGTCACCCTTTTTCACAAAGACGCGCGTCGATTTTGCGCGATTCGGCGTCGTTTTTCCGTCCTTGTCCTGCGTTAGACCGGCATAGTTGTAAGTCAGAATGGCGACATCCCCGTTGTATACCTGGACTTTGGGATTGGCCATTTCCGCCCCTATCGTCTTGCCAGAGGCTTTTCCTGTAGCCTCCGCCAGCCGTGAATTCATCGCTTTGCCATCGAGACGCGTGGCATAGTCGCCGTTGAACTCAGTGTAGTCATCCGACGTGTCCTTCGACTGTTCGGCGACACTCGTAGGATCTTTGATCTCCGCCGCCCATTGCGCCTTCGTCATGGCAATGACGGCATCGGCTGTTGCCTGGTCGGCTTGCTGAGCCGACGCGTTCATCGTGAAAGCCCAGCAACAGGCCGACGCGACTAATACCAACATTAATTTTTTCATTTCTATTTCCTCCGGGGAAACCCCGTGTGTTTGAGCTGACCATGCTCAATGTTTAGACCGCAACGGACAACGGTCTTGTTAGCTATTGCCGCCGAACCGGCTGAGAAGCCGGATGCTCGCCACTTGCGTTGGACCCCAATAGTGCGCCGACACTGGTAAGTCAATGGGGTAAACATTAGACGTTTGGGCTGCTGGAAGTCTGAAGCGCGGAGAGCTGAAACCCTGAGTCAACAAAGAATCTTCGCTTCTTTCTCGAAACCAACTACGTCTGGTTAGCTCCGATGGCATCCAGCTTGGCTACCGTCTCCGGAGGAAGTTGCAACGACGCGGCTTTCAGGTTCTCGCGCAGATGCTCGACGGATGAGGTGCCGGGAATGAGCAGAATATTGGGCGAACGTTGCAGTAGCCACGCCAAGGCGACGGTCATTGGGTTAGCATCTAAAAGAGCAGCAGCACTAGACAGCGTGTCAGATTGCAGCGGTGAAAAACCACCAAGCGGGAAGTAGGGAACGTAAGGAATTCCTTGTTTGGCAAGAGAATCGATGAGCGGATCATCCTGCGTGTTCGCGATATTATAAAAATTCTGGACGCAAACGACTGGCGCAATTGATTGCGCCTCCGCGACCTGCTCGGCCGTGACATTACTTACCCCGAGATCCTTTATCAGACCTTCTCGCTGCATTTCGGCGAGCACGCCGAACGGCTCCGCGATCGAACCTGGCTCCGGTGCATTGGGACCACCGACCCGCAGATTGACGACATCGAGTGCCCCAAGAGCGAGGTTCGTGAGGTTATCACGAACGGCCTGGCGGAGCTGTTCGGGAGCCAGCGCTCTGGGCCAATTTCCTTCCGCGTCTCGCAGCGCACCAACCTTGGTGACGATTGTTAACTGCTCCGGATATGGATGCAGCGCCTCTTTAATAAGTTGATTGGTAATATGCGGCCCGTAAAAGTCGCTCGTATCGATGTGATTGATTCCGAGCCTAACAACTTCGCGCAGGACCGCGAGTGCTCCGTCGTGGTCTGCAGGCGGCCCGAATACATGGGGGCCAGCCAGCTGCATGGCACCATATCCGACGCGGTTGAGAGTGATCGACGTGCCTGGAAGCGTAAAAGTCCCGCCAAGATTGGCGCTGTCACTTCTTGTATTCATTTCGCTTTGGAAAACTCTCGTTGCAGAATGTGGTAACAGCAACGTTCCGCTGCGAAGAATGCAGTTCACATCCCAGCCAGTGACGAGTGAAAAAATTGATGGTTGGTCGTTGAGAGCAAACTCAAAAGAACGACGTTCTCAACATGGAAATAAAGAGAGCTGG
>DATHHK010000234.1:0-10681 GCA_035317225.1 Candidatus Udaeobacter sp. | reverse complement strand
CAACGCGCAACTGTTCCTGCTCAATCGCTTCATGATAACTCTTGGAGACGAGCTTCTTGGTCAATTCGTCCTGAATTTCCTTGCGGAATCTCTTCTCGATAACCGTGCGCGGCGCTTTGCCAGGCCGGTAACCGGGTATTTTGGCGAAACGCGCGAAGCTGTTGGCGATCGCATCCCATTCCTTAGAAACTTCCTCAGGCGGCAGTTCAATTTGTAGCGTCGAGACGGATCCCGGTTGCTTTTCGACTTCGACCTTCATGAAATCACTGTAACGGCGCTCAGCACGCGCCGCAAAATTTGCCGCGAATCTGGTAAACGTGCCGCCTCACTGTTTCTTAAACCCGGTAAGCTGCGTCAGGACGCACCGCCATTGTCCACCACGTTTCACAAAAACGTCCGTGGACCGCTCGTGCGTAGTGAATTCCTGCCCCATGAATTTTCCTTTCGAGCGAGTGAGCGCAATCACGACGGCGCTGTCTCCATAGACACGGACACGCATGTCGTCTGACTCCATCATCTCATGCGTGAGAGTGCCGGACGTGATCACCTCAAAAAAGCGCTCCCTGTCAATAATTCCTCCGTCGGCATTGATGATGATCCAGTCATCGGTGACAAACTGTCGGATCTTTTCTGGATTATTTTTCACGATCGCATCCGTGAATTCCTCCTCCAGCTTTACAAGTTCTTGCTCCATTTCGGTTTGTTTTCCTTGGTGTGTTTAGAACCCTCTCCTTCCTTTTACAAACACCGAGTGCGTCTGTGGAAATCCAAACCAGTACGCGAGCTCCCGGTAATCATCGCAATCGAAAATTGAAAAATTCGCCACCTTACCGGATTCGAGCGATCCGATTTGATCGCCCCGGCCTAACGAATAGGCCGGATTGATCGTCGCAGCCGAGATAGCTTCCGCTGGCGACATTTTCATCTGTGTGCAGGCAAGCGACAAAATCATCGGCATGCTTGCGGTTGGCGATGAGCCCGGATTGAAATCAGTCGCGATCACGACCGCGAGACCGGCCTCGATCATGTCTCGCGCTCGCGGATAACACGTCGATCCGAGCGCATAGACTGAGCCCGGCAGCAAAACTGGTTGCACGTTTCCAGAGCTCAATGCCGCGATCCCTTGCCCGTCGGTCTTTTCCAGGTGATCTGCCGTTGCGGCTTCCAATTCGGCCGCCAGTTTCGCCGCGCCGGAATTACTCAGTTGATCAGCGTGAATCCGCGGTTTCAATCCAAGATTTTTCGCCACATTAAGAATCCGCCTTGATTGTTCGATATCGAAATAACCGCGCTCGCAAAATACGTCGCAAAATTCGGCAAGACGGTCCGAACTCACTCGTGGCAGCATCTCGTTTACGACGAGATCGACGTATTCATCGGCATGCATCTTACGCGGTACTGCATGTGCGCCGAGGAACGTCGGCACAATTTCCAGCGGCGTTTCCTGATTGAGACGCCGCATAACCCGCAAGATCTTTAGTTCGTCTTCGAGGGTAAGTCCGTAGCCCGATTTGGACTCCACCGTTGTCGTTCCGCAGCGCAGGAACCAATCTGTGTGTCGTTTTGTTTGGGCGAAAAGATCGGCTTCAGTCGCTGCTCGGGTCTTTTCAACAGTTGACCAAATCCCGCCCCCAGCCTTCGCGATTTGCTCATAAGTGTCGCCGCGCGCACGACGCTCGAAATCGTCCAGCCGATTTCCGGCAAAAACCAAATGCGTGTGCGCGTCGACAAATCCCGGAAGAACGACTTTTCCGCGAGCCTCGATGACTTCCGCATCGCCTGCGTTATTTTCGATTTCGGCGCTGGGCCCGACGAGTTCGATTATGCCGTCGCGAATCAGCATGCCGCCATCGGGAGTGATTGCCAGTTCAGACAGTTCGCGTCCCACACGTGGTCGCTTGGGACCGGCCACTGCGACTAACTGCGAAGCGTGAAGAACTGCCAGTGACTTCACGATTTGCTTAACTGCTTTTCGACAATTTTGGTAATCTTCTCGAACTGCGCATCGGAAGCGGCGCTAGTATTTCGCATTCTCTCGGCAAGCACACCCTTGAATTTTTCGTCCTTTAACTGCGCGAGATTAATTCTCACGTTTAACGCCGCGCCATCGATGCATGCGCGAGTCGCCAGTGCGCCGACACCGACATCGGAGACAGAGGCCGGATTTCCCTTGTCGGCCATTTCAGCGAGCATTTCATAGGATTTCGACGCTGTCTCCATAACCTTCAACGGAACTTCGGCGGCATATTTTGTTGCCTGCTCAATCGCAGCCGAGCGCGCAGTTTTCTCTTCAGCCGACTCTTTGGACAGTGCGAAAGCGTCCATCACTTTGTTAAACGCGGCGGTATCCTCGTCCACCAGCGAGAGCAATTGGTCCTTGAGTTGCTGCGCTTTCACTGCCCAATCGCTGAAATATTCGAGTTTGTCGTCCCAACCGCGTTTTCCCGCGGACAGGTTCGCAACCATTCCGCCTAACGAAGCGCCCAAAGCTCCCATTAACGCTGCGACAGATCCCCCGCCCGGCGCGGGAGAGTCGCTCAACGTTTCATTGCAGAATTCGCGCAGATTCATCTTCGCGAGAGAACTCTTTGGTTCGGCAGATTCGATTTTGAATTCAATCACCTTTTCTTTTGGATCGAAAGCCCTCAGTTCACTCAAGCCCATTGAGCGAATGGCAATGTCGATCAATTCTTCATCCGACACGCCTTCCGACCATTTTTGCTTGCGCAAGAAATATCGCCCTGCGTCAACGAGACATTTCTTCGGAACCATGCCGACGATCTCCGAGCCGGTGACGCGCAGGCCGCGTTTGGCTGCAGATTCGCAACACGCATCGAACGCCGCGTGTAGCGGCGTTTCTTCGATATTGGTCAGGTTCATCGACACCTGAGCGATGCCATATTCTTTCACGAACCAACCAATCGCCTTGACGTGCTTCAGCATTCCGGGAACTCGAATCGGCTCGCCATTCGCATCTAGCACCGGTTTTCCTCCTGGCGTTCCGTCTTCGGTCTGCACCCTGCCCTGCTCTCGCACGTCAAATGCAACCGAGTTCGCGCGCCGCACTGATTTCGTGTTCAGATTTACATTGTAAGCCACAAGAAAATCGCGAACACCGATTACAGTTGCCCCTGATTTTTCGTTGAATACGGCTGGGCCAAAATCCGGTTTCCATTCGGGCTGTCTTATTTTGTCAAAAAAACCCTCGTATTCGCCCACGCGAATTACGGACAAGTTTGAGCGCGACTTATTTGTCGCCGCTTTTTCGTAGAGATAGACGGGGATTTTTAATTCATCGCCGACACGCTTCGCCAAACGATTTGCACAGACGATTGCTTCTTCCCAATTCACGTTGCTTACCGGAATGAATGGACAAACATCGGTCGCGCCCATGCGCGGATGTGCCCCCTTGTGTTTGCGCATGTCGACTAACTCGGCCGCTTTCTTAATCCCGCGAAAAGCCGCTTCGACCGCTGCATCAAGATTGCCGACGAACGTTACAACGGTCCGGTTGGTGCTCGCGCCGGGGTCAACATCCAACAGCGAAACGCCTTCCACCGATTTAACCGCATCGGTGATCTCTCGAATGACGTTTTGATCACGACCTTCCGAAAAATTTGGGACGCATTCGATCAATTTTTGCATGACTCCAAAGTCGACTGACAGTTCTTCCTGTAGCGGCAGTCCACGACAGTCGCAAATTTTGGGCGTGCGGTTGGCGCAGTAACGGCAATCTGATGCCTTGGCCGGACGAAACGCTATTGATTCGGCGCTATGAAAACGTCTTTGCGCGGAAACTTTTCGAACAAGGACAGCGGCTTGCCAAAATTTGTGGACAGAACATCAACCGGATTGCCGGCAATCCAGGCAGAAAGATCAATCGCCTGGTAAGTTCCGGTGTTAAAGCCGATCAACATCCGGCTCATCTCGCTACCAACGTTTTCAATCGAGTGCCCGTATCCTTGCGGTATGTAACCGACATCGCCGGCGTGCAGTTGCTCTGTTCGGAATCGACCGTGCGACCCAAACATCGTCACAGTTAGGTCGCCGTCGATGACGTATTGCCATTCATCGGCGTTTGGATGCCAGTGAAGTTCGCGCAATGCGCCTGGCTCGAGGTCGAGGATTACGCCGGTGATTGTTGTCGAAATTGGAAATCGCGTGGAATCGATGCGCCATTCGCGGCCGCCTTTGAAAATCGCGTGTGGCGCACCGGCAAGCATTCGAAATTTGTGCGTTTCCGGCGGCGCCACGCGCGGTCCCTGCAGGTTTTCCTGCATCGGTTCCGGTGGGATGGAACCGCGCGCAAAATAAACCTCCTCCTTTGGAAAGCCATCAAACGCCGATGCGGGCAGACCGAAATTTTTCGCCAGCAACGGCTTGGGCGCATGCCCGATCCAATCGGTGATACTAAACGTGCCGAACTCAGAGAAATAACCGTTGTCAAAAATTAAAATGAAATGAGTCGGTTCGTTGCCGAGGCACTCCAGCACGTGGGCATGACCACGTGGAAAGTACCAGATATCGCCCGGTTCGAAGTCATTCGTCTCGGTTTGACCGGCCGGGTTAATCACGGTTGTGCGAGCCCGGCCTTTGAGCACAAACGCCCACTCGGCCGCAGTAGCATGCCAGTGAAGCTCGCGCATCACGCCGGGCTCGAGTTGCATTGATACACCGGCGATTCCCTTGGAGATGGGAAGTTGTTCGACAGTCGCTTCCCTGCCAAAACTGTTTCCGATTACCTTCCCTTTGGATTTCTCCAATTCGAATTTAAAAGTCGGTAATTCTTTCCCGGAAAGGAGAGGATCCGGCACATTATTTTGAAAACTCAGGTCGCTCATAGATAGCTTTCCTAAAACGTTTGCCGTGGCATCAGCAAGCGAATCCTGACTTTTAGCAGACATTCAATAGCGTCGAATGTAGCCGCGGCGCTGTGTCACCGCATTTGGCGAACCACCTCGATGCATGGAGGTGGCTACAACTCTTGGCGAGAACCTTCTTCTAATACAATCCCAGGGCCGCAACAGTCGGTTCGTCAATGGCTCCAGTAACAATTAGTCCCTGGTCGCCCTGGAAATTCAAAAGAGCTGCTCGGGTCTCTCCGCTTAGAGAGCCTGTTACTGCCCCAAAGAAGTAACCTGCATCTTGCAACGCACCCTGAACGTTCGCGATCACCTGGTCGGGGAGCAGATTGCCGTAGGTGTAAATTGGCCCATCGTAATCGTAATAGCTATTAGACGGATCGTAACCCCAGGCTGGGTACCAGTAGCTGGCGTCGAGGAAATAATACCCTCCGGTAACGAAAACGATGGTACTGCAGTTTTGCTTCCACCAATCGCGATTATGCCATTCGTACCAATTACGACGTAGCGCATCGGCGTAGCTGAACCGATTATTTCCGGTTTTATGATTTTTCTTAACCTTGTGCGGTTTGGAATCACGATTCGCCGAATCACGTGCGATCGGTTGCACATCGCCATTTCGTGCGCCGCGAAAGTTGTCGATTCCCTCCAAGCCTTCTGAAACCTCTCGCTTCACCAATACTTCGCTGGCCGGTTTTAGGTCGTCGGCTTGGACCGCGCGCTGATCATCCGTCATCGATAGCGGAGGTTGCAGTATCCCGCTTCGTGGCAACAGGTCGCCGGTCGGTTGCACATTCTCAGTTCCCGAGTGCTGTTGAACGCTCGCTACCGCCAGCCTGGGATTCAATTGCCGGGGGAACCTCGGATAATTAGGTCTAAAATTCGCGGGTGGCTGATTTTGCACTTGATTCGGGAGCGTGCCGGATGGGCGCCGACCAACGTTGGCCGGTCCGCGGGGAGTGTGCGGTGCATTTGAGTTGTTGGGACGCACGTTACTCCCTCGAACGCCATTACCCGGTGCGGCACGAGGAACGTTTTGGGGTGCGGGCCCATTCGTTTGTGCTGTGGTAGTACAAATCCCCATCGCGAGCACAGCCACAAACCAAAGCTCCGGGAATCTTGATAGCTTCATTAATTTCCTCTGCCCATTAAACATCATATATCACCTTTTGTTGCAAGTTTCGACTGGAACGGCTCCAAAACTATTCAGGCAGTGCAGTTGCAATCCACAATCCGAAATCTACAATCTGTGATTCTTTACCGGGGTCTTAGCTCAGTTGGTAGAGCGCCTCAATGGCATTGAGGAGGTCACGGGTTCGAATCCCGTAGGCTCCATTTTGTGCACTTCGCCGCGTCGCGTCGCCAGCACTGGAACCTTGTGCTGATCGGCTAAAGGCAATAGCGCCTTGTAGAGTAACAAGCGCGTTACTTTTCCCACCCGGCGCGCTGTGTGGGTCGCTGCGATACTACGGGCATGAAAGCGATTACTAATTCTACAGAAAATGGTTCTCGTAACAGCGAAAATCGTCCTCCTGAGGACAACCTGGAGAAGAGAATTAAACCTCGGACACGTTCTATCAGTCGCCGTTCTTTCCTGGGTACATCACTCGCCGTTGGAGCGGGAACCATCGGTGCAGGACTATTGCCTAGCATCCGAACGGCAGAGGCTAGCGGGGGTCTAACACCCGGAGACGCTGCCCTTCTCCGATTTGCAGCGGCCGCAGAAATACTCGAGGCAGACTTTTGGATCCAATACAACGAACTCGGCGGCGCCCAGGATGACGAAGTTCCTGGCGGCAGTGGCAATGAAGCCTACACGGAGGCCTTGGAGGTTATTGAGGATGAAATGCAAGACTACATCCATGACAACACCGATGATGAGATTACTCATCACCAGTTCCTCAACGCGTACCTGGTCTCCAAGGGAGCGACTCCTGCAAACCTCGACCCGTTTCGCACTCTGATGGGCAGCACTGCGACAGGAGTCAATCCAGACTTGATCGGACATCGGCTCACTAACCTGACGCAACTTACCATCGACACCAGCTGGTGGACACGCTACCGCGACGACAGCCATAACCCGGATCTTGACCCAAACCACGTCTTTCCGCAGGCTGTCCCGACTTTAGGGGTAAACCAGCATACGGCAATTCCCAGGACCGATGCGGACACAACGGATGCTAATTTCCTACAGGCGATCGCGAATACGGCGGCTTTCCACTTTCCAACCATTGAACAAGGTGGCAACAGCCTCTACCCGTCACTGGCACTCAGGGCGACCCATACGGAAGTCCTGCGCATCCTGATCAGCATCGGACCGACCGAGACCATGCACTTCCAAACCTGGTCGGATGTGGCGGGTAATGCGCCTCCACTGACTGCCGTCGATCCGGTGACCGGAGTGTCCGTGACTTTTCCTGATCTGGAGGTGGAGGACGAGCTCTTCGACAAGGCTCTGATCATGCCCGAACCGTGTCCGTTCCTGGATGAAAGTCTCCCTATTTGTTCGATCATTCGACCGACCAAAACGGAAGGAGTTGCGATGGGCACTCTGCAGTTCCTGACAGACATGGGACTCTTCATGGGGCAGTCTCCCGCATTCTTTGCGTTTATGACCGAGCTGGCTCGACTCGCAGACCATGCCAGAGCCGGCGGTCGTCGGCCCTGAGAAATGTGACGGCTGGCCCAACAGTTAAGCCGCAACATCAGGGATGGTCGCGTGTAAGGGATACGCGGCCGGCGAAGGGCGAGGGTCCAATCCCCTTGCCTTCGGAATCGCGATAGCCAGATCTGTTTCCGCCAGCACATCTAATTCCTTGATGTTTGGCGGGACAATCTTTTCTCTTTCGTCAGGTTACTTTTCAGGGAAGAATGCTTTGTCCCGCGAAAGGTGCGCAACATCGATGGCTGAGTGGGTTTTGATTTTGCGGTGGCGATCACTTCCAATGCACAAGACCAACTCCATCATCATGTGCGCACCGAGAATGACGATTTTCGAGACCGCAGCGAACCTGGAGCTCTGGCCGCGGATTCTCCCCCACTATCGCTATATCCGTTACCTCGAACATAGTCCGAGTCGAAACGTCGTCGTAATGGCTGCGACCCGCTCGGGCATTCCCATTTCGTGGACTTCCGAACAAATCATCGATCGCGACCGCATGGAAGTTCGTTTTTATCACATGAAAGCATTCACGAAGGGAATGCACGTAGTCTGGACGTTTCAGGAAGTGCCAGACGGAGTGCTGGTCGAAATCAAACACGATCTCGCATTTCGCGTGAAGATTTTGGCACCCATCGCGGACAAAATTATTGGCGACTTTTTCATTCACCCCATTGCAAATAAAACACTTCGCTGCATGAAATCGTACGTTGAGACAAGCACAAATAAGGTTATCGCATGAGCCAACGACGCGTTGTTATCACTGGGATTGGTCCAATTACCTGCATCGGACACGGACGCGAGAATTTTTGGAACGGAATTCTCAGGGAAAAGAGTGGCATCAACACCATCACCAGCTTTGATCCCACCGTTTTCCGCGTGCGCTCAGCCGGCGAAATTGGGGATTGGGATCCGGAGGAATTTTTCTCGCCCCAACGTCTGAAACGACTGGACCGCTACGCACAGTTCGCGGTCGTATCGGCGAAGTTCGCGATTGATGATGCGCAGCTCGAATGTTCCCGTGAAAAACCGCAGGATCGGGTCGGTGTTAGTTTTGGCACGGCACTTGGCGGGGTTTGCAAAGCCGAAGAGCAATATCTCAGGTATCTAAAGAAGGGCGCTCGCGGCGTTCAACCTACGCTCGCCGTTCAAGTATTCGGCGGTTCGGCCCACTCGAATATCGCGATCGAGTTCGGATTTCGCGGCGTCGGAACGACAAATTCGAACAGTTGCGCCAGTGGAACTGTATCGGTCGGCGAAGCGCTGCGTTACATCAGGGACGATTTTGCGGACGTGATTGTCGCCGGCGGAGCCGAAGCCCCTCTGACGACCATTACCGTCGGCGCGTTCGACATCATCAAAACGATGAGCCGGTGGCCGGGCGATCCCGCTCTGGCTTGCCGACCGTTCGACCTGTTGCGCGATGGATTTGTAATGGGCGAGGGTGGCGCTTCGCTCGTCATCGAGGAGCTCGAACATGCGCGCACTCGCGGCGCGCACATTTATGCGGAGCTGCTCGGATACAGCTTAAACAACGATGCTTTCCATATGACTTCGCCCCTGCCAAATGGCGAATCGTCCATTCGCGCAATGCGCGAAGCGCTCGCGGACGCCCAATTAGCGCCGGAGCAGATCAATTACATCAACGCCCACGCAAGCTCGACTCAGCTGAACGACAGCGCGGAAACAGCGTCGATCAAACAAGTGTTCGGCGAGCACGCGCGGCGAATCCCGGTTAGTGGGACAAAAGGTTATTACGCACATCCCCTCGGCGCTACCGGCGCGATCGAGGCAGCGCTTTGCGCGCTCGCTTTGGACCGGCAATGGGTTCCACCCACGATTAACTACGCAAATCAGGATCCGTCATGTGATCTTGACGTCGTGCCCAATCACGGCCGCGAAGCCGAACTGAAATACGTAATCAGTAACTCGTTCGGTTTCGGCGGAATTAACGCATGTGTCGTAATGGGGAAGGCGCCTCAATAACGACGCTGGTTGTTATCCCGGGTCGCTTAGACGACGAAGACCCGCAATCGCGCTTTGACCACCTAAACTACTTTGAGATCCCAATCATCTGTTTGAGATCCTTCGCTACCCTCGGAATGACACGCTAGCGTATTACAAATTCATCCAAGCAAATCCGGTCGGTTTTCACGCGTACGCTTCATTGCCTGTTCTTCACGCCACTTTGCGATCTCCGCGTGATTTCCGGAAACCAAGACCTGGGGAACTTTCCAGTCGCGAAATTCTGCCGGGCGGGTGTACTGTGGTGCTTCCAGTAATCCGTCCTTGAAACTGTCATCGGCCGCGGATTGTTCATGACCAAGCGCACCAGGCAATAAACGGACGATTGCGTCGACAAAAACGACCGCTGCAATTGCTCCGTTTGTGAGCACGTAATCGCCGATGGAAATTTCCAGATCCACCAGATGCTCAATCACCCGGTGATCGACTCCTTCGTAGTGGCCGCAAATGATGACTAAATGTGATTCGCGTGAAAGCTCTGTCGCCATCTGTTGATCAAACCGTCGACCAGCCGGCGACATCACAATAACTTTCGATTTTCCATTCTCGATTTTCGATTGTTGGACCTCAACCGTTGGACGTTGGGCGCTAGCCGTTTTCTCCTTTGCACCACGTAGCTCTTCGACCGCCGCAAAAATCGGTTCCGGTTTCATCACCATTCCCGGGCCGCCGCCGAACGGTGCATCGTCCACGATGTGATGTTTGTCCGCGGTCCAATCCCGCAAGTTATGAATCCGAAGATCGATAATCCCATTTTCCTGAGCGCGTTTTATGATGCTTTCGCCCAGAGGCGCGCGACAGATGTCCGGAAACAATGTCAAAATATCGATCTTCACTTGGGAAGAAAACGTCGAACGGCCTGCGGCTAACGTCCAATAATGAATCGGAGACGAAGCCTTACTCGACGATTTCGAGGATCGCCCGCTGCCCATGGCGCGCGGCCGAACTGGCGAGCAACGCGCGAATAGCTTGAATGGTCTGGCCACCCCGGCCAATAACGCGACCGACGTCTCCTCGTCGCAGTTGCACCTTAAAAACCGTGGTTCTGCCGCTTGGAATTTCCGTCAAGACCATGTCGTCAGGAAATTCGATCAGTTGGCGAATGACGAACTCGAGGAACTCTCTCATGCGCCAC
>DATHHK010000233.1:0-2267 GCA_035317225.1 Candidatus Udaeobacter sp. | reverse complement strand
CGTACAAGGGCGAGAATTGCCTTTGGATCCGATTTTCGAACTGAAAGTTTAGGGCTACTTCCTGGTTGCTGTTTCGGTCTCGCAAAATGGTAATCGTCTCGCGCGGATCATGGTCACTGTCATGAAAGAAAAAAACAATTTTCCCGCCAATCTCCTTTTGGAGACGCCGGGCCGCCAGAATCTTAGCGAACAAGAATCGCTTGGGAAAAAAACCGCACGGTTGCTGGCCGAAACAAATAATCGGGTGATCCATTGCCCAGAATCAGTTTCATGCCCCGGCAGAAGCTGTCGTGTTGCGAAAGATAGTTTGCTGCAGGGCCGGCGCCAGGATCAGCACGGCCGCGCATCCAATAAGATTGTACCAAAGGTAACCGATATTCGTTGTAGCGAACAGGACGAAGACGAGCGTTTGTGCTAGGACTGCCGCAAAAAATACAGGCGAACCAGTAAGTCGACGAATAAAGAAACCTGCCAGAAACAGACCGAGGATGCTGCCATAGAACACCGACCCCAGGATGTTACCTGCTTCGATCAGATTTTCGACCAAACTGGCAAACGAAGCGACTGCGATGGCAATCAAACCCCAGACCGCTGTCAGCGTTTTCGCCGCGACGACATAATGATGGTCGCTTGCGTTCGGGCGAATCAACGGCCGATAAAAGTCGATCGCCGTGGTCGAACCCAAGGCATTCAATATTGCTGAAGTCGCCGACATGGTCGCGGACAAAATCACTGCGATCAGTAATCCGACAAGTCCGTGCGGCATTTGTTGAAGAATAAAAGTAATAAATACGTAATCCGAATCCTTGCTCTTTGGATCCGCGCCTGCCTGCTCGAGAACTCCCTTAGTTCGGTTGCGCAACTCATGCGCCTGCGCGTCGAGTTCGCGCAGTTTGGTCATAGCCACATCGCGCTCGTTTGACGAAACCTTCGACGATGCGCTGGAAAGGGCGCGAATCGCAGCGCGTTTTCGCACGAAAACGTCATCGAATTGCGTTTGCAACGCCGATAACTGCGGCCCATAGCCACTCTCCACCGCACGCTGGTACGCGGGCTGATTGAAATAAACAGGCGGCTTTTCGAATTGATAAAACATGAAAACAATCGCGCCGAGCAGAAGAATAAAAAATTGCATCGGGACCTTCACCACAGCGTTGAACAGCAATCCGAGACGGCTCTCTTTGAGCGAGCCCCCCGCGAGATATCGTTGCACCTGCGATTGGTCCGCTCCGAAATAGGAAAGCGCGAGAAAAAAGCCGCCAATCAAGCCGGACCAGAAGGTGTAGCGCTTATGCGGATCTACCGAGAAATCGACCGCCTCCAGTTTGCCCATTTTTCCCGCGACCGATAGCGCGCCTTCAAATGATAGATCCGGCGAGAGCCGGTAAACCGCGACCGCAAATGCAATCGCCATGCCGACCAAAATCACGATCATCTGATAGCGTTGGGTGATGCTAACAATCTTGGTCCCGCCCACGACCGTGTAGATGATAACCAGTCCGCCTGCGAGCCAGATGGTCAGGTTCAACCGCCACCCGAGCAAGGCCGAGAGAACAATGGCCGGCGCGTAAATCGTGATTCCAGCAGCGATGCCTCGTTGCACCAGAAACAGGAACGCACCGAGTAGCCGCGTCTTCTGGTCAAATCGCTCGCCGAGGTACTGATAAGCCGTGTAAACTTTTAAACGCTGATAGATCGGAACGAAGACGGCGCACACAATGATCAGCGCGAGCGGCTGCCCAAAATAATTCTGGATAAAACCTATGCCGCTCTCATACGCCTGGCCCGGCATGGAGAGAAACGTGATCGGCCCCGCCTGCGTCGCGAGCACAGAAAGCCCGATTGTAGCCCAACGAATGCTCGCATCGCCCTTGAGATATTGGCCTAACGAGGCGCTTCCGCGGGTTCGCCAGAGACCATAAAGCGGGATCGCCAGAATCGTGGCGATGAGAACGAGATAATCCAGCCGGTTCACGAAAACCGGATGGTGAAGAGGTAGAGGAGCACCACCTCCACCGCAAAAATGGAAAGAGCCAGGCCGTACGCTTTGCGCCAGGAACGCGCATCTGGTTTAGCATCACCTGCGTTCATTTTCCCAATGACAACATGTTCGCGAATAACCGATAAGCTCCCGGAACTCCGGCAGGCAATTGTCGAAACCAGGAATAACTGGTGTAGATAAAATAACCCTTGCCGACCTTTGCAACCAGCAAACCGCCATCGAGTGGCTTTTCTTTTGGATCGTTGGACGAAAGGATCGCGGTCCA
>DATHHK010000232.1:0-3905 GCA_035317225.1 Candidatus Udaeobacter sp. | reverse complement strand
GGCGACTTGGTGCCGATCGTCGAACCGGAGGTTCTTATGGATGGCGCGCACACGATTGAACGGTATTTCGAAGTCACACAGCAGACACTGGAAAGTGTGTTTCACGCTCTGTACGAGCACCGGGTTTCGCTAGAAGGGATGCTGCTGAAACCGAATATGGTTCTTTCAGGTAAAGATTGCCCCCAACAAGCTTCAGTACAGGAAGTAGCGAAGGCTACTGTCAGCTGCTTGAAACGCGTAGTTCCCGCCGCTGTCCCCGGTATAGTCTTTCTCTCGGGTGGGCAAACTGATCAGCAAGCCACAGAACATCTCAACGCGATGAATCAATTCGGAGACTTGCCCTGGCAGTTGAGCTTTTCCTATGGGCGCGCGTTACAAGCTCCTGTGCTCAAAACTTGGAAAGGTGATCCGGCGAATGTCGCCAAAGCGCAACAGGCGTTCCATCATCGAGCTTGGTGCAATAGCAAAGCGCGTTTCGGCAAGTATACCGAGGACATGGAAACCGCGAAGGCGGCGTAGAGAACACGTGCAGGGTTTGGGCACGGCGCTGAATCGCCGTGTTAGTGAATCAAATAATGAACGCCTCGACGCAGCGAGGCGGCTACAACCGTTTTGCGCGCACAACGCCCGGGGTAGCCGCTCTGGCCAATCAATTTAAACTTCTCCAATGACTTACACGTGCCCAATGCATCCGGAGGTCGAGCAAGATCATCCGGGAGCGTGCCCGAAATGCGGAATGACGCTGGAGCCGAAGACCATCGGGGACGAGGAACACGAGCACGGAGAAACGCGATCGTTATCACGAAAATTCTGGATCGCGCTGGTTCTTACGATCCCGGTGCTATTCCTGGCAATGGGTCATACCATTCCTGGTTTGAACATCGATTCAATCGTTCCAAAGCGAATCGAGAAATGGATTGAGTTTGTCTTGACGACACCGGTTGTTCTCTGGGCTGGCGGCTTTTTCTTCACGCGCGCGTGGCAGTCGATTGTTAATCGCAGTCTCAACATGTTCACGCTCATCGCCGTGGGTGTTGGCGCAGCTTACTTCTACAGCGCCGTTGCAGTAATCGCGCCGGGCATTTTTCCTTCTTCTTTCCAGCGTCATGGAGAAGTTGAGCTTTATTTTGAAGCAGCCGCGGTGATTACAACCCTGATTCTGCTGGGACAATTGGTCGAGGCTCGAGCGCGAAGCCGTACGGGCCATGCGATCAAGGCGCTGCTCGGTCTTGCTGCAAAAACTGCGCACCGAGTTCGCGATGGTCAGGAACAGGAAATCGCTGTGGACCAAATTCAGAAAGATGACGTGCTCCGCGTGCGGCCGGGCGAGAAAATCCCAATCGACGGTGTGATCATCGACGGCAAAAGCAACCTCGACGAATCGATGATCACCGGTGAGCCAATGCCGGTGGGCAAGCAGGCGGGCGAGAAAGTGATTGGCGCAACCGTCAATCAAACCGGCTCATTTTTGATGCGCGCAGAGCGCATCGGGTCGGAGACTGTTCTCGCGCAAATTGTGCAAATGGTGGCCGAGGCACAGCGCAGCCGCGCCCCTATTCAAAAACTTGCCGACACGGTGTCCGGTTATTTTGTTCCCGCGGTGATCGGCGTCGCGATCATTACCTTTGTTGTGTGGTCGATCGTCGGACCTGCGCCCGCGATGGCTTATGCACTGGTGAACGCCGTCTCAGTCCTGATCATTGCCTGCCCGTGCGCGCTGGGACTGGCTACTCCCATGTCGATCATGGTCGGGGTCGGACGTGCTGCCCAAGCCGGAATCCTGGTAAAAAACGCGCAGGCGATCGAGGTCACTGAAAAAGTCACGCACTTGGTCACAGACAAAACAGGCACGTTAACAGCCGGTAAACCGGAAGTAGTCAGCCGGATCGTCGCAAACTCCATGAGCGAATGCGATCTGTTACAGATTGCGGCATCTGTGGAATCCCAAAGTGAGCATCCGCTTGCGCGGGCAATCGTAGAAAGCGCAAAACGGGAAAAAATTGAATTGCGCGGCATAACCGATTTTCAGTCCATCACTGGTGGCGGCGTCTCCGCCAATCTTGACGGTAGAACAATCCTCATCGGCAAAGAAAAATTTCTCGCCGATTCGAATGTTAGATTTCCTGAGGAACTAACGAAAGAGGCTCTTCGCTTGCAGGAAAAAGCGCAAACCACAGTCTGGCTCGCGGTAAACGGAGACGCAGTGGGCGTTCTGGGTATCGCGGACCCAATTAAGCCGACAACCAAACAGGCGGTCGGCGAGCTTCATGCAATGCATCTGAAGATTATCATGTGTACAGGCGACAATCTGCAGACAGCTGAATCTGTTGCGCGCGAGCTAGGCATCGATCAGTTCAAGGCCGAGGTAATGCCGGATGAGAAAATCGGCATCGTCAAACAACTTGAGTCCGAAGGCGCGATCGTCGCGATGGCTGGAGACGGAATTAACGACGCGCCAGCACTTGCAGCGGCGGATATCGGAATTGCGATGGGGACGGGCACTGATGTGGCGATTGAGAGCGCCGGTATCACGCTGGTGAAGGGCGACTTGATGGGAATCGTGAAGGCGATCCACCTTAGTCGCGGGGTAATGCGAAATATCCGGCAAAATTTATTTTTCGCGTTCATCTACAACGCGCTAGGCGTGCCGATTGCGGCCGGCGTGCTTTATCCATTCTTTGGGCTGCTGCTGAATCCGATGATCGCCGGCGCCGCCATGAGCTTCAGCTCGGTTTCCGTGATAGCCAACGCATTACGACTTCGCAAAACCCCCCTGTAAACTGACGTGCTTTGGTTTGACACTTGTAATGGCGAACTGTAACAAGTGAAACTGATGCGTTTTACTGGCAGGTCCCGGTTGCTCGCACTGACTGGCCTTATCGCCTTGTGTGCGTTTACTGGCGATATCATCGCCGATTCGATTGCTGATTTACGAGGCGATCATTGTATCTGTCAGGGTTCACAGCCGAATTCGCAGCACGAGAAAGCGCCTTGCGAGCGTTGTTCATGCGCCGTGCACAACGGCACTGTCATAACTTCCACTC
This sequence comes from Candidatus Udaeobacter sp., assembly GCA_035317225.1. GTDB lineage: Bacteria > Verrucomicrobiota > Verrucomicrobiia > Chthoniobacterales > UBA10450 > Udaeobacter. The sequence goes on along the minus strand of DATHHK010000232.1, from coordinate 861 downwards.
TCACCGTGGATGTCATCGGCGCTTTTCCGGCATCTGTTTTCTTTTCGACCAGTGAGCAATTCGCACCGGATGGATTGCCAGCCGCGATCGATCATCCGCCTCAGCTCGCCTAACAACTGAGCGCAGGCGCGGTCTGTCCGCGCAGCTTCCTCGCTCAGTTTCATTCGGTGCCACAATGCACGCGTTGTGGCTTTCCAATTCTTTTTGCCTAACCAATGTCGATTTATACACAAACCAAATCCTTTGCGAGTGCCATTCTGTTCGTGTGCGCGACTGCGTTTGCCGAAACACCGGAGGCGCTGGTCAAACAGGCGCTCCAGCGAAATTCAGAATTAAACTTCTTTGTAGCGGAGATCGCTGCGGCGAAGGGAGCGGTGAGAACTGCCGGTACTCTTCGCAACCCAGAATTAAGCACGGAACTTGGCTACAAGAATTCGCGTGAAAATTCGGGAGGAGCGACCGGCGATGGCGCGATATTGGCTCTTTCGTTCAGCCAAACCTTCGAGTACCCCGGTCGAATTGCGCTGCGCAAAGCGATTGCGAACCACGATCGCGTGGTTGCCGAACTACATCTGCAACAGTTCCGCCTGACACTGGCCGCGCGTGTTCGCTCGCTGGCTTACGCGAGCACGAGCGCTCACGAAAGAACGAAAGCGGTACAGGAAGTGACCGCGCGAACTCAAGCGCTCAACGATGTGCTGAAACAGCGACCCCTCGCGGGGGTCGCACCGCAATTGGAAGCCCAGATTATCAGCGCGAATTTACTGACGTTTCAGCGCCAGGAACGTGAATCGGCGTTAGCCCAGAAAACGATTGCCGTAGAGTTGAATCAGTTGAGCGGCCGATCTGCCGATGCAACGT
>DATHHK010000231.1:0-9528 GCA_035317225.1 Candidatus Udaeobacter sp. | reverse complement strand
TTTGACTCTACTCAGCGAATCGAAGTAATGCACCTCCTTGACCGGCGGCATCCAGAAATCCGGATGCAAAGTGAGTTGATGAAAAAGCCACGACGTTCCAGCTTTCTGGGCACCCACGCACAAGAAATCTGGGCAGGCATCACCTGTTGAACAGTGATTATCCTCTCCATTTCGATGGTCACTTACACGAGGTTTGAATGGCCAGACCGAAGGCATGGCCGCATTATTTTCCATCGTGCGGCCAAAAAGCAAGCTCGAAGAATGCTAGGCTCGCGCTTTCAAATTCGCGATGGTTGTTGACCTTCAGAACGACGATCCGTCAAACGTCGATTGACCTGTCAGCTTCGTGGCGTGCGTCCATGGAAGAAATCATCAAGAGCGCGATTGTAATACATCCAGCCTTTTGCTGTGAGATGACTTTCGTGACGGATAAGAAAGGCTGGGTCCTCATCGTGCCCCTTAAATTCCACTAACGGAAAATGATATCGCTGCACCAGTGCCTGAAGCTTCACGTAATAATCTTCGCGAGCCGACCGCGAGATGCCCGCGTGGTCGTAAAAGTTTCCGCCTATGGGCATGCTGAGAATTAGCGGCCGCGCGTGAACCCGCGCGAGCATGCGCAAAAGCAACTCCAGGTTTTTCCATCCAGGTGACGCGTTCAAATCATTGCGGAAGGCCACGTCACGAGATCCAGGAACGACGAGTGCATCGAAGCTTGGAGTCTCTTTAACGTTACCTGAGCCAGCGGGCTTCGTTTCGCTTACCTTTGCAATCAGCCTCGACCAATCGAGTACTTCCGGATGCAGTCGCGGAGCTGGCTTGATCTGATCACGAATGTAAGTGAGCGCTGCAAAATGATCCTGAAATGTCATCAAGGCGGTCTGCAGCTTTCCCGCTGGCCAAAGCGCGCAGAAAATGAGCCGATCAAGCCAACCACCGGAAGCCAGCCGCCTCAACGCAATTCTAAGCAATGGCCTCCCTTCGAGGGTGCTCGGAGATTCAAGCATGCGTGAAGCGATCTCCCGCTTTAGCTCGAAATTCAGCCCGGTGCCGAATATCATTTTGCTCGCTGCCATCGGCGAAAAATTTGCCTGGTAACCCTTCCATCCGGACTTGACCTTCAAAAACCAACCGGGTGACAGCGAGATAACAAGTTTTTTGCCACGCAAGTCCGAGCCGAGTGCGCCGACTTTTTGCAACATGACTAACAGATTTGCGCCTCCACCACCAACGGGCGACACCTGAAAACCTGTTGGCGCACTGCGAAAAAAAAGGTTCGCCCTCTCCTGAACCGACGGGATTATCAGTTCCGAGGTGCCATAAAGAGGCAGGACATTCGGCGCGTGCACGGCAGCGCGTTGAAAGGCGAGTCCCTGGTTTTTAAGCGGAAACAACTCTGGCGCAGTTGAGGAAACGGTCGAGTGTTCCAGATGAATGGCAACCAGTTGTCCAGCGAACAACACTGCCGACGCCAGGGCCAAGGCAACGAGGCCTGAAAACAAATGCGGCGTGCCTTTTTTGCCGTCGGCGCGCGCCATGATGTCTCCAAGTTATTTTCGCCATTCAGCGTTGCAATCGAATTTCATGTAATACGTACGTAATCGCTGGGACGGCCCTGGGTGTTTATTTTCTCGAACGGTATGTCTATTTAGTGGCTGGGATGAGAAAGAGAGCAATTCGTTCGACAATTGAATCCGACAATCAGATTGAAATGGAAAACGCGAGGCGTTGCCGCATTTTTCTTCTCTCACCGGCCTTCGCCGGTGGAGAACGAGCGCGGATGATACTGAGCGATAGGGCGGAATTCGAACTGGCGCGGAAATTGCGCGGCAAACGCGGCGCGCCGATCGCGGAGGTGTTCACCTTTCTCAGCGGGCTCTATTTTCGCGGCAAGATCGCATACGCGACTGCGTTCGCGCGGCCCGCGACCGGAAACCCCGGTGTATTTGTGATCACGCCCACTCGTGGGCTTGTCGATGCCGGAACGCGGATCCATCTCGATGACCTGCGTGAATTCGCAACGGTCGATATTCACGGTGACGATCCGCGTTTTCGAGCGCCGATTGAGCGAGACGCGCGTGCTCTCGCAAGAAAACTGCCATGTCGCAGCGAGGTCATCCTTCTTGGAAGTATTGCCACCGGAAAATATGTGGACGTTTTGCTTGCGAGTTTTGGCGACCGGCTCCGATTTCCCGTTGACTTCGTCGGTCGCGGCGACATGAGCCGTGGCGGATTGATGTTACGCTGTGCAGCAGATCGGCAGGAACTTCCATACATCGCAGTGGCAGGCGCGATCGTTAATGGAAAGCGCCCGCCCAAGCTCCCTCCGCGGAGATACCAGTCCACGTTTTGATAGCGGCTTTGCCGTTTATTTGTTTTGCGTCGGTGGCCGGTGTTGCCTTATGGTGAAGAGCTGCTATTCGGGCAGCGAAAATTTTCCGGATTATATGGATGTCAGCGGCACGATCGGCGCGATTCTGAGTCAAAAAAGTAAAGACATTTTTTCCATTGCGTCCGACGCAACAGTTTCTGAGGCGATTCGAATGATGGACGAAAAAAATGTCGGCGCTCTATTGGTGATGGATGGAGAGCGCTTGAATGGCATCATTTCGGAGCGCGATTACACCCGGAAGGTTTTCCTCCGCGGCAGACGTTCCGGGGAAACGAAAGTTTCGGAGATTATGTCAACCAATGTGACCGTTACGCACGCGCGTGAACCGGTGGAGAAATGTCTGCGTCTGATGACTGACAAACATATTCGCCATCTGCCCGTGGTCGAAGGTGATCAAGTGGTTGGGGTGATTTCGATCGGGGACCTCGTGAAGCACGTGATCTCCTGTCAGCAGGCGGCAATCGCACACTTGGAAAACTACATTCACGGCGGATACGCAGCAGGGTAAGGATCTGCATCGCTGATTGCGGGCCGCGATCACCGGTCGCGGCTACAACTTCCAGACGGTTTCTCCAGCTACAATTGTTCGCACCGCGCGACCTTTCAATTTCCAGCCGTCAAACGGCGAATTGCGAGAGACCGATCGAAATTGATCGACGTTAACAGTCCATTTCAAAGCCGGATTGATTAGCGTGACATCCGCGCGGGACCCGGGCGATAGAGTGCCCGTATCCAGCTTTAACAAGCGCGCCGGCTCGACGGTGTACATCTCGATCAAACGTGCGATATCGATCTTGGCATGTTTGTGCACGAGCAGATCGATGAAAAGGCCCAGCTCGGTCTCCAATCCAATGATCCCGAATGGCGCGACGTCGAACTCAACTTCCTTTTCGAAATCCGCGTGCGGCGCGTGATCGGAACACAAGATCGACAAGGTGCCATCGGCGACGCCCTCCAGCAGAGCATCAACGTCTGTTCGCGAGCGCAGCGGTGGATTCATTTTATAGTTCGTGTCGAAATTCTGGATCGCTTCGTCGGTTAGTGCGATGTGATGCGGACAGACCTCACCGCTTATTTTTACGCCGCGCGCCCGCGCTTCACGTAGCAATCGCACACTTCCAGCTGTTGTGACGTGCTGGCAATGAATCGGATGATCGCAAAGTTCCGCGAGCAAAATGTCGCGCATCACAATCGCTTCTTCGCCCGCTGCGGGCCAGCCGGGTACACCAAGCAGCGTGCTCCAGTACCCCTCGTGCGCAACTCCGTTACCGACCAGATTGTAGTCCTGACAATGATCGAGCACAGGCAGGTCAACCATGCGAGCATACTCGACCGCGCGTCGCATCACCTCATGATTTTGAATGCAATGACCGTCATCTGTAATTGCCACAACGCCTGCCTTCGCGAGAGATCCGATCGGTGCGAGTTCTTCGCCCGCAAGACCTTTTGAAATTGATCCGGCGGGCAAAACATTCACGCACGCGACTTCCGCCGCGCGATCTTTGATCCACGCAATCGTGCTGGGATTGTCTGCGACCGGCGACGTATTCGGCATGCAAATAATAGTGGTGAATCCGCCGGCTGCCGCCGCGCGTGCGCCCGACTCGATCGTCTCCTTGTGACTGAATCCGGGTTCGCGCAGGTGCACATGCATGTCGATCAACCCAGGCGCAACGATCAAACCTTTCGCGTCAATCTCTTCAACTTCCGATTTCCCGCCGCGGCGGGTCAACTTCGCGCGAATTTCGGATTTCGAGCCGACGACCTTTCCATTCGAGATGTAAAGATCGGCGATTTCATCCCGCTTGTTTGTGGGATCGATAATTCGACCGTTTCGAACGATTGCGGTGCTCATCCCGAGACCCCTCCGCAGAGGTAGAGAACAGCCATGCGCACTGCCAGACCGTTGGTGACCTGATCGAGAATGACGCTGTGCGATCCGTCGGCGACCTCGCTGTCGATCTCGACACCGCGGTTGATCGGGCCGGGATGCATGATCAGACATTCGGGCTTCAAAAGCTTTGCGCGCTCTTTGGTCAAACCGAACAAGCGAATGTATTCGCCGATGCCGGGAAAATATTCTCTACGCTGGCGTTCGTGTTGGATGCGCAACAGGTTCACCACATCGGCTTTTGGCAGCACATCCTCGATTTTGTACGAAACCTCGGCGCCAAGTTTCTCAAACTCGCGCGGCACAAGCGTGCTTGGCCCGACCAGTGTCACGTGCGCACCCAGTTTGAGTAGGCCGAAAATATTCGAGCGCGCAACGCGACTGAACAGAATGTCGCCGACGATCGCCACTCGCAGTCCTGCAATTTTTCCTCTGCGCTCGCGAATGGTGTACAGATCGAGAAGTGCCTGCGTCGGATGCTCGTGCGCGCCATCACCTGCGTTGATCACGCTCGTCTTGAGCCGATTTGCCAAAAACTGCGGTGCTCCGGCGGAGCTGTGACGCAAAACAAGGATGTCGGCGTGCAGTGCTTGCAGATTGCGCGCCGTATCTTTGAGCGTTTCGCCTTTGGTCAGGCTGGAAGTGGTTGCCGAGATATTGATTACGTCCGCGCTCAATCGAAGAGCGGCCAGCTCGAAAGATGTGCGGGTACGCGTGCTCGGCTCGACAAAGAAATTCACCAACGTCTTTCCACGCAGCGACGGCACCTTTTTAATCTCGCGGGTACCTACTTGTTTGAACGCGTCAGTGGTCTCCAGGATGAAATTGATTTCTTCTGCCGAAAGTTCGCGCAGGCCTAGCAGATCTTTTCGTGTCCAGCGCGTGGTCATCGTTCCCTTTCCAGCCATACCGCGTCCGGTTTCTCATCGGTTTCTTGAAGCTGGACCTTCACCTTTTCGTTGCCGGAGGTCGGCAAATTCTTTCCGACGTAATCGGGGCGAATCGGCAGCTCGCGATGGCCTCGGTCGATTAGTACTGCGAGCTGAATCCGAGAAGGGCGTCCAAATGAGTTGATGGCGTCCATGGCGGCGCGCACGGTGCGGCCGGTGTAAAGAACGTCATCCACAACGACAACGGTGCGTTCCTCCAGTGGCAGAGGGAGTTTCGATTCCCGCACGATCGGCAATTCAGAACGCGTTCCCACGTCATCGCGATACATCGCCACGTCAATGACGCCAGTCTCAACATTGATCTTCCGGATCTGGTGAATGAAAGCGGCGATGCGCTGGGCGATTTCCACCCCGCGCGACGGAATTCCCGCCAACACGACGTGAGTCAGGTGCGGGTTTCGCTCAATAATTTCGTGTGCAATTCGTTGAAGCGCTCGACGAATTGCCTCCGCGTCCATCGTTGGGACCGCGGCACCAGATGTCCTTTGTTTTGCTTGTTTCATGCGTTTCCTTTGCGACCTCGCGGGATCGCATTAAAGGAACAAAAAAATTAGGAGGCGGACTTTTCGGTGCGCGCCTCCTTTCTTCGTCGCTCTCGCCAGTTGGAGCGATGTTTCACAATCCAATCCAGCAAGGCCTTTTCAAAGCCGATGTCTTTTCCGGCTTTTTCGCTTTCGATCCACTTATGCCTCAGGATCTCGGCACGCTCCGCCAGAAACTCCTTGTACAGCACCGAATTCTTAACGAATTGAGAGTGAGCCTCCTCTGAAGATGGCATCTCTGGATTCTCTTTCATGGAATTGGGCGCGAGTCAACAAGATCGAAGCAGTTAAATTCGACGCGCCAACCGCCCTATTTATTTAACTCTCCGTTCCAATCATGGTTGCGGACGCCCTCACTACGGCAGTGTCTTACGAAGATTTCCTGCAATTCTTTTGAACTCGGCTGCCACGGGGGACTCTCGATTTTCTCCCACAATTGGAATCCCTCGATCCCCCGACTCGCGCGTGGGGATATCAATCGGAATTTGGCCAAGCAATGGCACGCGGAGTCGTTTCGCTTCGCGTTCGCCGCCCCCGCTACCAAAAATATTGTACCGTTTACCGTCGGAGGGAGATGCGAAATAACTCATGTTCTCGATGATCCCGAGCACAGGCACATTGACCTTCTCGAACATGGTAGCGGCTTTGCGAGCATCGATGAGCGCAACTTCCTGAGGCGTGGTTACCACAATCGCGCCGGAAAGCGCGACCGTTTGAACGATGGTGAGCTGAATATCACCGGTGCCAGGAGGCAGATCTAACACCAGATAATCCAGTTCGCCCCATTCTACCTGTCGCAGAAATTGCTGCGTATAACGAGTGACCATCGGCCCGCGCAAAATTGCCGGCGAAGTATCGTCGAGCAGAAATCCCATCGACATCAACCGCAATCCGTATTGCTCGATCGGGACGATTTTGTTTTCTTCCGTCGCCATTGGCCGCTCGCGTGTTCCGAACATCAACGAAATGCTCGGGCCGTAGATGTCGCAATCGCATAAGCCGACGCGCGCGCCCGTTTGCTCCAGGGCGACCGCCAGATTTGCCGCGACAGTCGATTTGCCCACGCCGCCTTTACCGCTTGCCACCGCGAACACGTGTTTGACGCCCGGGATTCGGGTCGCTCCCATGCCGGTGCCTGCGCCTGCGGGCGGCGCATGAATATCGATCAGGATCTTTGCGCTCTGAACACCGTCGATGCTTCGCAGCGCTTTTTCAGCCTCGCTCTTAATTGCCGCCGGAACGTTCGGATCATTCGTCGCCAGGGCGATTTGTACTTTGACTTCGCCATTCTCGATCTCGACCGATTTCACAAGGCCGAATGAAACAATATCGCGTGTGAAGCCGGGATATTTCACCGACTTCAACGCGTTCTTCACCTGTTCCTCAGAAATCGACATGTCAGAAACTTACGCGCGGCGCAGCTAGAGGTAAACCGTGCTTACAAACGCGTTGAGGATAACGCGTTCCACCTGAATGTGCTCAAGTTATCGGTCCTGATAATCCATTTTGTAGCGAATCTGACAGTCGTTTCCGTTAGAGGGGCGAGAAGGTTGCTGGCCCGTTCTCGCTACAAAGTCCGGGTTTTGCCAGTCAGACCAGGCGCGATACTTCGTCCTCATTGGATTGGCCGGCAGCTTGAGGCGGAAAATCTTGTCCTCCTGACCAGGGAATTTTAGGACGAAGAGGCGCTGCGAAGTTCGGAAATAAAGTTCGACGTAACCCGCTCGCACTCCTTGGTCTTGAGGCGCATCGGTGTGCCAGTAACCTGGCATTGCATTGCGGTCTGTATCGAGCTCAGGCTGAACGTCAGCCAGACCTTGGACGGACTGTCCGGCCGGTGGTTTCACTTCAAACTCCAGCAGCGGCGTCGGTCCGTTGATGTTCAAAACATGCGGTTGACCGGCATACCAAATTCCAAAACCCGACACCGCAATAATACCGAGCGAGAAACAAACCGCGATCAACCCGACGAAAAGCCAAAGTCCTCGTGTGCCGCGCCAGTAAAGCGTGAGAAGAATCAGGCCCGGCGCAACGACGCACGTCACCAGCAACGCGATCGCAGCGGCAAAATAGCCGGCTTCGCCTTCAAACGTGGAGACATGAAAAGCGGCTGCGAGACCCGCTCCCAGAGCGAAACCGAGAAATAGTCCGCCTCCGATGCCGATAATCCCCGCGAGAATTCCGAAGAGAATTGCGCTGACGGAAAGTTTTTTTGTCGCGGGTTGCACCAGATTGATCAGCGCGAGTTTGCCGAAACACCGCTCTGGAGGAGATCGATCCGCTGATGTGTCTTAGCAATCTCTACGACAAGACCCGTATAGTTCCATCGGCCAAGCGACTTGTTCGCTGCCACATAAATCGTCCCTTTCCCTTTGGGACCGGAGATGGGGATGGAGAGGTTTGCTTCTCCGGATGCGCCATTAACCTTTGTGTTTCCCGACACGAGAAATCCCTCTGTGATGGGAGAGCCGAGAGTTTCAATCACGGCAGAGTTCACCCTGGCTCGCGCTAAGGCGTCTTTGTAAACGTCAGTGGATTTCATCGCGCCGAACACGATCAGCGCGATCGAGCCAACAAAAACGACGAACAATACCAAAATACTGAAGCAGCCAGCCGGCACGAACCACTTCCAGTTTCGCGTCCACCAGTTGGGTCGTGGCGTTAGAGGAACCGCCGGATTTTGCTCCATGGAACCTTTCTACTTCAGGCCCGAAGCCTTGTGCAATCATTCCTTCAAGGATACAGACAACGAATCAGTTCGTTCGTCTTGCATGTTACGGACGCTAGATGCCTCTCTGGGCAATCGCAGCTAAGGAAGGAGATGGAAACTGTTCTTGTTCGATTAAAAGAACACGATCCCCGAAATCCAAGGAGTGAGCGATCAGGTGGGAATAAACGGCGCTAAAGCGCAATTCGTTTTAAGCAATCAGTGATCGCGACCATCGGCGCTTAGTGCTGTCGCCGGTATCGTTGATGCCCGATCCGAAACGCGCACTCTTGATCGGGAGCGTCCACCTTCAGACGAGGCATTCCCGGGTGATCGCTGTTGTCGGACCTGTGCAGCGTTTAAGCTCGATCCTTCAACGTTGTTTTGCCGGAGGCACGCGCGCAATGAACGCAGCAGAAGATTTTTCCATCGGCTTCCACACCATGCCCCACGATCCGGCAATTGCAGTGTGGGCAGACCGGCGCCAGCGCGTGGATGGCGCATTCGAAGCTATCGAATGTATGATGCTTTCCGGCTACGATCACTTCGAACGCTTTGTCATATTCATTCTCGCAAACTTCGCATGTAGCCATACATAATTCTTTCGCGCCTCGGCAGCTTTGCGGCGGTGTCCACCTGGTTTTTGAGCGAGTAGAGATCGCACTGGAAAGTGTTACTTTTCCATCGGAGGCGGTTATGGAAATGCCAAGGCGACTGATCGAGTGTTTAGATGAAAACAAAGTTCGCTACGAGGTTCTGCAGCATCCCGAGGCAGTGTCTGCGCAACGAATCGCCCAGGCCGAGCACGTGAAAGGCCGGCATCACGCCAAAGTGGTGATAGTCAAATCCGGTGACGCGCACCTAATGATGGTGTTGCCGGCGGACCACCATATTGATCTGGAGAAGGTCGAGAAAGCAGTCGGCAAAGCCGTGTCCCTGGATAGGGAACTAGAATTCAAGTCGCTCTTCCCCGACTGCGTGATTGGAGCGATGCCGCCCTTCGGGAATCTCTATGGTCTGCCAACGTACGTGGACCAGAGTCTGGC
>DATHHK010000230.1:0-4710 GCA_035317225.1 Candidatus Udaeobacter sp. | reverse complement strand
ATTCGTGTCCTGGCCGGCGATGTTACCGGCGCCCACGCAGATGGCGAGAAAGCTCGCGAACTGTTGGAGACGAGATTGCGCGAACAGCCAAATGACTTTCGCTCTCTCAGAGCATTAAGTTGGGTTTATCTCGCGCTGGATCGCAAGGCGGATGCGATCAACATCGCCCGACATACACTCGATCTTCTGCCACCCGAGAAAGACGCGGTACTTGGTTCCGGGAACCTGGCCGCCTTGGCCCAGATTCAAGCCCAGACGGGTGCGACCACGGAGGCAGTGCAGAATCTGAAAAAACTTCTCTCGATCCCAGCGGGCGAGACCATTTCCATCACACGCCTGAAAATCGATCCAGTGTGGGACCCAATCCGCAACGATCCCGGCTTTCAAGAACTGCTGACGATGAAGGAGTACGTCGGCCCATGAGGATCTGTGTGAGAAAGACTCGCTGCGATGAATGAATTCCTACAACGCCTGAAGCAGCGCAAGCTGGTGCAATGGACGCTGGCCTATGTCGCGGCGGCATTCGCGCTGCTCCAGGGCATCGACATTGTCGCGCAGCGATTTGGCTGGCCTGAACAAACGATGCGTTTCGTCATCATCGCGCTTAGCGTCGGTCTCTTCGTTACGCTGGTCCTGGCCTGGTATCACGGAGAACGCGGCGCGCAGCGGGTGACTGGTACCGAACTGCTGATTCTTGCGCTCTTGCTGGCAATTGGCGGCGGATTGCTCTGGCGGTTTGTCAGTATTGCCCGAGGGCCGACGGAGCAGTCCGGTGCGGCGCGGGCCTCGGTGGAATCCAAATCAGAGATCAACGCCAAGTCCGTTGCCGTGCTGGCGTTCGCCAATCTCAGCGACGACAAAGGGAGCGAATATTTTTCCGATGGCATCAGTGAGGAGTTGCTGACTGTGCTGCAAAAAATTCCCGGTCTGCACGTTGCTGCGCGGACTTCGGCCTTTTCCTTCAAAGGCAAGAACGCCACCGCGCAGGAAATCGGAGAGAAACTCGGCGTGGCGCATTTGGTCGAAGGAAGTGTGCGCAAGGCTGGCGACGTCGTGCGCATTGCGGCCCGACTCACTCAGGCTAACACGGGCGAAGAGCAATGGTCGGAAAATTACACACGTAATTTAAAGGATGTCTTCGCTGTCCAAAGTGAGCTTGCCCAAACTATCGTCGAACAGTTGCGCGGACAGCTCACGGGTGGCGCAGCCAATCCTACAACTAAGGCAGAGATTCAGGCCGAAGTGCGCAAGGCGGAAAAAGGGGGGACGAAAAACGTCGAGGCGCACGAGTATTATCTGCAGGGGCGCTTTTATGAAAATCGCCACTCGGAAAAAAGCGCGCGCGAAGCCCTGGCTGCTTACGACCACGCAGTCGCGCTGGACCCTGCGTTTGCTCTGGCGTGGGCTGGCGTCGCACAGACGAATCTCTGGCTTGCCGCGTTTTCAACCGAGGGTGGACAAAAAGGCTTCGATGCGCATTTGGCCAGTGCGCGTGACGCCGTGGCGCGGGCGTTGTCGATTGAGCCTAACTTGCCTAACGGCTTGCTCGCCCGGGCGACGATCGAGACCAACTTCGATTTTAACTGGAACTCCGCGGCTCAAACCGTGAGCAAGGCGCTGGCGCTTGCTCCGGCCGATCCGAACATTGTGATCGCCGCGGCCAACCTTGAGATCGCGCGTGGAGACTCGAACCGCGCCATCGATCTGTTCCGCCGGGCCGTAGAGTTGGACCCGGTCAACGCGCAAGCCCGAGCGTTTCTCGCATTTAACCTGGCGGCGACGAAACGATTCGCGGAAGCGCGCGCCGAATTCCCGCGCGTAGTGGAGTTGAATCCAGCGGCGCCCTGGGCGCATGCCGGTCTCGGTCTATCGTATCTGCTGGAGAATAAATTCGAGGAGGCCGCGAACGCTGCGCAACCTGACGCGGCAGATTGGGCACGGCTCCTAATCGTGAGCTGCGCGCGCTGGGGTCAGAAGCGAGCGACACAATCCGACGCGGCGCTCGCCGAGTTAACAGCAAATCTTGGCGAAGTCGCTGCGTATCAAATTGCCGAGGTTTACGCGTATCGCGGTGACAAGGATCGGGCTTTCGAATGGTTGGAGCGTGCGCGCCGGCAACGCGACCCGGGTCTGGCCAGTTTGCGCAAAGATCCGCTCATGGTGAATCTCCGAGAAGACCCGCGCTGGAATGCATTCTTGCACACGATGGGCCTGGCCGACGACCAATTGAAGTGAGTGTTCCGAACGGCAAGGCCAAAGCATGAATTTCTTCGCTGAACTGAAGCGGCGGAACGTTTACAAAGTCGCGGTCGCGTACGCGGTGGTGGCGTGGCTTTTGATTCAAGCGGCGTCGATTTTCCTCCCGGCTTTCGACGTGCCGCCATGGGTGATGAAGATATTTATCATCGTCATTATCTTCGGCTTTCCGGTGGCGCTGATTTTTTCGTGGGCGTTTGAGATTACGCCGGAAGGGATCAAACTCGAATCCGAGATCGAGCCGAACAAATCGATCAAGCGACGCACAGGGCGAAAGATTGTTGCTATGACGATCGCGCTGGCTGTCGTCGCGGCTGGTCTATTTGTGTATCAACTTGTGCGGTCGAAACCGACAATCACGCCTACTGCCAGTGCGGCTCGCACCGAGGCGGCTACAGCCCCGCCTAACAAATCGATCGCGGTGCTGCCGTTTGTGAATCTGAGCGCGGACAAGAATGACGAATATCTCAGCGACGGCATGACCGAGGAACTTCTCAACATGCTGACAAGAGTGAAAAGCCTGCACGTGCCCGGGCGCAGTTCGTCCTTCGCGTTCAAAGGGAAAAACGAGGAGGACATCTTCCGCAAAGTCGGCGAGCAACTGCATGTGAATGCCGTTTTGGAAGGCAGTGTGCGCAAAGTTGGCGACAAGCTGCGGATCACCGCTCAGCTCATCAATGTGGCCGATGGTTTTCATCTCTGGTCCGAAACATACGACCGCGATATGAAGGACATCCTCGCCGTGCAAAGCGATGTGGCCAGGCGCGTGGTCGAGGCATTGCAGGTACAGCTGGGTGTCGAAGAAGCGCGCGCGTTGACGAAGAAGCCGACCGAGAACCCGGAAGCCCACCGTCTCTACCTGCTTGGCCGTTATCATTTCGCCAAGTTCACCCGTGCAGGCTGGACCAACGCGATTCGCTCTTTCGAGCAGGCGCTGCAAATAGATCCCAACTTCGCTTTAGCCTATTGCGGACTAGCTGATACCTATGGCTGGGCTGGCGGGCAAATTATGGCGGGCAAGGAAGCTTGGGCCAAAGAAATGGAACTCGCGCAGAGGGCGGTGGCGCTCGATCCCAATCTCGCCGAAGCGCATTTATCCATGGGAACAGCGCTCTTCAGCGTGCTCGGTCCCTATGCCTCCGAGAAAGAACTCGACCGCGCCGTAGAATTGAATCCCAACCTACCGCTGATCTATGATCAATACGGTTGGACCTTCTCGGAAATGGGCCGGTTCAACGAAGCGATCGCGGCGGAAAAAAAGGCGCTGGAACTCGATCCCCTGAGCACTTTTCTGAACACCGACCTCGCCTTTTTTCTTTACTGGGCGCGCCGTTATGAGGAGGCGACTGCTCAAATCCGCAAGACTTTGGAATTGGATCCGAACAATGCTTTCGCCCACTCGATCCTGGGCTGGTGCCTGATCGGGAAAGGGAGTAAAGCTGAGGCAAGGACGGAGTTCCAAAAGGCTACAACGCTGGATGACCTGCCATGGTATGTCAGTTCGTTAGCCTATGCCTGCGCCGTCTCGGGTGATCGTGCGAAAGCCGAGCAGATCTTGCGCGAGTTGGAACAGCTGGCCAAGCAGCGATATGTCTCACCCGCGAACCGGGCGTCTGTTTATCTGGGGCTCGGCGAAAACGAGAAAGCTTTGGATTGGCTGGAGAAAGCTTATGAGGACCGGGATCCCATCTTTTGGTGGATCAATGGCGATCAGCTTTACGACAGTGTGCGCAATGAGCCGCGCTTTCAAGCTCTTCTCCAGAAAATTGACAAGACAAAAGCCGAGTCGAAGAAGTGAAAATCGACAACTTTTTCGCCGAGGTGAAGCGGCGCAATGTTTACAAAGTCGCGATTGCCTACATCTTCGCGGGCTGGGCGCTCTCGCAGGGAATCGCGCAGGTGCTTCCGGTGTTCGACGTTCCGAACTGGGTAATCCGCACGATTGTCGTGATGATCATTCTCGGTTTGCCGATCGCGCTCGTTCTGGCGTGGATGTTCGAGCTGACGCCGCAGGGAATTAAGCGCACCGACACAGCCGACGCGATGCCGGAGGCGACGCGAAAGAAGAAATACGTCTGGATTTATGTCGTCGTGATCGGCGCCGCAATTTCGATCGGATTATTTTTTCTCGGTCGCTACAGCGCGGGAAACACGACAGCTTCGCCTGCTGGAATTACGAACAAATCCATCGCCGTTCTGCCATTCGACAATCTCAGCCGTGATCCGGATAACGCTTACTTCTGCGAAGGCGTGCAGGATGAAATTCTCACGCGGTTAGCCAAGGTCGCCGATTTGAAAGTGATTTCGCGTACATCGACGCAACACTTCAAAAGCACGCCGGACAATCTTCCCCAGATCGCAAAGCAACTCGGCGTGGCCCATGTACTAGAGGGAAGTGTGCAAAGAGCGAACGACCAGATCCGCGTCAACGTACAGTTGATCAATGCTCTAACC
>DATHHK010000229.1:0-2247 GCA_035317225.1 Candidatus Udaeobacter sp. | reverse complement strand
CGAAGGCTGCTCGCCTTCGCCTTGGCGCTCGTGTGGTGGCGATAGAAAGCGACCGTTTCTCAACGGGACGCTGATTTTCTCTTTCTCTCAAGGGAGAGATCTGGCGTTTGTACCATGAAATAACCCAAACCTTGTAAACCTATGTTGATCGTAATGAAACCCAGCGCTTCTGCGCAGGACGTCCACGCAGTTGTAAACGTGATCCAGGAAATCGGACTGCGTCCTCATCCAATGCCCGGCGCGACGCGAACAGCCATTGGCATCACCGGCAACCAAGGTGCTATCGACGGCAGGCGTTTTGAAAATCTTCCGGGCGTCGCGGAAGTCATCCGAGTTACCAAACCGTACAAGTTGATCACGCTTGATCTGCGCCCGGAGAAGACAGTCGTGCGAATTGGAGATGCCACCATCGGAGGCAGTGAGTTCGCAATCATTGCCGGACCGTGCGCGATCGAAAGCCGCGAGCAGGCATTCGTCGTCGCACAAGCAGTGCAACGGAGCGGCGCACGATTTTTCCGCGGCAGCGTCTGGAAACCCCGAACGTCCCCCTACGCATTTCAAGGTCTGGGCGAGAAAGGATGGGAAATCCTCACCGAGATCCGCAAGGCGTTTGGGCTAAAGATCGTCACCGAGGCGCTCGAAGAACCTCACATCGGTCTGATCGAACAGTATGGCGACGTCATTCAAATCGGCGCTCGCAACATGCAGAACTTTTCGCTCCTTAGGCGAGCTGGACGATCGCAACTGCCGGTGCTGCTGAAGCGAGGAATGGCTGCAACACTCGAAGAATGGTTGCTCGCGGCGGAATACATCATGGCAGAGGGTAATTACAACGTAATCCTGTGCGAGCGCGGCGTTCGGACTTTCACTCAACATACACGTAACACACTGGATCTTGCTTCTGTGCCGGCTATCCGTCGGATTTCTCACTTGCCGGTGATTGTGGATCCGTCCCACGGCACAGGTAGCGCGTACATGGTTACTCCTCTCGCGCGGGCAGGCGTGGCCGTAGGAGCCGATGGGCTCATGGTGGAAGTACACAATCGCCCCGAACTCGCGCTTTCCGACGGCGCGCAAGCGCTGACGCCATCGGAGTATGCCCAGCTGCTCAGCGAAGTCCGCGCGATTCGCGAGGTCACCGCTCCGATTGCTAACCAGAGTCGAATAGAAACCAAAGTAGCCTAACGAGTCAAAGCCGATGCTTCTCTTGATCGATAACTACGACTCCTTCACTTACAACCTTGTCCAGTACTTTGGCGAGCTTGGCTGCCAGCTCGTTGTTAAGCGAAATGACGAAATCTCGCTTGATGAAATCGCTGCGTTAGCTCCCAACCACATTTGCATCTCGCCGGGACCCTGCACGCCGCGCGAAGCGGGAATTAGCAAAGACCTCGTCCTGCGCTTTGGAGCGAAGATTCCAATCCTTGGCGTTTGCCTTGGACACCAATGCATCGCCGAAGCATACGGAGGAAAAATCGTGCGCGCTTCCAGGCTTGTGCACGGGAAGTCATCGATGATCACGCACAGCGGCAGCGGCCTTTTCACCCATCTGCCCAATCCGTTTGAAGCTGGCCGATACCACTCATTAAGCGTCGAGCGGTGCTCCTTCCCCTCGTGTCTTCAGGTCCTCGCAGAAAGCGAGGATGGGGAAATCATGGCCTTGTGCCACCGCGAGTCTCCCGTGTACGGCGTGCAATTTCATCCGGAATCAGTTCTTACGCACGAGGGCAAGAAAATCCTCGCGAGTTTTCTAGCGCCTGCAACGCAGGAGGCAATGCACTACGCTTGATGACAACTCATCTCACACCGACGCCGGACGAATTCGCCGAGCTAGCTAAGCACGGCAACGTCATCCCGGTTTTTGCAGAGTTTATCGCTGACAATGAAACGCCCGTTTCGACATTCAAGAAGTTAGATCACGGCGGTAACAGTTTTTTGTTTGAATCGACTGAGAAAAACGACGTATCCGGGCGCTTCTCCTTTGTCGGTATCGACCCGCGGATCGTCATCAAAACCTGCGGGGCCAAGCTGCAAATCGTCGAATTGGGGCTCGAGCGCCAGGTCGAAATAACAAGTGACCCATTAGATGAGGTCCGAAAGTTGATGGCGCGCTATCAGTTTATCTCGCGTCCAGAGCTCCCGCGATTCAGCGGCGGCGCTGTTGGTTTCCTGGGTTACGAAGCAATCCATTTCTTCGAACCCAAGGTTCCGCCCGCAGAACGCGATGAACTGCAATTGCCTGAAATG
>DATHHK010000228.1:0-9469 GCA_035317225.1 Candidatus Udaeobacter sp. | reverse complement strand
ATTTCCGACTACAGGCGCCGGCATACTGGTAAAAGCCGGCGAAGAAAATGCAGGTGTCGTCGATATTGGGGACGGTTGGGCGATAGCGTTCAAAATGGAAAGCCACAATCATCCGAGCGCGATTGAACCGTTTCAGGGTGCCGCCACCGGGGTTGGCGGGATTATCCGCGATATCTTTACGATGGGCGCGCGCCCGGAATTCTGCCTGAATTCTCTGCGATTCGGACCAATCACGCCGAATTCGAAATCTGAATCTGCCTCAGGGGGACGAAATTCGAAATTGGCCGCCAATCGGCGGTTGTTCACAGGCGTGGTCTCCGGGATCGCGCATTACGGAAATTGTATTGGGATCCCTACGATTGGCGGTGAAATCTATTTCGATGAGAGTTTCGAGGGCAATCCCCTCGTAAATGTTTTTTGTCTCGGCGTATTACGTCACGAACAACTGGCCCGCGGTACGGCAAGCGGCGTTGGTAATCCGGTTTTTTATGTCGGCGCAGAGACGGGGCGCGATGGCCTTGCCGGGGCCGCTTTTGCTTCGCGTGAATTGACCGACCAATCGCGCGAAGATCGTCCGGCAGTGCAGGTCGGTGATCCGTTTAAGGAGAAACTTTTGCTCGAAGCGTGCCTTGAGCTTTTGAGTCATGACGCCGTTGCCGGCATCCAGGACATGGGCGCTGCGGGGCTAACCTGCTCGACATGTGAAACCGCCAGCCGCGCAGGAAGCGGCATCGAGATTAATCTTGCGAAAGTACCAAAACGCGAGTCCGGCATGACGCCATACGAGATTTTGTTGAGCGAATCGCAGGAACGGATGCTGATCATCGCCAGACGCGGCAGGGAAGACGTGGTCCGCGCAATATTCGAGAAATGGGATGTGCCATGCGTCGAGATCGGACACGTCGCCGACGACGGCATGATGCGTGTGCGCGATAATGGCGCGATTGCCGCGGAGATCCCCGCCAGGGCGCTGGCAGACGAGGCACCTCTTTATTCGAGAGAAGCGAAACCGGTTGAAGCCGCAATCGATGATCGCAGTCGGACAAACCTCGCCGAGATCGATAATCACGAAGCGCTGCGGCAACTATTGCGTGATCCGACCATCGCATCGAAGAATTGGGTCTATCGACAGTACGATCACACGGTACGGACCGGTACGCTCGTGAAGCCCGGCTCGGATGCAGCTGTTTTCTTTGTGCGTTATGCAAACAAAATCCTGGCTGCGACTACTGATTGCAATTCGCTCTATTGCGCGCTGGATCCGCGCGAGGGCGGAAAGATTGCGGTCGCCGAGGCGGCGCGAAATCTCACCTGCTCGGGTGCACGTCCTCTTGCAGTCACCGATAACTTAAATTTCGGCAATCCCTATAAGCCGGAGAACTTTTGGCAGTTGCGAGAAGCAGTCGAAGGCATCGCCGAAGCCTGCCGTGCGTTTGGCACACCAGTAACCGGCGGAAATGTTTCCTTATATAATGAGAGTCCGGCGGGTGTGGTCGATCCAACCCCGACCATCGGAATGGTGGGTTTGATCGACAAGGAAGAGCACATCACCACTCAATGGTTCAAGAACGAGGGGGACGCGATAATTCTGGTTGGCGAAATCGCGGGCTCTGTAGCCGCGGGCGCTGACCGGAACGGAGAGAAAGCTGATCACAAGAAAGAAGCCGGCGTCAACGCCGTCGGCGGCAGTCTAGGTGGCTCGAGCTACCTCAAGGTTTGTCACGGATTAAAACTTGGCCCGCCGCCACGCGTCGATCTGGCGTACGAAATTAAAATCCAAAACGCTGTGCGAGATTTGATTCGCGAAGGTCTGCTGAAAAGCGCGCATGATTGCAGCGAAGGCGGTCTCGCCGTCGCGCTCGCTGAGTGTTGTTTCGATCGGAAAAAACTTTTCGGCGCAGAGCTCGATCTTAAAGCAGGCGACACGCCTGCCGTCACGGTTTTATTTAACGAATCGCAGTCGCGGATCGTGATTTCTGTCGCGTCCGAAAACCTCGAGGAGACGAAGTCGATTTTGCAGGAGAGACAGATTCCATTTCAGCAACTTGGCAGAGTTGGCGGCAACCAATTTCGCATCCGACTTGGCAGCAAAGAATTTTCCTGGCCAGTTCGGGACCTTTACGATGATTGGTGGAACACGATCCGCCGCGCAGTGGAAAGCGATTCGGCAGCCGAGGGAATCCCGAGTTTATGAAGCCGATATCAACATCGTTTTCGAAGGTTCGAATCCAGAACGATTCGTTGAACTGCGCGTATTTTGGTGAATTATTGAGTGTGATCTCTCCAGACAAGATCGACATTACCGAAGCGGAGATCAATCCGTTCCCGCAGCATGAATGCGGACTCTTCGGCGTGTTTGGCCACCCGAACGCGGCGGTCCTGACTTATTATGGCCTGTTTGCTTTGCAGCATCGCGGCCAGGAGAGTGCGGGAATCGTCACGAGCAACGGGCCCGGCACGACTTTTCATCAACACAAGGACATGGGTCTTGTGTCGCAGGTATTTGGGCAGGATGAACTGGCCAGACTGAAAGGGACACGTGCCATCGGGCACACGCGTTATTCCACCACCGGAACCAGCACGATCAAAAACGCGCAACCCTTCGTGGTCGACTGCGTTCGCGGCCAAATGGCAATCGCGCACAATGGTAATTTGATCAATGCCGATCTTCTGCGCGATGAACTGGAGCGAAAAGGCTCCATTTTCCAAACCACCGCTGACAGCGAAATCATTTTACATCTCCTGGCGCAACCCTCGAAAAACGGCGGAAATGTTCTCGCGGCGTTGCGCCGGATTCAAGGGGCATTCTCGCTTATCATCATGAGTGAACGCGAACTGATCGGAGTTCGCGATCCGTTTGGCTGGCGCCCACTCTCACTGGGCAAACTCGATGATGCCTATATACTGGCATCTGAGACGTGCGCTCTTGATCTGATTCATGCGGAGTTCGTCCGCGAAGTTGAGCCGGGCGAAGTATTGATCATTGATGAAAACGGTTTGCGCTCCGAAAGACCGTTCCCGGATGCGCGGCCGGCATTCTGCATGTTTGAATACGTCTATTTCGCGCGCCCCGACAGTATGATCGGCGGAGTTAACGTCGGTAAGGTGCGCATGGAAATGGGACGCGAACTGGCAAGAAAATTTCCGGTCGATGCAGACATCGTTGTCCCAGTGCCCGACTCGGGAAACTATGCCGCTCTTGGTTTTGCGCAGGAGCTAAAGATTCCGTACGCCCACGCCTTTGTCCGCAATCACTACATTGGCCGAACATTTTTGCAGCCAAGCCAGCTCATCCGCGATTTCGATGTGCGGGTAAAGTTGAACCTGATCAAGGAAATGGTGGCGGGAAAGCGCGTCGTGGTTGTGGACGATTCGATCGTGCGCGGGACAACCTCGCGAGCGCGCGTAGTGAACTTACGCGAAGCTGGCGCCAAAGAAGTGCACATGCGCGTGAGCTGTCCGCCGCACCGGTTTGCTTGTCACTACGGAATCGACTTTCCCGATCCGGAAAAGTTGATTGCGAACCAGATGTCGATGGAAGACATCTGCAAATACCTTGGCGTCGACAGCCTCGGTTATCTCGATGTGGAAGGCATGGTACGGGCGACGGGAAAACCGATGAATAGCTTTTGCCTGGCTTGTTTCAATGGAGATTATCCCCTGCCCGTTGATCCAGCGCTGGACAAGTTCATTATGGAAAAACGCGAGCAGCGCGCCAAAGCTCTCGCCGATCAGCAAGCACATCCGACCTTATTCGCGGATCTGAAATAGTGGCTTGTCGTTTCGAATGTAGCGAAGCGGACTCGAGAAATCTCTTGCTGTTAAGATCAAAAAAAGAGATCTCTCGACTTCGCTCGACATGACAAAGAAGCAAAAAGCTTACGCTCGTGCCGGGGTTGACGTCGATCTTGGCAATCGACTGAAGCGCGGCATCCAGTCACTCGTTAGGCAAACACATGGGCCCCAGGTGTTGGGTAAGATTGGCGGTTTCGGCGGCCTGTTTCGAGCGAACTTCTCGGGAATGCGCGAGCCGGTCCTGGTTGCAAGCATTGATGGCGTCGGAACGAAATTAAAAGTCGCGTTTGCTTTGGACAAACATGATACCGTCGGCGCCGATCTGGTTAACCATTGCGTAAACGACATCGCAGTCGTGGGTGCGCGTCCCCTTTTCTTCCTCGATTACATCGGCTGCGGGAAGCTTGAACCCCGCGGCTTCAAAGAACTGCTGCGCGGTTTTTCGCGCGCCTGCCGAGCTGCAGGTTGCGCCCTGATCGGCGGCGAAACAGCTCAGATGCCCGGAATGTATCGCAAGGGCGAATACGATCTCGCCGGCTGCATTATTGGTGTTGTGGACCGCCGCAATATCATCGACGGCAGGAAAATTCGTCCTGGCGACGTAGTTCTCGGGCTGGAATCGAATGGTTTGCATACCAATGGCTACTCGCTGGCACGAGAAATTCTGTTCCGCAAAATGAGGCTCAAGGTTACTTCGCGCCTGCCCGGTTCGGCGAAAACGGTCGGCCAGGAATTACTCCGTGTGCACAAAAATTATCAGCTACTTCTGGCAAAAATTCCAAGCGGTATAATCAAAGGTCTGGCCCACATCACAGGCGGCGGGCTCATTGATAACCTGCCGCGAACCTTACCTGGTAATTGTGACGCAGCAATCGAAACGAAAAGCTGGCGCGTGCCGCGGATCTTTCAGGTCCTGGAAAAAAACGGAAAGATCGATCGTCGGGAAATGTATCAGGTTTTTAATATGGGGATTGGAATGGTGGCGGTGGTTTCCGCACGAGATGCTGAACGCGCAATGCTAATGTTAAAAGCAAAACGAATCGGCCAAATCGTACGCGGAAATGGTACAGTCCGTTTGAAGGTCTGACCCGAAGTTGCGAGGCGCCTCAACAAGTAGCGCGCCTATTCGGATACGTGCGGCTAAACCTCGTTCACGGTCTTCGCTGGTATCTCAACTTGCGGCGTTGACTCGCTTCCGACGACTTTGCCTCGACGCGTCATCCGCTGGAGACCAGCTCGGTGCGCTGCAAGATCGACAAGCTCTACTACCCGTGACTTGAGCAAACGCGCGCGTGTCCAGAGAAACACCAGAAAGAGCAGGTACGGAACAAGAACCCAAAGATCTACGTGCGAGATATTGAGCTGGTGATAGATCAATAGACTTAAGGCGATCAGATTGAAAATAATGGTCGTGGTGACAAACCGATTGCGAAGCCGAACACGAGTCAAACACTTACCACCGCCGTGATACTCTGTGACGGTCTGAAGCGCGATGCTCCACCAAAAATTACCATAGATTTGAATGTCCCACTCATTCCACCCGCTGTCAGTGGAATAACGCCAGCCTTCTTCATCCAGCAGCTCGAAGATCGCACCGAGCAAATAGTGGCGGTCCCTCCCCTGTTCGCTCCAGAAAACCCGGCGACTTAGACTGCCCGCAAAACGGCTGCGCTCCGGGAGATGTTCGTGCGCCCGAATCACGCTTCCAGGTGTGCGCTTGAAATGCAGCCACGTGAAATAACGGGAGAACCCGCGCACGAGCGGTTGGACAAAGGCCAACAACATGACAAGCAGGCGCGCGCCTGCCGTATCAAATTTCGGTTCAATGGAAGCTCGCACCATATAGGAAAGGGCAACGCATAGCGTGCCTCCAAGCATTAGGTACGGGACAATGCGCAACGCCGGGAGAAAAATGCCCAGGCCGAACAGGAAAATCGTCAGGGCAAACCACTCAATGCTGCTTAGGTAGGCGGCTACATCTGATTGAGGCGTGGGATAAATCGATTGGAAAAAACCTTCACCAAACATTCCGTGATAGATCACCGGCCGGTTCACGAACCAGCTGAACCGCGGCGTGCCATAGATCTGGCCACGCCATTTCGCTGTGCCTGTTGGTCCGAAAAAGATCAAATGCTTGAACCTCAGCAGTGACTCTGCTTCGCCATAGCCCTCCTGCTGCTTTAAAAAAGCGCGAAGAGTAAAGCGGCGGTAGTGCCAGACGATCGCGGTTGGACTGAAAGCAACCACCCAGCCAGCCTGCTGAATTCGCCAGCAAAAATCAACGTCGTCCCCTGCTTTGCGGTATTCGGTATCAAAGCCGCCCACGCCTTCAAACGCCCAGCGATAGAACGCCATGTTACAACCAGGAATATGCTCGGCAACCACATCTGTAAGCAGCACATGGCTCGGCCCGCCCGGTGCCGCTGCAACGCAGGCCTGAATCCAATTTTTGGCTGGCGGCGTAATATTCGGTCCGCCTACTCCAGCGTAATCACCGCTTACAAGAGTCCCGATGAGATAATAGAGCCAATCCGGATCGACCATGCAGTCAGAATCGGTATAGGCGAACACGTCACCCTTGGCAGCGCCGGCGCCGGTATTGCGGGCGTGGCTCAATCCTTGATTGCTTTGATGAATGTAGCGCACCCATGGGAACTGCGCAGCGATGTAAGATGTATCGTCGGTCGATCCGTCATCGACCAGAATAACTTCATACTCTGGGTAATTCAGTTTACCTAACGAATCAAGGCACGATGCAAGAGTCGAGCCACCATTGTACGAACAAACAATTATCGAAACGAATGGCGCCTTCGGCAAGGGACGATGAGGCAAGGTGGAATTGTTTCGGCCCAGTTTCTCTTCCAGTATGTAGAACACCTTCTTCGGTCGGCGTTCCCTCGTAACGATTCCAAACGCCCAGTCGGTAATTTCTTGTCCGCCCGTGAACCATTCGTCCGTCCAGGTAAAAAAAATGGTTCCAGCAAGGCCACATTTTACGACGCTGTCAACGTGCCAACCGAGCATCTCGGCCTGCTCATCCTCTGAATGCCGGATCGTGTCCATGCCGAATTCCCCCAGAATAAGCGGATGCTCGCCCGTGAGATTTTGCAGTCGGAACAGGTAACCCTCGAAGTCACGTTGATTATGAAGGTAAACGTTGAAACAACAAAAGTCGGCATTCTGCGGCAGGAGATATTCTGTCGGTGGGTACGTGGCGTAGGAAAAGAGGGCATCCGGATCGATAGCACGACCGATCCGAATCAGTTCCTCGACAAATTCAATCACCCGGCGCGCGCCGAGCCAGCGGGCCATTGTGCTGGAGATTTCGTTGCCGACCAGATAACCAAGAATTGCTGAATGCCCGGCGTATTTGCTTACTGTGTCCCGGACTGTTTCGGCAATTTGCTTGCGAGTCGATCTTTCGCGCAGGAACTCGATATGTTTTTCCCAGGGAAGCGTCACCAATACGCGCATGCCTGCGCTAGTGCATCGGTCGAGAAACCAGGGCGGCGGTGCGTGATAAATTCGCACAACATTCAAGCCAACTTGGCGCATGAGGGCAAGATCGACATCTACCTGCTCAGGCCGTCCGAGATAGTTCCCCTCGGCGTCCGGATTGAAGGGACCGTATGTGACACCTTTGACGAAAAACTTTTTGTCACCTTCCAAAAAGAATTTCGCCGCCGGGCGAATTCGTTGGTTTGCGGCCGTTGTCATGTCGAGCGAAGTCGAGACATCCCTCAATATCGAATGCGATTCAATCAAGAGATTCCTCGACTCCGCTCGGAATGACAAAGGAGAACCGCTGGCGCGGTCGAAGATTCTAAGCGCTTTCTCTCGAAAACACGAGTTGTTTCCTAGGTCGCCAGCACTTCGCGAATTACCGCGGCTGTGCGCTCCAGATCATCTGCTGTATGCGCCGTAGATATAAAGCCTGTTTCGAACTGCGATGGCGCGAAATAGATGCCGCGTTTTAGACAAGCATGAAAAAATCTCGCGAACGTTCTCAAATCGCTCCTCCGCGCGCTCGCAAGATCGACGATCGGTCCCGGTGCGAAGAACAAGCAGAACATCGAACCAATTCGGTGAAAGGTCACCTCGGTCTTAGTATTCTTAATGGCACTCCGCATGAGGTTGCCGAATTGCACGCCCATTTCTTCGAGTAATTTCCATCCGTTGATCCGTTCGAGCTCACGCAGTTGCGCGAGACCTGCGGCCATCGCCAGAGGGTTTCCAGACAATGTCCCCGCCTGGTACACGGGACCGTCAGGTGAAAGCTGGTCCATGATTTCGGCCCGGCCGCCGAACGCCCCGACGGGCAGTCCTCCGCCGATCACCTTTCCCAATGCTGTCAGATCGGGTTTAACTGCGTAAATTTCCTGGGCGCCGCCACGCGCCAGACGAAAACCGGTAATTACTTCGTCAAAAATCAAAACCGCACCATTGGTTGTGCATTCGTTTCGCAGTATCGATAAAAAACCGTCGTTCGGAAGATAAAGACCCGCGTTTGCAGGAACAGGCTCTGCAATTACCGCTGCGATTTTCCCCTTGTTCTCAACAAATGCTTTCCGAACAAGGTCGGCATTGTTGAATGGAAGTGAGATTGTGAGATCCGCAAATGCCTTGGGCACGCCCGCGCTATCAGGCTGCCCGTGAGTGAGCGCGCCACTGCCCGTTTTCACTAGGAGCCCATCGACATGCCCGTGGTAACAACCGTCGAACTTGATGATCCTGTCGCGCCCGGTGAACGCACGCGCGAGGCGAATACACGACATGGTCGCTTCCGTACCGCTGTTCACCATCCGCACTTTCTCGATCGATGGCATCCACTCGCAGATCAATTCCGCCATCTCCACTTCCAACGGATTCGGGATTCCAAAACTTAAGCCGCGCGTTGCGGCCTCGCGCACTGCGTTCACAACAACTTCCGGAGCGTAACCTAGGATCGACGGCCCCCAACTTGCCACGTAATCGATGTATTCCTTGCCATCGACGTCCCAAATCTTTGCGCCCTTGGCGTAAGCCACAAAAAACGGGACACCGTCCACGTTGCGAAACGCGCGCACCGGTGAATTCACACCGCCCGGCATTCGTGATTGAGCGCGAGTGAAAAGCTCGGATGAACGCGAGATCATAGACGTAACATTGGACTACTGGAGTATTGGAGTGATACGGCAATGATTCAATTTCCATTACTCGATCACTCGCTCACTTATGACAAGGAGCACCACACATTGACAGTGACGTTGCAAACCCGGATACTTTACGTCCTCTGCGACTCGGCGGGGTAGCCAAGTGGTAAGGTCGCGGTCTGCAAAACCGCTATTCGCGGGTTCGATTCCCGCCCCCGCCTCTTTTCATAGGTAAAACGGCCGAAA
Organism: Candidatus Udaeobacter sp.; assembly: GCA_035317225.1. Classification (GTDB taxonomy): domain Bacteria; phylum Verrucomicrobiota; class Verrucomicrobiia; order Chthoniobacterales; family UBA10450; genus Udaeobacter. The sequence continues at coordinate 296 of DATHHK010000228.1, read as the reverse complement.
CTCAGTCTAAAAAATAGCTGAGTCACAACAAAAGTCACAACAAATCCAGTGACTTCCTACGTTGTGCGCCAATGTGCAAGCAGGCGGTTTTCTGCTCGTTTTTCGTTGCGTTCGCTGATGCAATGCGCGCCGTGAACACAACTTCCCGCTTGATTGCGCTTTCAATCGCCGCTGCGCTAACCGGATTCGCGCAATCACCCACCGCGAAGCCAACTTTGCAAGAGACAAAATCTGAAGCAGGAGCGACGCCAACTCCAGAGCCAACCGAAGACATCGAAGCAATGAACGAGTGGTTT
>DATHHK010000227.1:0-2560 GCA_035317225.1 Candidatus Udaeobacter sp. | reverse complement strand
TTCAACACACGTGGTCAACTTCGGACACGCGAACCACTTGGGAGCGTTCACTGGAACCGCGGAATTCTCCCCGCGCCCTTGCGAACCCAACCCCGATCTTTGTGAAAATAATGTTCCCTACACTGGCACCTTTGACTGGTTTGCGGCCAACGGCGACGAAATCTCCGGCACTTTCGAGGGGTACCTGTGCCCGACGGAAACGCCGGGAGTGTTCGACAACCATGAAACCGCGGAGGTGACAGGCGGCACAGGTCGCTTCACCAACGCCACCGGCCATTTTGAGTTGGGCGGGCAACTGGACTTCACCACGAATCCGCCCTCCTTTGTCCTTCCCTGGGAAGGGGTGATCAATTTTCATCGGCACGGACGATAAAACACCACTCGACATTTCGTCAGCTAAAAACCAAAACGCAAATCCAGCAAAAGCCTGGGCGCAGAGAATTCTGAAAAGACTATATGGTGATATAAAATTATAGAGCCTCGTTCACCTTTTGGAAATTACCCCTCGACTATGCTGCATTGTTCAGTTAAGGATTTGGAATGGCACAAAGGAAAGAAACACCGACACCGCCGCCTGAACCTCCTCCAGGCACCTAGTAGTCGCTAGGAAGTCGCGCGAACTTCACGCAGAGTCTTATGAGCGCCTTTAAAACAAGGCGTCCCGGTGCGCTTGATTTGGCGCCAGTCGCTTAGAGGTTGCTACCGCTCCACTTCAATTTCTGCCTGACCACGCTGAAAAACGAGACATCAGGCAGCGACGCCAGTGGCAGCATCTTCTTTGCTTTGCGGATGGTCACTACCGATCCGCGCTCAACATGTATCGGCTTGCGGCCGTCCAGCGTCAGGTACACCGGATAGTCAGGATCGCTCGCTTCGATCTCAATTGTCGATCCCTCGGCGACAATGATCGATCGATTCGTGAGGACATGCGGGCAAATCGGTGTGATCACGAAAACTCCCGACTCCGGATCGAGGATCGGGCCGCCGGCCGACAACGAGTAAGCGGTCGAACCTGTCGGCGTTGCAACGATCAATCCGTCGGCATTGAACTCGGTGAGTGGTTCGCCATTGACCCGCGTGCGCAACATCACCAGGCGCGAAAGTTCGCCGCGGCTTAACACCGCGTCGTTTAGCGCGAGCATTTTGGCGGTCTGTTTCTCACGGAGCCGCACACGGGCCTCAAGCAATGCTCGCTGGCTAAAATTGATCCGATCTCTAGCGAGGCATTCCACTGCCTCTCGATAGGTCGCGGAACTCGCGGTGGTCAGGAAACCGAGCGAGCCCACGTTGATGCCGAAGATCGGCTTTATGGCTTCCCCGAGCTGCCCAACTACCCGCAGAATTGTGCCGTCGCCTCCGGCTACAACCAAAAGATCGGCCGCGGCGCCAAGGTCTGTGATGGAATACGCAGATTTCTTTCCAGCAACGCGCGCTGTTTCTTTTTCCAGCAAAGGGGTGATCGAAAAACTACTGAACTCATCAGCGATTGCGTTGACCAGGTCGCCGACGCCCGCTTTCCCTGTGTGCGCGATTATACCGATCGTTTTCGGATGCATGCAAAAAATTCCTGGTTCCCGTCCGCGCCTTTAATAGCAGATGGAACGATTCCGGTTACCACGTGGCCTGAATCTGTGACGAACGCGACGATCTTCTCTTGCGCTTTACGGTGCAGGTCCGGCTCGCGAACGATTCCGCCCCTGCCTACGTCCGCGCGTTGCAGCTCGAACTGCGGTTTGATTAATGCAAGAATCACGCCGGTTGGAGTTATCAAGTCGAATGCGTTTGGCAGGATTAAGGTCAGCGAGATAAAGGAAACATCAATTACGCAAAGATCGACAGGCTCCGGAACCTGCCTGCGCGAGAGAGATCGTGCATTGATTTTTTCGAGAACAATCACTCGAGGATCGTTGCGCAATTTCCAATTCAATTGTCCGTGACCGACATCGACTGCATAAACCTTCCCGGCGCCGCGTTGTAACATACAATCAGTGAAACCACCTGTCGAAGCGCCGATGTCCAGCGCTGTCTTCCCGCGCACTTCGACTTTGAAGTAGTCCAGGGCGCTTTCCAGCTTTAGCGCACCCCGCCCGACATATTTGGGCGTCGGCTTGATTGAGATCGGTGCTTGTTCTTCGAAAAGTTCCGATGGCTTTTCGGCAATTCGGGTGCCGACTTTTACATCGCCGGCCATCACGGCGCGCCGCGCCTGCTCGCGGCTTGGAAATAAGCCCTTACCGACCAGAAGCTGATCAAGCCGTAATTTCTTCGGCATCTTTGCCTGCGGCAATAACGGAGCGATGCCAAACCTCGGCAATCGACACACGAAGAGCCTCCACAGCTTTAGTTAACTGATCGATCGTGATGCATAACGGCGGCATCAGAACGAGGACATTGCCTATTGGCCTGGTCAGCAGTCCATGGCGACGGGCTTTGAGACAAACAGCCACGGCTGAACCGGGCCGGAGGCCGTTCGCCGATTCTTCAAGCTCAACGCCGGCAATAAATCCGCACTGTCGGACTTCTTTTACACCCGCGAGTTTCTCCAGATCAGCCAGCGCCA
>DATHHK010000226.1:0-17262 GCA_035317225.1 Candidatus Udaeobacter sp. | reverse complement strand
CGTTCGCGAATACAATTCACGCCCTCGTAAAGCCAGCCAATGGCCGGTCCGAGCGCGATGCCATAATAGCGAATCTTCCCGGCGGACTTTAATTTATCGAGCGTCGTCCAGAGCGGACTGTCGTACACCTGTTCCATCCGGATGTTGTGCAATTGCAGCAGATCGACTCGATCCGTTTTCAAGCGCTTAAGTGCTGCATCCGTTGCGCGAGTGACCGCTTCTGGCGAAAAATCCTGAGGAATTTCCCGCTGACCGCGTCCGCGCGCCTCACCGTAATTGACGAAATCGTACCCGACCTTGGTCGCGATCACGATCTCGTCCCGCTGATTTGAGAACGCTTTGGCGATCAATTCTTCGCTCAAGCCATTCCCGTATGTGTCTGCTGCATCGAACAAGGTGATACCGAGATCGAACGCCTTGTGCATGAGCGCGACAGCTTCGTCTTCGGTGAAATTTCCCCACCAGCCGGTGGAAATCGTCCACAAACCAAAGCCGACTTCGCTAACCGTTAGATCGGTGTTCTTATAAGTCCGAAAGCGCATAGCTACAAAAGTTAAACGCTCAACGTCCAACGCTCAACATCCAACGCCCAGGTCAAAAGGATGCTTAAATTAAGCGTTGGACGTTCGATGTTGAGCATTAGACGTTTTCTTAGTTCGATGACTCGTAATGGCCACAGCGCTCTGTTAATCGTCGCACACGGCTCGACGGTGAACCCGGACTCGAGCGCGCCAACACTGGCGCACGCCGCGGAGATTCGGCGTCGCAAAATTTTTGGAGATGTCGAATGTGCGTTTTGGAAAGAGGAACCGAGCTTGCGCGATGCAAGGTTTTTGTTCGATTCGAAATCGATTCGTGAAGTCTGCGTCGTGCCAAATTTCATCAGCGAAGGCTACTTCACTCAAACGGTTATCCCGCGCGAGCTGGAGCTGAATGGTGACACAACAAAACGAGCGAGCGGGCAAATATGGAAGTACTGTCAGCCAGTTGGAAATCATCCCGCGATGACCGAATTGCTTCTCAAACGTGCACGCGAGGTCGCACTCGGTGTCGATCCTGCTGAGACCAGCCTGCTCATCGTCGCGCATGGCACGGATTTGAATGAAAATAGTGCCGTCGCGGCAAAACGGGAGGCAGAAAAGATCCGCGCGCTCGGAAAATTCGCGGGAGTTCTCAACGTTTACATGGAAGAACCGCCGCTGGTATCGGATTGGCGGAAATTGACCAACACTCGAAACGTAGTGGTGGTGCCATTCTTTATCTCAGACGGGCTTCATAGTTACGAGGACATACCGCGATTGGTCGGCATCGCGAATGGAAGGTCGACAATTCCTTCACACGCGGCCCGCGGTGAGATTTTCCGGGGCAATCCGTACCCCCTCGACGATCGCTTCCTGTTTTATGCGCCATCGATCGGCACCGATCCCGGTTTCGCCGATATCATCATTGACCAGGCAGGCATTACAAAAAGTTAAAATCGCGCTCGCGCTTGGTTTCTTTTTGCGCAAGATTGCTTCCCCGCGAATGAAGGAAACCACGTGCAAGAAGCTGCAGGAGATTGGGGCATTTGCGCTGGCCGGAGGCTGCACCCGAAAACGAATGAAGCAACTGGTGCAAATGATTCGCGCGGCGCGCAATTACCGGTGGCTGGCGGTTTACAAGATCGTTAAAGATGAATTTGTGATTCTCGCTGCAACTGGCAACGAGCCACCGACCTATCCGCAATTTCCCATTACCCAGGGGTTGTGCGGCGCTGCGCTAGACTCGGGAAAACCGATCATTGTCGGCGACGTACACAAGGATCCGCGCCATCTCCCGGCGTTTCATACGACGCGGTCGGAGATCGTTGTCCCTATGAGGAACAACGACCACAAGCGCATTCTCGGAATGATGGACGTAGAGAGTGATAAGTTGAACGCGTTTGGCGAAGAAGATCGAGAATTTCTGGAGCGCGCCGGCGGTCTGATCGCGCACTGTTTGCATTAGGGTGGCGGGCAACTTCAACGCGAAGCTACTCGAGGCTTCACTGACTGCTCCTTTTTGCCTCGGTCAAATCCTGGTTCAAGAGAGCGGCGACAATTTCGTCTTGTCCCACCGCGACGATGATACCCGCACTCCTTCAGAGACGTTTCGAAATGCCGAAGAAGCAATCGAGATCGCGAAGTATACCGACGCTGGGAGTTACCGTCCCCTAAAAACGGCGCCCAATTTGCGCCACGGGTGGCGCATGGAGCTTGGAACACAGGAGGAATTGAAACGCGCGCTCGATCACTTCTATCCGGGCAGAGTGGCGATCTTCGTGGCGTGGCAACGCGGCCAACTGCGCACCACGTCCCTGCGCGAAACATTGGATCGACAATCGGGAATGTATCGCATCGCTGCCAAAATTTCGGATACGCAGATTGACGATCTGGTCGCGCACTTTTGCAGGTCCAATGGCGGTTGTTTGCGGACAATCTTGTGGAAGCGCGACCAGCGCGGAGCGATCGCGTCAACAAAGTTGTCAAAGCAAAAGTTTGATCCCTCAAATGATCAGACGAGGGCTTTGATTGGCAGGGCGCCATCAACCCCGGCTACTGTTCCGCTTCTTTGCCAGGAACCGTGCAATCTATTGGTGGACGCATGCCGGAAAGTTGTAAAAGGGGAATGATCGTTCGTGCCCGCGCCATCGCGACGATGGATGGACCGCCCATTGAGAATGGCGCAGTCGCAATTTCCGGAGATCGAATTGCCGATGTTGGAAAATTCGACCAAATCAAGAGGCGCAATTCCGGCACCGTGGTAGATCTTGGCGAGCAAGCTCTGCTGCCGGGTCTGATCAACGCCCATTGCCACCTCGATTACACGTGTTTACGAAGTAAAATTCCCCGGCAAAAGTCGTTCACCGATTGGATCCGTGCCATTAACGAGCAGAAATCGAAACTCTCGCCAGACGATTACATCGCCTCGATCAACGAAGGATTCGCGGAGGCGAAACGATTCGGCACGACAACCATCGCGAACCTAACTGCGTTTCCGGAATTGATTCGGCAGATCCCGGATGCGGCAGTTCGCACGTGGTGGTTCGCGGAATTAATTGATGTTCGGTCACCCGACCGAGCCAATGAACTTGTGGATTCTGCGGTCGAATCATTGAAGTTCGCGCAAAACTACGGATTGGCCCCGCATGCACTGTTTACGGCATCCAGGAATTTGTATCAACGATGTGAGGAAGCAGGCGCGAATGTTTTGCTGACAACGCATTTGGCGGAATCCCGAGAGGAAATGGCAATGTTTCGCGATGCATCAGGTCCGCTTTACGAATTTATGAAAAGCATTGGGCGTAACATGGATGATTGTGGGAATGGGACCCCCTTGGAGCTATTCGTCGGCGCGTCCTACGCCAGTCCGGCTCGGACCGGTCGCGCCCTACCACAATGGATCGTCGCGCACGTAAACGAATTGACCGAAAGCGACTTCCAGGTGTTGGAAAAAATGAGGACTAAATTTCATGTCGTGCATTCGCCGCGAAGTCACCAGTATTTTGCTCACAGGCAGTTTGCATTCACACGGCTGCATCGACTCGGACTTAATATTTCCTTGGGCACCGACAGCCTCGCAAGCAACGAAAGTCTGAACTTATTTGCAGAGATGCGTGCATTCCAGCGTAGTGAATCCGAGAGATCACCTGAGAAGATTTTTGAAATGATAACGCTGAATCCGGCGTCGGCGCTACGCGAGCAGAACAGGCTTGGTCGGATTCGACCCGGGTTTCGAGCCGATCTTATAGCCATTTCCTGCAGTGAGGACAGGAATCTATTCGAAGCAATCGTGGCGTTCGATGGGGAGATTGATTGGATGATGGTAAATGGAAAGATGCAGAGTATCGGGGAACGGCGAAGCACGATAGTGAGCTGATTCGTTAAAAGCGTTACACGTTACAAAGAGACACCCGGCAACTTTTTTAACGTTTCAACGATTTAACGTGGCAAAGCGATTGCTTGCTCGCCATCTGCTGCGCCCGTAAACTCGGCGTATGGCCGGACAAGGCATGCAGACCCGACTGCTTCCCGGGCAGAGCCTTGCCTTACAGCAAGTTCTCTCGCCTCAGCTCCAACAGAGTCTGCTCGTCCTGCAGACGCCCCTGCTGGAGCTGCGAAACCTTGTTCAGCAGGAAATGGAAACAAATCCCGTTCTCGAAGAATTGCCGGATGAACCCAGCTCCGATGCCCAGGCCGAAGGCGAGCCTTCGGCTGACGATAATTTCAAGAACGAATTCGAAAAGCTCGCGAGCCTGGATGAAGAATGGCGCGATTACATGGCGCAGTCGTCCAACCAGGGCGCGGACGGCTTTCAGAGGTCACGGGAAGCGAAAGACAAGCGACAGTTCTTTTTCGATTCCATTGCCGTGCAGGAAACGCTTCAGCAAAATCTGCTGGGGCAACTGGATCAGAGCGCCCTGAACGCCAGCGACCGCATAGCTGCGGAGCTAATCATTGGCAACGTCGACGACAACGGATTTCTTCAAAGCACGCCAGAAGAAATGGCGCTGAACTCGGGAATCCCCAAGGAAGATTTCGAGGGAATGTTGACGCTAATCCAGGGTTTTTATCCTCCCGGAGTTGGGGCGCACGATTTACGCGAGTGTTTGCTCATTCAACTAAAGCGAGAGGGAAAAGAAGACACCCTCGAGTACAAAATTGTGTCCGAACATATGGAGGATTTGGGCAGGCGACGCTTTCCCGATATCGCGCGTCGGATGGGAATGAGTGTGGAGGATGTGCAAAACGCAGCCGACAAGATTGGACGGCTGAATCCGCGGCCCGGTCAAGTGTTTGCAGCCGCACCGCAAAACTATGTGCTACCGGATGTGACGGTGGAAAAAGTGAATGGCGAGTATCAAATCAGTTTAAACGACGAGCAGATTCCGCATCTGCGAATCAGCAATCTTTACAAAGATATCATCGCATCAGGCAACACCCAGAGCAGCGAAGTCAAAGATTATATCCGCGACAAAATCCGGAGCGGGAAATTCCTTATTCGCTCGATCCATCAACGCCAGCAGACGATTTCAAACATTGCGGAGCAGATCGTCGCGAGGCAGCGCGATTTTCTCGAGCACGGACCATCGCATTTGAAGCCGATGACCATGGCAGAGATCGCCGATGTCGTGGGCGTGCATGAAACCACGGTCAGTCGTGCCGTTTCCGGCAAATATATGGCCACGCCGCAAGGCGTATTCGAGATGAAATATTTTTTTACGTCAGGATACCAGACCGCGACCGGCGAATCGTTGAGTAACACCAGTGTGAAGGAATCTATCCTCGACCTGGTGAAGCGCGAGGATGGCAACGAACCGTTGAGCGACAATGAGATCGTCGAGATCCTGAGTGAGCGCGGTATTCCGATCGCGCGGCGCACCGTGGCCAAGTACCGGACCGAGTTGAATATTCTGCCAAGCCACATGCGTCGAAAGTATTGAGACTTCGCCTCACGTAATTTGTTAAAACATTACATCGTAAACCGAATCAGGAACTACAAATCACGAATCACGTTTCACGTTTCACCATGAATCCTTCTCTCCGTGCCGCCGTGATCGCCGAATGGCGAGGTCTTCCCGAGAGAAAACCGCGGGCCGATCGATGGCAATCGCCCGTCGAGTTGGTTCCAAAATTAATGCAACGCCTCGGGTTGCGCGAGCGCTTGCATGAGACGGAAGTGATTGACGCGTGGGGAAAAATCGTCGGTGAATTTATCGCTACCCATTCGGCGCCGGTAGCATTGCGCGCAGGCGTTCTCTATGTTCGTGTACTCCAGCCAGCGTTGCACTACGAGCTCGAACAGATTTCCAAGTCCGAAATTTTGCGCAAACTAAAACAGCGTTTCGGTGGCAGGACGATTCGCGACGTGCGCTTTCGCGTGGGTTGAATTTAACCGCCAAGCGGCGAAGTGCGGAGGGCCGATCGCTCTGAAATGCCCGTGTGTTGCCCTGTACTTCCGCCGTTCGTCGTAACCTCGGAAGGGATAGGTCCCTGGTTGTTCATTCCGATACCAAAGGCAGCAAGGTTCAAAACGATCATTACGAGCGCGAACAGGTACATTCCCATTGCTAGTCCAATCGCCACGTGCATTGCCAAGATACAAACCAACCAAAACAAGCGGGTCTTCCTTTTCCAAATGAAAAATGGATAACCGAGTTCGATTAGACACATCGAAATTCCGAGGATCGGCAGCGCGTATTTGAATCGAACAAGAATGTCTGGGGAAATAAGATTGAAAGGCGACCGGGTCAGCGATCGCCAGAGATTGGAGCCGTTCCACCAACCGCTGCCCAGACATTTTGACAAGCCACCGACAAAGTAAACGAAGCACATATGCACCTGTAAGACGCGCCGCCAAAAACCTAAAAGCTGTGGGTCTTTTAGTTCTAATTTCAGCAGCCGATGATCGAGTGAGTATCGGTCTGGCAACGGCGCTAACATCAAATAAAAGAGGCCCGTGGTCATGAAGTTATCGGCGCCATATGCGAACAACCCACCGCTTTCAGCTGCGGAGAGGTGAAGAAACCACGCAATGATTGCAGCCGGGCGAGAGAAGAAGCCGAGTAATAGCAATAGTCCCATGCAAAGCAAACAGGCCCAGGCAATTGAAAGCACGGCATCCTCGCTGATGTGAGCGTAACCGCCAAGAGCAACAAGCCAGCCAAGCTTGGGAATGAGTGGACTGTCGAAGGATGCAATAGCCTCTCCCAGCTTGCGGCTGACAAGACCCTTCCCAGTACTAGCGAACAGGTAGTGCCAGTCACTTCTTAAGAACAGCGCATAAGCGGTTACTAGCAGCCCCAGACCGATACGCAAAACGCCAAGCCACCGGTCTGTTTCTCGTGGGAACAGAAAACCCATGAGATCCTCCGACCATCGCCGCAACAGGGTCGTCGCACCTTGTTCTTTCAAAATGTCTGTTTGAGACACGGATTAAACGGATAGCAGCGGGGAACCAGGCTTAACAACGAAGTCCGACCGGATGTTGCGAATCCTTCGAAACAAGGACGACTCAGTCCTTTAATTTGCCGCCATCCGGTGCAATCTGTGGTCCCTCTATTGCTTCCTCCTCGTCACGCAGACTGAAATCATAACTGAACATGGGCTGGAACGTTTCAGCTTCGCCATGCTCGAATTCACTAACTCCAGGCAGGTTAACCGCTCCGAACGTGGCTCGAATTTTGTTCACATCAGGACGCTCTCGCCAGACAGAGAGCGCTAGCATTTTAACGACCACTTCTCGTAAGGGTTCATAACGGTTGTCTGCCAATCGATCTAATAAACTAGTCAGACGCAAAGCAGCTGCTTTGCCACTCACATGCGGCGATTCGTAGTCTACTCGCCCGTTTGCGTAATGTAGTTCGAGAGTCAACTTGTGGTAACCCGGAACATTCGGCGCGAAAAAACTATATCCAGCCTGGACACCCGCTGCATGCAAATAGGTGGCGATGGCTTGCCGCAGAGGATTGGATGCAGCCGCTTCCTTTCCCAATACAAATGCCGCAATCAGTTCCGCTTTGCGCGCGTCCTCGTCCAGGGATGATGGCAAAATGGTGGTGCCTTCCGCAACGAGCGAGAATATCCCAGCAAGGCAAACTGCCGTTATTAGAAAGAAATGGACGACGAACCAGGCCGAGTAAACGCGCTTCGAAATCATTTCATGAAATCGTAAAGATATTTCGCGGCTTTGCGATCATTCTTGTCCGCCAACAACCTGCCTGGGCAAGCTTTCGGCATTAGCAAGCAGGAATGGCTGCGAACAATCAGAATGACAAGAAGTGGGGCGATGGTCGATGCCCATTTGTTATTTCTACCGGGTTCCTGCCCGTTCCAAATTTCGTTAGGAGCCCCAGCTCTATTTGCCGTCAATTCGCTGCCTGCCCACCGGGGAGGGTGAATTCACGGACTCACAATTCGGTGAAGATTAGTCAGTCGCGCTGACGACTGACAAGAGATCGTTGAACACCATTAGGCTTGCACGGGCAGCACGGTAACACTGCGGCTTGTATTCTTCAATTGTGCTGGCGCGTACTGACGCCAGTACACAATACGACCATTCCCGAAGGCTGTCGGGAACTGGCCCATTGATTCGTTAGCTAAAGCGCGAGCGGCTTAAAGCGTCGCTGCTACCAATTTCAGGTTCTCAGTCGCGGCCTTGCTCTCAGCGGTTCCGGGTAGGACCATCTCCACCATTTGAGCTCGATTGATCTTCTGATCCGCGTAAAACAGGGTGGTTTTATCGGTTTGAATACTCTTCAGGGAACGAACCAGAGAGTTTTGGTTCTTAGGCGCATGCATTGCAAGGGCACTAAGGCCGATAACAGCCACTGTGACCAGCATTGCCGCGACTACACGTATAGTGATTTTTGCTTGGAGGTTCTTCATAAGTGGCGACCGATACAGGCGATGTGAATAAGTGTCAACTAGAAAATCAAAAAAGATTCATAGTGGCATTTGAAGCCGGACAGGTCAAGTCGGCGAAATACCTCGAAGATCTGTAGGGTTTTCCCTACGGTAAGGCCAAAGTTAATGAGTTCCCGTGAGAGGGAAAGCAGCGGAGCACCGCCGCACTCCTAGAGCAGGTCGCGCGAAGTGTTACTTCGGCGCGAGCGAAGTGATGATCGCTTCAAAGCGTGGATCACCTCGCAGCGGATCCCAAAGCGGATTGAGCCGCAATTGACCGTAACTCATCCCAGCGACTGGAAGTTTCACCACCTCCGACAATCGTTCAATCGCACGGTCTTTTTCGCCCGTCCATGCATAAATAATAGCCAGGTATCGCATCAGCGCAGGGCCATCGACGGCGCTCTTACTAACAGGCATCAGCGCGACTGCACGCTCACCCTCTCGAATGGCATCCTCCTTATTTCCTAAAGCAGCATCAACAACGCCGAGTGCACAAAGACCTTGTGCGTAGTTGGGTTGGCTGCCCACGCTTCGCTCGAGATCTTTCCGGGCATTAGTAAACTCGGCGTGCGCTGCCGACTGATCGCCGCGGAGCCGGGCAGCAAGACCGAGGCACCAACTGTTGGGGAACGGAATGTTTTCATCGTAACACCCATCAGTCGGCATATCTGCCAGCGCACGCTGAGCGGCGGCGAAGTCGCGTTCGCGCAAGGCGAGAAGGAGCCATCGATCAAAAAAGATAGGCGCGGCCTGCGGATCTTCGGCCAGAATCGCCTCAATGGTCGTATGCAGCGGTCTCGAGTCCGCATGCGATTCGAGATCAACCGATGCGCGCCGTATTCGACTGGGAATATCTTTTGGAGCAATAACCAGCGCGCGATCCAGGTTTTCGGCCATTTCCTTGTAGTGGCGCAAGGCCTCATAAGTAACAGAAAGCTGCTGAAGGATAGAAAAATTGCGCGGATCCAATTCCAATGCCTGCTTCATTTCCTCCAGCGATTTCTCCCACTGTCCCTGTCGGCGATTGATGTAGCCGGAAAGAAGAGGAATTCGTGATTCGTTAGGCAACGTACGGCGGGCGATAACCAACTCAGCACGCGCCCGATCATAATCCGAATAAGCCCAGTAGAGATGTTGAGCGAGGGCCAAATGTGTCTCGCCGGACTGCGGCTGCATGCGACGGATCGTTTGAAGGGCTGTTTCAGACAATTCAAGCCGCGCATCCGTGTGATCGAAACCGAGGAAATAAAGTCTGTCGTGTGCACCCGCCAGTTCGCCATAGGCCAAAAAGAACAAAGGGTCGCGCGCAACCGCCTGATCAAGCAGTTGCACCGCCTGCATCAGATCTTCTTTTGCCCGGGTGCTAAACTGAATGCCATTGATAAGGTCTTTGGCTCGCAAATAGGAATCGTAGGCAATAAGATCCGTCGTCGGCGGCTCCTGAATGGCCGCTTTCTCGGTCGAGGAGACTTCAGCTCCGAGCTGATCTGCAATCTTTTGCGCGATCTCGCTTTGGAGCGTGAAGACGTCGATCAAATCCCGATCGTATTCTTGCGCCCACACGTGAGCGTCCGTGCGCGTATCAATCAACTGGGCATTAAGATGGATCCTGCCTGCTTCCCTGCGCACACTTCCCTCAAGCACGTACGCGACATTTAATGCACGACCAATTTCCTGAGTGTTCCGCGCGCCGCGATATTTTGCGACGCTGTTATGGCTGATCACCTTTAAATTGGCGACTTTCGCCAACTTGGTGGAAACACCGTCGTAAACGCCATCGGCGAAAAACGAGTTTTCTTTATCCGAACTAAGGCTTTCGAAAGGCAAGACCGCGACGCCACTTGCCGCAGCTGGGGCCATCATTTCGCCGTTCCAAACCATTACGCCAACTGTCGATCCCAAAATCAGCAGGAGCGCTGCCATTCCCGCAATAACCGGATTCCGCCGTGTCCAGCGCCACGCGCGCGCAGCCGGCGAAACGGGACGCGCGACAATGTGCCGGCCTTCCAGCCAGCGTTCGAGATCTTCGGCCAAGTCGCCCGCTGAGCGATAACGTGCACCTGGTTCCCGCTCCAAACATTTCGCGCAGATCGTTTCCAGATCCCGATCCAACCCGGGCATCAATGTGCGCAGCTTCGGTGCCGGTTTCTCACTTGCTTGCTGGATTACCTTCAGCGCGTGCTCACCCAAAAATGGCGGATGACCCGTCAGCAAATCGAACAAAATCGCACCCAAACTATATATATCGGAAGCCGGACCAAGTTTACCCGCCGATCCGTTTACCTGCTCGGGCGCAATGTAGCCAGGTGTGCCAAAGATAGTAAGCGTGCGCGTTAGGTGACTACTAGTGTCCAGCCACTTGGCGAGACCGAAATCGCTCACCAGCGGTTCGCCTCGTCCATCCAGCAAAACATTCCCAGGCTTAAGATCCCGATGCAAGATCCCCTGTCCATGCGCGTATTGCACCGCCCGCGCTACCTTCGCCATCAATGCTACCGATCGGCGCGGTTCACCGCGAAGAGCCGGAGCCGCGTCCAGCAAACTGCCTCCACCGGCAAACTTCATGCTGAAAAACGGCAGCCCATCGTCGCATTCGCTCACTTCAAAGATCGGAAGAATGTTCGGATGGTCGAGACTGGCCGCAGCCTGCGCCTCACGCCGGAAACGCGCCAGCGTTTCCTGTGAATCGGCGTGATACGACAAGATTCGTTTCAGTGCCACGATGCGGCGCGAATGTCGCTGCCGCGCCCGATAAATTACGCCCATCCCGCCGCGCCCGATTTCTTCCAGAACTTGATAATTGCCTATGCGCCAATCGGCGTCACACACATCGAGTTCACCGAGCAGGTCATCAAGCGTTTCCGCCTTCGCCGGTGCTTCGGCGGACGAGTCGCCGTTATGTCCATTAGCGCCCACGCCTGCAGAGAGCATACAGCTAAGACAAAGACTTCGTCCGACGCGCGACGCTGATCCACACTCGGGGCAAGATCCCGGCTCCTTTTGGAGGTCCACCGGATCAGAAGTGGGGGGTACGCGCATGAGAGGTCAGGATGGTAGATGAGCTTTGGTGGCTTGCCAACTAAAAAAATGGAAAATTTTTGTCAGAGTTATTCACTTGATTTGAACCTTTTTCGCACGGGAACGTTTGAATCTCTTTGTCATTTATTTGCTTCCTCTTTCGGCGCGAGCGAAGCGACGATTTTTTCAAAGCGCGGATCGCCCCGAAGCGGATCCCAAAACGGCAATAGTTTTAATTGCCCATAGCTGAGAGTGCTCGGGGGACGAATGGCAATGGCCAGTTGCTCGCAGGCCAGATCTTTATCGCCGGTCCATGCAGCAATCATCGCCAGATACTTAATCATGGTCGGACCAACCAGCGCATCCTTTTTTACTGGAACAAGCTCGACCGCACGCCGACCTTCACGCAACGCTTCTTCCTTTCGGCCGAGACCCGCATCGATCAGACCAAGTACGCACAGCGCCGGGCCATAATTGGGTTCCACTTGAACCGTTTTCTCTTGTTGAACGCGCGCGGCCGTGAACAAAGCGCGAGCATCGTCATCATTTCTCGTCATGCGAGCGATGACGCCTTCGATGATCGGGCGATCTAGATGAACTGAATAGTCCGTTAGTGGCGTGTCGCCGATCGTATTCAGAACGTTCTTTGCCGCAGCGACATCGCGCTCAGCCAGGGCGCAGCTTAATCCCTCATCAGCTGCGCTCGACAAGGCACCAGCTTTTGCGGCTCCCAGGGAATCGATTGTTTGATGCAATGAGCGTGTGTCTGCTTTCCAATGAAATTGAATGGCCGCAAGCGCGACTTTCGTGCTAACATCGTTCGGCTCGATCGCCAGCGCGCGATCCAGCACGGATTTTTCTTCAGCGTAGCGCCGGAGAACTCCGTAACTAAGCGCAATTTGCTGGAGCGTTTCAGTGTTGCGCGGGTCGAGGTTGCCTGAGCGCTCCAGGTTTTGCGTAGAGTCCTGCCAGCGTCCCTGACGCCTCTGGATGTATCCCATCATCCGAAATATCCGCGCATCATTAGGCAACGTCTGCCGTGCAACATCCAATTCAGCCAGAGCGCCACTGTAATCTAGGTGCCCATAATAAAGATTTCGCGCATTCGCAAAATGGGTTTCACCTGCATTCGGACCAAGGTGAAATGCCCGCTCGATAGCCGCTTCAGCCAATGCCAGCCGCGTCGGCGTGTGGTCAAAGCCGAGAAAATAGAGCTGCTCATGTGCGTAAGCGAGTTGGCAGTACGCCTGAAGAAAAGAGGGATCGCGTGCGACGGCCTGATTCGACAAGTCGACCGCCTCCAGCAAATTCGCTTTCAGGCCGCTGCTAAGACGAAGCTCGAGAAGATTCTTGGCGCGATTGTACAGATCGAACGCAATGAGGTCAGTTGTCGGCGGCTGTTCAACGGCCAGGTTCTCCGCAGTCGAAATTTTCGCGCGAAGCTGCTGAGCGACTTTTCGTGCAAGCTCGCTTTGGACCGCAAACAGGTCATTCAAATCGCGGTCAAATTCCTCCGACCAGACAAGCGCTCCAGTACCAGCGTCTATCAATTGAGCTTTGAGGTGAAAACGGGTGCTTCCGTGACCGCGGGAAACAGTGCCCTCGAGAATATGAGAAACCCCAAGGGCTTTACTAATTTCACGAATGTTCCGCTTTCCGCGATATTTCATCACACTGGTGTGGCTGATCACCCTGAGATCGCGAATGCTGGCAAGCTTGGTCAAAATGTCATCCTGAACGCCATCGGCAAAAATGACGTCCTCTTTGTCGTCGCTCAAACTTTCGAACGGGAGAACAGCAATACCGGTTGTTGCCGATGGGTTCGGCGCGCTGCCATTCCACATCATCACTGCTGCAACCAGTCCCAACGTGATCAGGAGCGCTGCCATTCCTGTGATAACTGGATTCCGCCGTGTCCAGCGCCAAACCTGCGCAGCCTGCGAAAGAGGCCGCGCTGCGATAGGCTGCCCTTCCAGCCAGCGTTCGAGGTCTTCGGCCAAGGCGCCCGCTGAGCGATAACGCGCACTTGGTTCGCGCTCCAAACATTTCGCGCAGATCGTTTCCAGATCCCGATCCAACTCGGGCATCAATGTGCGCAGTTTCGGTGCCGGTTTCTCACTTGCTTGCTGGATCACCCTCAGCGCGTGCTCACCTAAAAATGGCGGACGACCCGTCAGCAAATCGAACAAAATCGCACCCAAACTATATACATCGGCCGCAGGACCAAGCTTGCTCGACCCGGCGCCTGCCGGATCCACTTGCTCCGGTGCCACGTAATCAGACGCACCAACCGTAGTAAGCGTGCGCGTCAGATTGCTCGTGGGTTCCAGGCATTTCGCGAGACCGAAATCGCTCACCAGCGGTTCGCCTCTTCCATCCAGCAAAATATTTCCAGGCTTCAGATCTCGATGCAGGACCCCCTGTCCATGTGCGTACTGCACTGCCCGCGTCACCTTCGCCATCAACGCTACCGCCCGCCGCGGATCACTCCGCAACGCCGGCGCCGCATCCAGTAAACTACCCCCACCAGCAAACTTCGTACTGAAAAACGGCAGCTCGTCGTCGCCCTCGCTCACTTCATAAGTAGGCAGAATGTTCGGATGAACCAGGCCCGCCGCGGTCTCCGCCTCACGCCGAAAGCGCACCAGCGTCTCGCGTGCGTCGGCGTGATAAGGCAAAATTCGTTTCAGCGCCACGATGCGGCGTCTATGCCGCGCCCGATAAACGACGCCTATGCCGCCGCGCCCGATTTCTTCAAGGATTTGATAATCGCTTATTCGCCACTCGGCATCCCGTACATCGAGTTCGCCAAGCACGTCCTCAAGCGCCTCCTCCGCGTGACGCGCAGCGACCGGAGCGCCCAGACCCTGCGCAAGCAGACAGTTTAGACAAAGACTGCGTCCGATACGCGACGCCGATCCACACTGCGGGCAGACGAGCGGTTCCTTTTGCAGACGAATCGAAGAAGGAATGCCGCTCATCGGATTCTGAAAACTTAAAAAGGACTGCAAGTGGGGAGGCAGCGGGTGGGCGAAAGTCCGAGTATCGGCTGTCGCCGAGGCTTCCTCTATGCTTTCTCCGGAATTCGCGGAGCGGAGTTCCTGAAAAAATGCGATTGCAAATCAATACAAATGGACAGCAAGACACCAGGTGGCTTTTCGACCAGAGTCCCTGGACATCTGGCACACAAATGGAACATCAAATCGAATAATTGGAGGATGAAACCAAATTTAACAATCAAGAGTGTTTTGCGAAACTCCGTCAGAAATTCCATTCGTCCGGACGTTGCCCTACACAAGAGCGCGAGCGGTGGAATGCCGAGGCCAGTGGGCGCGCTTTCGGAAAGTCAGAAGCCGTCGGCTAAATCGCGAATAGCGACCTTCGCCGGGCTGCGTGCTCGAGCGATTCCCAAGCTCTTGAACGCCTTGATTTCGATGTTCCGACCTCGGATCTACTACTATTCCGCCGCGCTCAACGCTGCACAGAGATAACGGAGTTCGTCGTCGACCTCGTTCGGGCCTTCGACGGTTTGAGCAACTTCTTCGCGGAGCAACGCTCGATAGCGTTCGCGTAGCCTGTGCACAAGGCGTTTCACCGCCGCCTCCTGAAGGCCCAGCGTTTTTGCGAACTTGGCGTAGGAGACATCTTCCCGCTCAGCTGCAAGGCAGCTGTTCAACACATCAAAAACACGTCGACGACCGCGCTTTTCGCATTCATCGCCCAATCGCCGCAACGCGCGCTCGACGACCGTCGCCGCCCAGCGCACATCGAAGATTCTTTCCGGCGACCACTTGTCCGATTCCTGCTCCGGAATCGACAAGTGCGATGGCGCCTCAGCCATCCAATCGTCCCACGAAACGAATTGCACATCGCCACCACGTTTCCGGGCATGACGTTTGTCCACGGCGTCGTGTAGGAAATTCTGCAACGCCTTTAGCACCAGCGAACGGAACCTTCCCCGGCTCCGATCCGCCCGTTGCAAAAGGCGGCCCTTAAGCACCATGGCGAAAAAATCCTGTGTCAGGTCCTGAGCGTCGGGAACGGAGTGACCCTGGCGGCAGATGAACGCGAAGACTGGCCGCCAATAGATTTTGCAAAGCTCGGCAAGCGCGGCGTGCGCCTTTTCTTCGTCACCGTCGGAATCCGTGCACGACAAGACGATGCTCCAGCGCGTCGTCATGAAGCGGTCGGGGCGGCGTGCGCCGGCCTGAGATGCTTCGGATTTCACAGCCGCGGATCATCTCATTTGTACGATTGTTAGGCAAGCTCCGAATTTTCCGCCCACTACTGGAATACTGCACGTCGCGCTGGATCGATCTGCGCTGGAGGCAGTGCCGACCGCAGAAGCGAAGCTACAGGTCCGAACGTCGGATATCGTAACAAAAACGCGGCTACGGCTGCGGGCATTGGCAGGGCGATTCCGGGACAGGATTCCCTACGCCATCACGTTCCTGACACTGCGGGGAAGCTTTCAGCTTCCCCGCGCATTCTAAAGCGACTATTTTTATGGCAGATACCGCGCCATCTCGTCAGTCATCGCAGTGTCCAGGGCCGATCGTTCCCTCGTTGTATTCCGTAAGGGTATCAGTCAGTTCGCTGGTCTGGCTTGGTGACAAATAACCGTTGCCAATCGGCGGTACGATCAATCCTCCGATCATACTGTCCGCGCTAATTACGGATTGCTGAACGGCGGTTGGATCCGCTCCATTGGCTATACTCAACTTTGCCGCAATGAGCTGGTGCGCCAGGATCACGAGGCCGTTGCCCTGCGCGGGACGATTCAGAATCTGAAGTAGCTGTGATTGACTATAGCTGACGGCACCGAGCATCAGGCTTTGCAACGGCCACACGTCGGCATGATTTTTCCAATAGCCTTGCGTATACGTGCAATTTTGTCCCGGATTGCACGGCAGCGTTGCACAGGCAATGGTGTTACCCCACGCGCTCGCATCACAAGAGTCTGTTTCGTTCACGCGGCAGCGGAATACATAAGCAGTGTCGCACAAGAGCGGCTCGCCCGAGCATTCACTTCGCACACCAAACGAGTCGAACAATCGATCATCGCCAATCACGATCTCCATCGTTTGATTTGGCGCCAGATTGTCGGGAAAGCTCGCCTGGCAAAATTCGTCTGGATTATCAGGCCACTGATTACCATTAGCGATAAAGTCCGCCACCGTCATCCATTCGATGACGAATCCATTCGGTGCGCCCGACTCACCAGCGGTGACATCGATGGAAAGGTTTGAAGATGCAGACGTGCAACACGCGATAGCCGGCTTGTCTAACTGACATGGCGTAGGCGTAGGGGTTACTGTTGGCGTCGCCGTAGCGGTAGGTGTCGGAGTTGCTGTAGGTGTCGAGGTAGGCGTTGCAGTTGGAGTTGCTGTAGCCGTAGGCGTAGCTGTTGGCGTTGGCGTCGGTGTTGGTGTTGGTGTTGCTGTTGCTGTTGCTGTGGGAGTCGGACTAGGAATTGCTGAGCAATGCGTTGCGCAACAGAGATCTCCTTTATTGTAATGAGCAAGTTGATTTACATATCCTTGCACATTACCAAGTGGAATAAACCCGCTACCCATAGGTGGTATTACCAAATTCCCGATTAGCAGGTCAACGTCGGTAACTGTTTGTACAATACAGTCAGAGCTTGCACCATTTGCAATATTTAGCTTTGCTGCAACTTGCTCTTGCGCTACTGCTATCAATCCGTTATTGCCGATTGACTCATCCATAATGGATTGCAGTTCTTCCCGATCGTAAATTACATTTCCTAATTGCAGTTCCTGTACTGGCCAATTTGGAATTGCAGCCCACTCATTTC
>DATHHK010000225.1:0-11501 GCA_035317225.1 Candidatus Udaeobacter sp. | reverse complement strand
GTTCCGCACCGATGACGGCGGAAAAACGTGGAAGCCGATCAATCACGGGCTGCATTCAGAATATATTCCCGATCCGGCTGCAGAGGTCGGCCATTGCGTCCATCGGATCGCGCTGCATTCATCGCGCCCCAATACATTGTTCATGCAAAAGCATTGGGATGTGATGCGCAGCGATAATGGCGGCGATTCGTGGCGCGAAGTCAGCGGAAATTTGCCGAGCGATTTCGGTTTCCCGATCGACGTGCACGCCCATGAGCCGGAGACAGTTTATGTGGTACCGATCAAGAGCGATTCCGAGCATTACCCACCGAGCAGCAAACTGCGTGTGTATCGCAGCCGGACAGGTGGCAACGAATGGGAAGCGCTCACCAAAGGCCTGCCGCAACGGAATTGTTACGTGAATGTTTTGCGTGATGCCATGTCTGTGGATTCGCTCGAGCCCTGCGGCATTTATTTTGGAACAACCGGCGGCCAGGTTTACGGATCGGCAGACGCCGGTGATAGCTGGAAGCCAATCGTGCGCGATCTGCCGGCGGTGCTTTCAGTGGAGGTGCAAACGCTGCCGTGATTCGCGTTGTTCTGCCGCCGCATTTGCGGACTTTGGCGCGCGTCGATGGCGATGTGGAACTTGACGTTAACGCTAACGTGACCCAGCGGTCCATACTCGACGAGCTGGAAACTCGATATCCCATGCTGCGCGGGACGATGCGCGATCACGTCACTCAACTGCGCCGGCCACTCGTCCGATTTTTTGCATGTGGAGAAGATCTATCTCACGAATCGCCAGATGCGCCGCTGCCGGAACCCATTGCAAAGGGATCTGAGCCGTTTGTAATCATCGGTGCTATTGCAGGCGGGTGAGGCGCGGCTAGCAGTCGCAGTAGCAAGCGAAGCCGGCGAATGTCACACAAATATCGGTTGAACAATTCTTAATTAAAAATAAGGAAGGAAGAATGAATACTACAGAAGAAGTCGCAACAAAACTGGTGGGCTATTGCCGCAAAGGCGAATGGATGAAGGCGGTGGACGATCTTTACGCAAAAGACATCGTCAGCGTGGAACCGCGCGCGATGGAAAATATGCCCGCAGAAATGCACGGACTCGATCAGGTCCGTGGGAAAACCGATTGGTGGGAGAAAAACTTCGAAGTGCACAGCTCGAAAGTCGGCGGACCGTTTGTAGCCGGGGATACGTTCGTGGTACAGTTCGATGTGGACGTGACCGAGAAAGCTTCCAAGAAACGAATGCAGATGTCCGAAGTGGGAGTCTATAAGGTGAAAGACGGCAAAGTCGCGCACGAACAGTTTCTGCCGCTCGCTCAAAAGAAAGAGTGACAAGAATGTAGCGCAAGGCTTGTTCCGCGCATTCGCGTTGAGCTTGGCAACGCGATGATGCGTGGACGCTGCCATCAGCTTTCAATCGTTAGACCTTTCCGTGCCGGAGCGAGTTCGTTGCGGATGGCGCTTACCAGCGCATCGATTCGGTCCGCTGGCACATCGATGTCTTGCAGTAGAGCCTCAGCGAGGGCGGCGGCGGATTCGGCTTCGTCGTAGCGGATAATAGCCGCTCCGGCCTGCAAAAACGCATCGGACTGATTGATATACTCGGCGCGGGCGATGATCCGAACCAGGGGCGCGACTTCGCGTGCGGATTGAATGATGCGCAAGCTGATGTCTGCGTGCGGCACCGTCACAATCAGGTACGCCGCGGCGTCGAGTCTGGCGGCATGAAGAATGTCCGGACGCGAAGCATCGCCGAAAAGTGCCTGCTTGCCCCGTTGTTGCAGCTCCACGACTACGTCGACATTGGTCTCGACGATGATCGGGTTGATCTCAAACTCGGCGAGCAGTCGCGTGACCGTTTGACCGACCGGCCCGTAGCCAACCACGATCGCACCGGGGTCCTGCATTCGTTCCGCCGCGATTTCGTTCGCGCGAGCTCCGAGCTTCTCACGTCGGCCGGCCAGCCACTTCGCGAGCACTGGGCGCCGGGCGAGCAGCGGTTCGAGTGCGAGCATCCGGCGGAAAATTAGCGGATTGAGACTGATCGAGACGACGGCCGCTGCGACCAACACGCTGTTGCCGCTGCCGGGGATGAGACCCAGCGATTGAGCCGTATCGCCGAGGATGAACGAGAACTCGCCGATTTGCGCGAGCCCGCCCGCAACAGTCAGCGCGGTCTTTAGTGAATGTCCACCGATGATGACAATGCCGAGCGCGGCGAGCGGCTTGATGACCAGAATAATCGCGAGTACTCCGACAACGAGTCCCGGCGATTCAAGGATTGGACGGTAATCGAAGAGCATCCCGACGGCGACGAAAAAAAGGACTGCGAATGCGTTGCGCATCGGCAGGACATCCGCGGCGGCCTGATCGCTGACTGTCGATTGTCCGACAACCATGCCACCAAGAAATGCGCCCAGCGCCAACGAGGCACCAAAGGCGACGTACGAAACTGTCGCGACGCAAATCGCCATTACGAGCACCGAAAGCGTGAAGAGCTCACGCGAACGCAGGCGCGCAACGCGCAGCAACAGCCACGGAACGAAACGCGCGCCAGCCAGGATCACAATTGCGGTGAGCACGGCGAGCTTCAGGACTGCGATTCCGATAGTTTGCCAAAGGCTCGTTCCATTTCCGCCGGTCGCGGCAAGCGGGGGTAGCAGGACTAACACGAGCACCGTAATGATGTCTTCCACGATCAGCCAGCCGACGGCGGCGTGTCCTTCAGGCGTGTCGAGGCTGCGGTGATCGATGAGCGTGCGGAGCAAGACGACTGTGCTGGCAACCGAGACAGCAGCCCCAAGGATCAAGCCCGTTTGCCATGACCAGCCGAGCGCAACCGCGAGTCCAGTGCAGGCGATCGTAGCTGCGGTGCTTTGCCCCAATGCTCCGGGGATCGCGATCGAACGCACCGCGAGCAGGTCTTTCAGACTAAAGTGCAGACCGACGCCGAACATCAGCAGGATCACTCCCATTTCTGCGAGCTGGGACGCGATCTTCGCATCGCCGACAACCCCGGGCGTGTAGGGGCCGATTACGACACCGGCGACGAGATAACCGACGATGGGCGAGAGCCCGAGCCGCTTCGCTAGTAATCCGAAGAGTAGCGCTGCGCTAAGCGCGAGCGCGATCGTCGTGATTAGAGGGATTTCATGCACCTGCTAAATTGGTAGTCGTCTGAAACGTTGGATTTCAAGGCTCGGTCGCGTCCATTTGTTATGGATGAAGGCATTTGCCCATAAAAATTGCGGAGCGTGCATCAGCGCATGGCCAACGCCGTCTCCGGTTGTGATTCGTGTTGCTTCTTCCATGTCCAGCGCGACCACCAAAGCACGATTGGAGAGGCGACAAAGATCGACGAGTAGGTGCCAACGAGGATGCCAACGAGAATCGTGAATGCAAAATCATGCAGCACCGGACCGCCCAAAAAGTAGAGAGCCAGGGTGGAAAGCACTGTGGTGCCGCCAGTCAAAATAGTGCGGCCGAGAGTTTCGTTAATTGCGCGATTCATAACGAACTGCAGCGAGACCGCGTTTGCCGCGCGCATTCCCTCCCGAATCCGATCAAAGACTACGATCGTATCGTTGATCGAATAACCAGCGATCGTTAGCACTGCGCCGACGATAATCAGAGACAACTCGCGGCCGAACAAGGCGAATGCGCCGATAGTCAAAATCACGTCATGCAACAAGGCGATGATCGCGCCCAGAGCAAACGCGAACTCAAATCGCGCGGTGACGTAAATGAAGATACCGATGATTCCAAGGCCGAGGGCGATCAGGGAATTTCGCGCCAACTCGTCGCCGACAAGTTTGCCGACCTTGTCACTTTGCTCGACACGGAACTTCGCCTCCGGAAACTTTTCGTCGAGCAGTTTCTCGATTCGATCGCTCGTCCCCGGGGCGCTGCGAATGGTGAGGAATTCCTTGCCGGTCGCTTTCTCGGTCTGAACGACGCTCTCCTCCAAATCGATCTGCTTCAACGCCGCGCGGACGTCGCCTTCCTCAACCTTCTTTTGCGCTTCCAGCACGAGTAGATCGCCGCCTCTAAAATCGATGCCGAAGTTCTTTTCGCCCCTCACGGCAAATACGACGACCGACACGAGAATTACGAGAGCAGATATTCCCACTGACAGACGCCGTTTGCTCAGAAAATCAAAGTTCGTTGACTTGATCAGATTCGACATGGTAACGCGCTTGAGAACGCCACTCGCGATTGCCCAGTTAAAGCAATTACGCGTCACAAGCAGCGCGGAAAACATCGATGCAACGATGCCGATTGTGAGCGTGATGGCGAAACCTTTGACCGGCCCGGTTGCTTTCCAGAAAAGTATTAGCGCCGTAATGAGTGTCGTAACGTTCGAGTCAAAGATGGCGCTGAAGGCCCTGTCGTACGCGGCATTCAAGGCGACATTCAGCGGTTTACCGGCGGCGAGTTCTTCCCGAAGCCGTTCGTAAATCAACACGTTCGCGTCCACAGCCATGCCGATTGTGAGAATGATGCCGGCTATTCCCGGCAGCGTCAGGACGAAGTTGAACATCGCCATCGCTCCGAAGAGCAGTACAAGATTGAGAATCAACGCGATGCTGGCGACGAGGCCGGCAAATCGATAATAGATTATGATGAAGAGAAAGCTGAGCGCCAAACCAACCAAACCAGCGTAGATGCCACTGCGGATGGAATCAGATCCAAGCGTCGCGGAAACGCTCCGTTCCTCTTCCACGGTCACCGGCGTCTGCAGCGGATTTTCCAAGACGCTCGCCAAATTGCGTACCTCTTCTTCCGTGAAGTCGCCGGTAATCGAAGCGTGGCCGCCATAAATCGGTTCGCGAATCACCGGCGCGGATTGCACCCTCCCGTCGAGCACGATGGCGAAACGTTTGCCGACATGGGCTTCCGTTAATTGTCCAAAAACGTTTGCGCCTTCGCGGTCAAGCTGGAGAGCAACGCCCCAGCCTTGCTCATCATAAGTGGGAAAGGCTTTTCGCACACGGTCGCCGAGCAGGTCAGGGCGCACTTTCACCAGGAGCTCCTCTTTGATCTCTCGGCTTTCGCTTATCACCTTTTGCGTTTCGATGCGGTAGCCTGCCGGCACCAGATCGGTGCCTTCTCTAACCTGTGCAATTAGCCGATCGTTCTCGGGATGGACAAGGCGGAATTCCAGCTTCGCTACCTGGGCCAATTGCAGTCGCGCGGCCGCAATCTGCTCCGGAGCGAGTCCGGGAATTTGCACAAGAATCCGGTCGGCACCTTGTGGCGTAATGACCGGTTCGCTCACGCCGAACTGATCGACGCGCTTCCGAATCACCTCGACTGCCTGATCGAGAGTATCGGCGCTGATCGAACGTTCCCCTTCTGGGCTGAGCCGAATCAGGAAGGATGTGCCGCCTTGCAGATCAAGCCCAAGTCGGATGGTTTTGTCCGGTGGATAGAGCGTTGTGACGCAAAACGCGACCAACAAGACGGTGAGGACCGTGCCCAGGATGCGTTTGAGGTGGGCGCGGCTTGTCGCGAAGTACCAACCGAAGAGCGCAAGCAAGGAAATGCCTGCTAAAAAAGTCAATCCAGGAGTCATAAATAGTTAAGAGCTCAAAGGGTTTGGATCCAACAGCCTGGTGCCGGATCACAGATCGTTGGCGCGCGTTGTCGCAAACGACTAGGGTTGCAGACGGGCGCGCCGGTGAAGACGGCGACTCAACAGCGCCGACAAGTCGGAAGCAGCTCTAAACCGGTGGGGCGCGTTCGCGAAGCATGAGGCTTCCGCGAGCAATGCCTGAATGAATTCCAGGCGGGCAAAGCGAGCACGCAGGGAAGTTGATGCGGCGCAACGAAATGTCCCCGGCATAATAAAAAAGCTTAACGGGTTGTTGCGCGCCGCCCTTTCGAATGCAGACCTTCGCCGGAGTCTTGGCGAGGACGCAGAGATTAATTTT
Source organism: Candidatus Udaeobacter sp. (assembly GCA_035317225.1). GTDB lineage: Bacteria > Verrucomicrobiota > Verrucomicrobiia > Chthoniobacterales > UBA10450 > Udaeobacter. The sequence continues at coordinate 5,566 of DATHHK010000225.1, read as the reverse complement.
CTTCTTGTGGTTAAATTGCTCGCGATGTTGCTGAGCCCCTGCTGTGGAGCTATGCAGAGTTGGCAGACCCGGCAAGCAGAACGATGCGAGCGCAATAACGACGAAAGCGCTCACCGCTGCTCTGATGGTCCAGTTCGTCTCGACACCGTCGCTCACATCCGTTCCATACGGTTTGATCTTTTGAGACGCAAATGACTTTATCGTGTCCATCCGCTGATTGCATGACTTCAACGCCGCGGATATGATCGCGCTCGTGTCCGCTCACCGTGATCGAAAACGCGACGGGAATTTTAGCACTCTCATTCGCGCCGAACTTTGTTTGTTCGTCGGTCTCGGCACGGCCGCAATTTTTTTCGGTACTGGAAACCGGTTGGTGGAAATCGTCGCGCATCCGGTGGGGCTGATGGTTGTCTTCTTTTGGCTCTTTGCCGTTATACTTTGGTCTGCCATGTCCGTTGCGCGGCACGCCGACTGCCTTGCGATCAAATGGGGTGAGCCTTACGGAACTTTGGTCCTGACGCTGTCGGCGATCACCATCGAAGTGGTGATGGTTTCTACAGCGATGTTGCATGGCGAAAATAATCCTACCCTTGGGCGGGACTCGATTTTTTCCGTGATCATGATTGCTCTCAACGGGTTTGTCGGCCTGGTCCTGCTGTTGGGTGGGCTACGTCACGGCGAGCAGTATTACAATCTGCAGGGCGTCAACGCTTATCTCAACGTGATCATGACAATGGCCGTGCTGGGCCTGGTTCTGCCAAACTTCACTACCACGACGGGCGACTCAACATTTTCCACTGAGCAGCAAATCTTTCTCATTGTGGTGTCACTATTTCTTTACGCAATTTTCCTGCTCATCCAGACGATGCGGCACCGCGGCTATTTCATGGAATCAGAGCAGGCAGCTGTGACGGCAGATCCGGCTCATCACTTACCCCGCGTGCAATCGACATCTTTTCATGCGCCGATGCTGCTTCTCTATCTGGTTATCGTGATTTTATTGGCGGAAAAGTTTGCCATTCCATTGGACAACAGCATCGAGAAATTTGGCATGCCTCAGGAGTTTGGCGGCGCAATGATCGCTGCCCTGGTGCTTACGCCAGAAGGAATTGGCGCTGTCCAAGCCACCTTGCGCAATCAGTTGCAGCGTTCGATAAACATTCTACTCGGCTCGGTGCTTGCGACTATCGGACTCACAATTCCCGCCGTACTGACCATTAGTTTGATTACAAAACGACCGGTGACGCTCGGCGTGGAAGGCGGCAATCTTCCGCTGTTGCTTTTAACGCTGGCAGTGAGTGTGGTTACGTTTACGAGCAGAAAGACAAACATTCTGCAGGGTTGCGTTCACTTGCTCCTCTTCGCTGTTTTTGTGCTGCTGATATTTGCACCTTGAGCTGCTCTACGGCGCGGTTGAAGAGATGCTTGTCGAGCAGTTCCCTTACACGTGCCTTCGCATTACGATCGCGTTCGATCCTTCTTCCGTAATCTTGAATCCAAAGCGTTCGTAAAGGCGGAACACCGGTTTGCCTGCAACGAAGCTGACTGAAATTGTTGACTCATTAGGGTTCGCGCGGACCAATTGCGTTAGAAGGGCTGTGCCGATTCCATGTCGGCGATGCTCCGGTTTCACCGCAAAGGCGAGTTCCGGCGGTGCGTCAGGTTTGTGAATCGGCTTACGCAACCAAACGGCGCCAACTACTGATCCGTCTTTCTTGTCGTGCGCTACAAATCCGGTATCCCCTGCGCGACCCCAGCCTTCGGCGTAATGGGAGAACTCCGGTCGCTGCAGGATCTCCCGTGAAGGTTGGTGATTACCAACGGAGGACAGTCCTTGGTAAACCATCTCCCGGACGATCGGCTCGTCGTTGGCGAGAAGCGGTCGAATCTCGTATTCCATGGGTAAGCGCGGCTTGTATTGTCGTGGATAATGCACAAAAACGCCAGCCTGACGTTTGGCATGGAATAGATCGTTTATGCCGACCGGCGTGAATTTGGTGCCTGAATTTCGTCCATGCATCCATGCTTGCGAACGTTTAGCGTGTTCACGTGGATCGCGATTATGTTTTGGGTACGCACAATGAGGAACTGGCAAGACTCGGATTGCAACATCGTGTCTGGCGTCCGGTAGTTTTGGATTGCTGGCAGAGAGCCGGTATCACCGTGGGCAAACGCGTCCTCGATGTGGGCGCCGGCCCTGGGTACGCGACTGTCGATCTTGCGGAAATCGTCGGACCAACCGGTGAAGTGATTGCGCTTGAGCGTTCTGAGAACTTCATCCGGGCGATAGAGCAGACCTCTCGGGCGCGATCGCTCGCAAATGTGAAGATTCATCAACTCGATTTAATGACCGGTGAATTGCCCAGGGGAAATTACGACTTCTCCTGGTGTCGATGGGTCATGTCATTTGTGAATGATCCCGCTCTGTTGATCAGAAAACTCGGGGGCGGAATGCGAAAAGGGAGCGTGGCCATTTTTCATGAATACGGCCATTATGAGACATGGCATTTCGTTCCGCGTTTGGCGAATCAGGAGCGCTTCCGCGAACAGGTGATCGCAACATGGCGTGAGTCAGGCGGTGAGCCCGACGGAGCGGTCGCCCTGGCTACGCTGCTTCCGGCGAATGGCTTCACGATTCGTTCGGTCAGACCGCATCTGTTTTGTGTGCGTCCGACTGACTACATGTGGCAATGGCCGGCAACCTTCATTGAAACTTATCTTCCCCGGCTGCTTGAAATGGGCCGGATCGATCAACAATTCGCTGACAAAGTCCGGGCCGATCTGGCGACTGCGGAAAAGAATCCGAATGCGCTGATGATCACGCCGCTGGTATTGGAGATTGTCGCGGAAAAGATCGGCTAAAAATTCCGCTAATCCTTCTATTTTTGTTAACAGGCCTCTCTACTGCTTTTTCTTTAACCAATCGGTGACGAGGTGCACAACTTTTGGATCGAATGGAGCCTCCTTACCGGGAAATGCATCGGCGAAACTCAAGTAGTGCTGAAAGGTATGGCCCATCTCAGGAACCTCAATAAAGTCAGCAGCCCCTGGCCGGTTTGCGTTTACATACTGTGCGATCAGCTCGTGATCCTCTCGACTCATGATCCAATCGTATTGGCCGTGCAAAACCAGAGTGGGAACCTTCACGTGTGACCACGCAGCGGCGAGATTCAGCTTCTGTAGCTGCTGATAAAACGCCAGTGGTCGTCCATACAGATGCGCATGATCTTTGCCTTCGGGCCAAAGCTCTACGAGTTCGGGATGCTCGCGCAGAATTCCGTCAACGGATTTGTTTTTGATCAGCCACTCATAGTAAAGGGTGGGCGCACTTTTCATCCGATCGTTCACTTCGCCAGGGGACTTTCCCATTAAGGCAAAACGGCGCCGCTCAATATCGAGCATGTGTTCAAACCATGTCTTCACCCAGCCGCCGACTGCCACGTAACCACGTACCTGATCTTTTTCGGCATCGGTTTCAGGAACCAAAGGCGCGAATCCGCCGCCATTGCTGATTCCAAGAATATAGACCTGGTTCGTGTCGATAAAATCGTAATTTTTTAATGCGCGAAACGCTGCGCGATATCCTGCGAGTTCGGATTCGAAATCGTTCTCGACACAGTTACCTTCGCTGTCGCCAACGCCTTGCTTCTCCACGCGAAACAAAGAGAAGCCAGGCAGCTGCGCGAGACCTTGGAAAACGAATCCTGTGGCATCTTTGGTTCCACGCGGCGCCTCCACGGAATCGCAACTGAGCCAGCCAACAACGAAAATCACAGGCAATTTCCCAGGTGCGTCGTGCGGCTTGGTGATGATCGTTCGTAATCGTTCGCCGCGTGGAGTGGTTACGGAATCGTAAATTACATCGACATTGGGATAGGTTTCACGCGGCGTTGTCGCCTTACGCGAAAGGTCGTTTGCTTCGGAAGCCTCCGGAATTACCGCGAGTGTCAGCACGAGGGCGATTATCGACACAACCCTCATCTGAGTGTGCATCTTCCGTCGCTTTGTTTTTCGCTTTGCCGATAAAGTGCGATCGGGCGGGTTCATCAGCCTGATGTTCCCGCCAGGCCGAGGCGGTGTGCGTCCGCTTGCAATGCGGTAATAGTGTTTGCAATCACGTCATCAAGCGGCATTCCCAACGCTTCGGCGCCACAGACGATGTCTTCGCGGTTTACGGCCCGGGCGAACGCTTTGTCTTTCATTTTCTTTTTTACGGCGCGTACATCGACATCCTGAATGCTTTTTGTAGGGCGAACGAGAGCGACGGCTACGACAAAGCTGCTTAGTTCGTCCACGGCATAGAGCGTTTTCTCTAGCGCCGTCTCGCGCGAGACGTTTGCGTAATCCGCGTGCGAAAGAATAGCGCGACAGACTTCTTCGCTCCATCCGTGATCACGAAGCCATGCAACGCCGACGAATGGATGGCCTTCCGTCGGGCTGCGTTCAAGATTTGGATGGCGTTCATAATCCCTGTCGTGCAACAGGCCAACGGCTTCCCAAAGATCGGCATTTTCGCCGCGCAATTGGGCAAAATGTTTCATCGAATCAGCAACTGCGTAGCAATGTTTTCGCAGGCTTTCGGATTGGACCCAATCGTGGAGAATGTCTAACGCTTGGGCGGCGAGAGCTTCAGTAGCCATCTGATCTTCGTTTGTCGAAACCTAATGGGATTGAGTAACGGAGTTCGAGCAAGTGGAAATCTTCATCGTTGAGGCGTTAAACAAAACGCGCCTTTGCTGTTCCGCCAGGGCAGAACAGAAAGGCGCGATGGAGACAAACGACCTTAGGTATTAATCCTCTTCGAGGATCACGCGATCAACAACTATGTTGGTGCCTGTCCCGGCATAATGGACCCGGACTGGAACGCCCACTCGGATTTTTGATTTCACGGTCGCTTCGTCCAAGACCCTGCCGCTGCGTGTCACATACATCACCGTCTTGCCGAAACGATAATTCACCGGCCCCGAATTCTCTCTAAGCACAATAGCGCTTCCCGGAGTGTACTCCGTGATTGTTCCGGTGGCTTCCGTGGTACTCGTTGTCTGAGTGGTGGTTGCTTGCCGCTGCGGTACCTGTCGCTCATTCATGAGTGGCTGCCGCGTGGTCTGCCCCCATGCAAACGATGCCACCATTGCCAGCGTAATGCTTAACAGCATTTTTTTCATGATTTCCCCCTTCTTAGTTGAGTTGCGGCGTAGTAAGCGTTCCTTCTTCCCGTTTGAATTCAACGGGTCAAAAAAGAACACGCCGCTGTACTTAAATTCGAATGCGGCCTTGGGAACGGACGTTTAAAAAGCCTTTCGTGCTTCTTGAAGCCTGCGTGTACTTGGAGAAGTCTTCATCTGACGCCTGTTATGAAATTTTGGATCGGGACATCAGGGTTTCAGTATGCCGAGTGGAAGGGGAACTTTTACCCGGAAGATTTGCCGGCGGCAAAAATGCTGCCGTTTTACGCCGAACGTCTTTCGACTACGGAAATCAATTATACGTTTCATCGGATTCCCGCGCCGAAGACGATCGATAACTGGAAGGCGCTAACTCCTGAGAACTTTCGGTTCGCATTGAA
>DATHHK010000224.1:0-3238 GCA_035317225.1 Candidatus Udaeobacter sp. | reverse complement strand
GACGCCCTTCTCGGTGCTTTTATTCCTGTGCCGATCAATTTGGAGAGGGGGTTTGTCTTCGACGCGATTGGCAAAATGCTGCTGGTCGCAGTTGCGTGGGGATTGATCCGGTTGCGCGGCGAGAGATTGGCCGACATCGGGCTGAAGCGGCCTGCGAATTGGATGCGCACCTTCGCCACAGGTATTGGGTTTGCTGCCATTGTTTTCATTGCCATGTATCTTTCGGAAAAGGCGGGGTTTCGCCGTGACCTCAGCAAGTTTAAGGATGTACAAGGAAATCTGGAACTCGCAGCACTTGGCGTTTTCTATGCGTCGATCGGCGCAGGGTTTTACGAGGAATTTATGTTTCGTGGATTTCTTATGCAGGGTCTGGCCATGTTTTTCGGCGCAAGCCGCGGCGCGTGGATCGCGGCATGCGTTGTGCAAGGCGCACTTTTCGGAGCAGCGCATGCCTACCAGAATCCGCTTGGCATCGCGATTACCGGCACACTGGGCGTTCTAATGGGTTTGCTGGTTCTCGCGTCGGGCCGGAATCTTTGGCCGGTGATCATCGGACACGGACTCTTCGATGCGAGTCGTTTCGTCTTGTTCTATTTTGTGGGCCCGCCCACTGGCTGATTTTTTCGCGTGCGAAGTCTGCCTTCCTACCCGTCAGCGATTTAGCAGGCGCGGATCACGGACTCATCTTTACGAAGGGCGGCCTGGGTTGACAGCACTACCGAGCGGAACGGCAAGGCCATAGCTCAAAGATTGAAAGGTTAAATGAAACGAAAGTTTAAGGAGGAAAAACTATGATCTCTAGTTTTGCAGCGCAGAAATACAAAATACTAATCGCCTCAATGGTGATACTGACGGTCGGAGGCATTGTTCAGGAACGTTTGCTAGCGAGCGCTGGTGAACCACAGAAAGTGATTCATCAGCTACGGATCTACGAAATATTTGATAGCAATAAGAAAGCGTTTCATGACCGCTTTCGAGATCACGCCATGCGAATCATGGCGAAATACGACTTCAAGATAGTTGCCACCTGGGAATCGAAAAAAGACAATCGAACCGAGTTCGTTTACCTGCTTGAATGGCCGGACAAGGAAACGATGGCCGATCGTTGGCAGAAATTCTTGCGAGAGCCGGAATGGATCAAGATCAAGAAGGAGACCGGCGAAATTAACGGACCGCTGGTCGGAGAGATCCACGATCGCACCCTGTATCTAACGGACTATTCGCCGCATCAAGTATTGGCAAAATGAGGCTGATCATGGCAATGACGGGTTTTTTTTGCCTGCCTAAAACCGAGGCGAAAAAAATTCCAAAAAAAGCTTGCATGTGATCTGGTGTTATAGTTAACTACATCACCATATGAGGCAAAGCGAGCAATCAACAGGGTGGCGCGCAGCCTTGGGCGTTTGGAGAACCGGATGAATCGTGAATGGAATGATAATCAGCCAATCTATCGACAGCTTCGTGACCGTGTCGTGCATATGATCCTCGACGGCCTGCTCAAAGAGGGCGATCCCCTGCCATCGGTGCGCAATGTCGCCGCCGAACATCGAGTCAATCCCCTGACCGTTCTAAAGGCCTATCAGGAACTTGTCGACGAGGACTTGGTCGAAAAGAGGCGCGGCCTCGGCATGTTCGTGAAAGAGGGCGCGCACAAATCGTTACTCAAAGGCGAGCGGCAGAAGTTTCTTTCGGAACATTGGCCGAGGGTACACGCAACTATTCAACGGCTCGGGCTGGATCCAAAAGAATTGCTCGATGCCGCAACCCGCAATTCAAACAGAAAGGACGGTCGCTGAAACCATGATAACGATAGAAGCGCGCGGACTCCGCAAGGCTTTCGGCACAACGGTCGCGCTCGACGGGATCGATTTGCACATTGAAGAGGGACGAATCCTCGGACTGGTCGGTCCCAACGGCGCAGGCAAAACGACTGCGCTCAATGCGATCCTCGGCCTCACCTCGTATCAGGGAGAATTAAAGGTGTTGGAACGCGACCCATGGACGCAGCGCGACGAGCTCATGCAAGATGTCTCTTTCATCGCCGATGTCGCCGTCCTGCCACGCTGGATTCGGGTCACGCAGCTGCTCGACTATGTCGCAGGCGTCCATCCGCGATTCAATCGCGCGAAAGCAGAGAGTTTTCTGGCGAAGACCACGATCAAACGCACGAGCAAGGTAAGAGAACTATCGAAAGGGATGGTGGCCCAACTGCATCTCGCCCTGGTCATGGCCATCGACGCGAAATTATTGGTGCTGGACGAGCCAACCCTTGGCCTGGACATCCTTTATCGCAAACAATTCTACGATTCATTGCTGAACGACTACTTCGATCAAAATCGTACCATCGTCGTAACCACGCACCAGGTGGAAGAGGTCCAGGACGTCCTTACCGATCTCATGTTCATCAACCGCGGCCGGATTGTGCTCCAGTGCAGCATGGAAGAATTCGACTCGCGCTACGTGGAAGTGATGGTGAATCCCGAGCATGTCACAGCAGCGCGCGCGCTGAAGCCGATTCACGAGCGGCCCGTGTTTGGTCGCAGCGTTCTGCTGTTCGACCATGTAAACCGCGACCAACTCGCTGTGTATGGCGAAGTGCGCAGGCCCAGTATCGCCGACTTGTTCGTAGCCGTCATGAGCAATAACACCACCGCACCACCGCCGCTCCCCAGCCAAGCTACAGCGCCTGAGGTAACCAAATGAATACTCAATCGGATAACACGCCTAAGTCTACCGGGGTTAACGTCCCCGGCTACAGCAGATCTTCCACGCAGCCGTTCTTTTGGTCGGTGCGGCGCGAGCTATGGGAAAACCGTTCGATTTACATCGCACCACTGATTGTCGCCGCGGTCGTGTTGTTCGGTTCCTTGGTCGGCTCCTTTCATCTGCCAGATCGCCGGCGCTTAGCAATGTTGCTTGATCCAGCCCATCGGCGGGCCGCGATCGAGATGCCGTACGATATCGCTGCAATGATTATCATCCTGACAGCATTCGTCATCGGCGTCTTCTATTGTCTCGACGCGCTTTACGGCGAACGCCGCGAACGAAGCATCATTTTCTGGAAGTCGCTTCCGGTTTCGGATCTCACAACCGTCCTCTCGAAGGCCACTATTCCGCTGGTGATCCTGCCACTCACCATCTTTCTGATCATTGTTGCGACGCATTTCATCATGATGCTGATCAGTAGTGCGGCATTGATGCCTAGCGGTCTTGCTGGAACGACGTGGACAAATTTCAA
>DATHHK010000223.1:0-5473 GCA_035317225.1 Candidatus Udaeobacter sp. | reverse complement strand
GGGCAACGCTGAACTCGCGAGGACGAATGGGGAGCTGGCACGTAATTATATTCGGAATTATCAGACGGTGCGCGGCCTGGTTCCCTACGTGGTTGGCAGATTCAAGATTGTCGCTGTCCGAGAGCTCGGACCCGGCGATGTATTTACGTCCGGCATGGTCGCCTTAACCAATGCTGTCGATAACGGCGAATTGCTCATGGAACATCTTTACCCGGCGAATCCAGAGGCCCTGCCACTGATGAAACAAACGCTTAATGTCGGATTGGAAATCAAGTTAGAGCGCTCACATGACATTTCTTCGGTGATTCACGCCGAGCGTTTGGCCGATGGCCGCATGATGATTACGGCCATCCCCTTGCTTTACGGGAGCTATACGGTCACACGTGGTCTGGGGACCTTTCGCCTCGAGCCGCCGCTCAGCCTCAACCTGGCCGCCGGCTGGCCAATGTTTAAGGCGCCAGAACGCAAGGAAATTGAACAACATTACGCAGAGAACCAGCAAAAAACGGCAATAGCGCAAGGCGGTCCGAGTTCCTTACCCGGCGTCAGCGCCAGCGCGACGCCTCCGCCTGTTGCGAACGAATTGGTCCGGGTCGAACAAGCGATTGCCATTCGACCACCGCCGGCTGCGCCAGTCATAGCAAAGAATGAAAAGCTTGCTAATCCCACGCCGCCGCCAAAAGGCAGACGAGGCAAGAAGCAAAACCTAGAGTCCCCACCTCCGGCATCGACTCCTCCCCAGCCCGTAGTTGCACAGAAACCCGCTGTTCCAGGCGCGACCCCCTTTACGCTGGCGTCTGCAGCAACGCCTCCGAGGCTTCCTGTGGCTACACCAGCGCCAGCCACGAACACCGCCAATGCTCAAGCTCCAGCCGTCGCTCGAGCCGCTTCTGTTCCAACCGCAACGCCAGTGCCAGTTCTGCCAGCTCAACCGGCTCCGCCCGACGCTTCCAATGTAGCTCTCGCTTCAAACGCGGGCGGTGGGAGTTGGAAAACATTTTCTCCAGGCAAAATGCCGCTTGGCCGGCTGATAGGAGCCAGCGATCTGCGTGACGTTGCTGATCGTGGACTTGCGGGTGAACGCGTTTATTTGAAGGGACAATTCGTCGTGAATTTTTCGGATGCCAACAAGGCTGTGCTGCGTCCGCGCACGAAACTGACGGACAAGGTGCTGCACTTCGGCGGGGGTTCTTCCACGCGGATCATTGTGGAATTTCCGGCCGGCTATATTCCACCGCGGCAGGGAGCGGAAGTGAACCGCGATGAACAGCGGCCATACGAGATCACCGAAGTGCGCAGACAGGAAGACGGACAGCTTAACGTCTTTGTGCGCGAGATCATGCAGCCGAATTAAATCGGTTGCACAGCAGCGCCATTGACGTGCGTTTTGTGAAACGCCATCGAAGACTCATGTTCACCGCTAACGTTAACGAGTACAAATCAGGCCCCAAAACACACGTTACACTGGCCGTCAGTATACTCGCGACCGCCATCTTCTACTCCGCCACGTGCATAGGCGCTAGACAAGCCGATTCGCAAGGCACGGCGTCGGTTACGCCTGGTGTTGAATCAAGTAACAAGAGCGACGATCAGCAAAAACAGATCGCTGCGATTAAAAGCATCACATCCGACGCGATGAAGCAGTACAACCTGAAGGCGCTTATCGTTCACGTGATCACAGAAGGCAAACAGCTCTACACCGAAGCGTTAGGCGAGTCGATGTCTGGCGTGCCAGCTACTCCTGCCATGCATTTTCGTAACGGCGCGATGGCGTTCACTTACATCGCCACAATGCTCCTGGAGCTTGTCGACCAAAAGAAGGTGTCGCTCGACGACAAACTAAGCAAATTCCTGCCCGATCTCCCGCACGCCGATCGCATCACACTCAAAAATCTTGCCAACATGACATCAGGATACGCCGATTATGTCTATGAGCCTGAAGTGCTGCATGGCATTTATCTTGATCCTTTCCGGCAGTGGACGCCGCAGGAACTGATCAAGATCGGCGTTTCGAAACCCATGATGTTCGAACCCGGGAGCAATTGGGGATACTGCCACACCAACTATGTCATCCTCGGCCAAGTAATCGAACAAGTCACGCGCATGCCGTTAGCCCGGGCAATGCGGCAATACATCCTTGAACCGATGGATTTAAAGCAAACCCAGAGCTTCAGTACGCCGCAGATTCCGGAGCCGGTGTTGCACACGTTTAGTTCCGAGCGGCGCTCTGAGCTTCGTGTTCCGGCTGAGGTACCCTTCTATGAAGAATCAACATTCTGGAATCCCTCATGGACCACGGCCGAGGGAGCGATCCAAACCACGGATATCACTGACATGTCGAAGAGCATGGAGGCAGTGGGGACCGGCAAACTTCTCTCCAAGGAATCGCTGGCTGCACAAGTGAATCCGAGGCTCGTTGGGTTCGGCCACGCCCAGGACAACTGTCCCGGCTGTCATCACATGAGTGAGGCACGGAATTACGGTCTTGGTGTAGTCAACCTCGGTCCTTGGATAACACAAACGAAGAGCTTCGCCGGCTGCGGTGCGACCGTCGGTTACTTGCCCTCAAAAAAACTCACAGTAGCCGTAGCAATTACCTATGCTCCAAAGGCCTTCGACAACGAGGGGAACTACACGAACGTGAGTGATAAGATCTTTACCGCGCTGGGCAACGCCTTGGCGCCCGGCATCCTTCCAAAGTCGGAGCCATAACCGAATTCTCGCAGCCGTAACGGCAGGGTCGCCGCGCCGCAGCGCAGTGTCCTTACCTTCAATCTGTCCGTGACCGTAAAATCAACTTGCCGTCCCGGATCTCAATGGCGCCGACACCGGAGTCGTTTCGATAATCGGCGAGATAATCTCGCAATCCCTTCGAACGATATTTCCAATTCAAAAGATCGTGCGGAACAGACTCGCCGTTTACCGTGATTCGGTTCAACTGAGGATTCTCAAGTGATTCCCCGCTTTTTAGTTCGACCACGATGTCACCGTTAAAATAATAACCCGACCGGGGGATAAGGTCTCCAATCGGAACGCTCGCCTGGCACCGCAAGCGCTCCCCATCAATCGAGACAAAGATTTTGCCACGCAAGTCTTGGTTGGTGGCAATCAAAGTATTGATGTCATCCGCTGTCAGCTCAAGCTCGGCTGGCTGACCCGCTCGCGCCTTTTGTTCGAAATCTTCACACCGCTCGTGGACCGATTGAATTTGCGTGTCCGACGCGGTGAACGCAGGTACCGGCACCTGCACTTGACCAATAGCTTGCGCTTTCGTCAGCCAGTAAAGGCCGTGGAAAATTGCCGAGTGCCGGTGTAAACCCCAATACATCCCAGCAAAGCAAGCGATTCCCAGCACAACCGCAAAAACAACAAGAATAAGACAGCCTCGTCCGAAGCAACCCAATCCCCTTCTTCGTGGCGGCGCGTCAACCCAACCGTTCATATCTTGTGACGCGACTCCACGTCGATCCTCGCCTGCGCTTCCATCAACTTGTCGTAAAGCTCCCGCAACCCTTCACCAAGCACGCGCGTTCCTGCGAGGATCGGCATGAAGTTCGTGTCACCACTCCAGCGTGGGACGATGTGAATATGCAAGTGGTCCGTCACCCCTGCGCCTGCGCACTCGCCAAGGTTCAAACCGATGTTAAAGCCCTGAGCCTTCGTCACGGTGCGCAAAATCGCCTGCGCGCGCGCGACCAAATTCCACAGCTCGACGATCTCATTCTCACCGAGCGCGGAGAGCTCCGCCGTTTTGCGATACGGCACCGCCATCAAATGACCGACCGCATACGGATACCGGTTCATCATCAGGAACACGTTCTTTCGCCGTGTGATCACCAAGTGCGCGGCGTCATCGCTCGCCTGCGCCGCCGCGGAAAGAAAATTCAAGTCGCGCGGTTCCTTTTCGAAATACTCCACTCGCCACGGCGCCCAAAGCGTCTCCAACTCTTTTTTTGGAAATTCGGACATGTCAGCCAGTATCTTAAACGGCTGTTGGCACAAGATGCGATGCAAAATTGCTGTAGCCGGGGTCGCTCACTTGCCAAGTTCGAACCGGATTTGTATGAAGTTGTCGATACTCAGTCTGCAGCGCCAAACGTCTAACCAGGCGATGCAGCGAACCGCGGACGGTCCTTAAGCCCATCTTCGCCAGCATGCGAACGTCATTTCTACCTCGCGCGGTCGCTGATTTTGTATCTCGTTAGATGCACTGGCCAAAGCGAACGCCGGTTTTCTTTCCATTGGCACTGTTCGGTCGCAGCGCGGTGCTCATCCGCAAAGAAAAGTCTGGACATCTTTGACGCGCTTCGAGTAGCAGACATTTGCTTACCGACACGCACAGTGAAAACTAGTCCCGTGATTAAAGCGCATCTTCTTCGAGGCGCGCTTTACCTGCTTCTTCTTATGGGGGTCTCCACGATTCCATTGGCGCTGGCGCAGCGAAACACCGCCGAGCGGAGCGACGCCAGGGCATCGTTTGCGTTGGCGTTTCCCGCAACCGAGAATGCCGCCGCTGCCCCCTCAATTGCCGTAACGCTCATTCCTCCAGTCCCGGCCGAACCGGCTAGCATCCTCTACGATCAGACGAACAACCCTGCACCCACGCCGCCACCTCCCCCGTCCGCTGGGGTCATCACATCGCAGGACTACGAGCCTAAATTCGACAATTATGACAGCTTTGCTGCGGACGATTTCGTCATCCCAGCCGGCCAGATCTGGAATATCACTAAAGTGGATGTCATCGGCGAATCTAGCGAACCTCCCGTCCCGCCCGATTCGTTCCATGTTTTTTTCTACGCAGATAGCGGCGCGCTGCCAGGGACGTTGGTTGCAAGCCGGCTCGCCAACCCATACAGCGGATTCTTTAGTTTTTTCATCACGTTGACCAGTCCGGTCATGCTCGCTGAAGGTACCTACTGGGTGTCGGTGCAGGCGCGGGAAGATTTCACTAGCTCCGGTGAATGGTTCTGGGGCAACCGGTTGGTTATATCAAACTCTGGAGCAGCATGGCAAAACCCTGGCGGCGGCTTTGGGGCGAGCTGCCCTACTTGGGGTCGCAAGACTACCTGCCTTCCAACCCAAAACGGTCCGGACCAACTATTCCGCCTGGTTGGGACACTAGGACGAGTTGGTCCCACTCCACGACTTCGCCCTTCCCCAGCACCGCGCCCGTAGATCGATGAAGAAGTTCAGTGTGTTTTTCACGACACCCTGCCGCGGCTTATCTCTGTCTCGTTAGATGCTAATGCGCGGTCGATGGTTGAGTGTGGCGATTCTCCTCGGCGGTTGCGCGGTGGCACCGCTGCAAATTACCGGGCCGTATGCGCCTCGTCTCTCTGATGCGGACATCCAGCAGATAAAGGCGGCTGTGGCGGCGGTGTCGCGAATCTCGGATAGGGTGCGCACGATTGATGCGGTTCGCCGCGACCGCGTGCGAGTGGAAGTAGGTGTGACGATTGAACACGGCTGGAAG
>DATHHK010000222.1:0-3367 GCA_035317225.1 Candidatus Udaeobacter sp. | reverse complement strand
GGCAAACATCTCGACGGTGGATATGCGGAGTTCATCAAGGTTCCCGGCAGAAATGTATTCGCGCTCCCCGATCAGATTCCATTCGAGATTGGTGCGATCATGATGTGTTCATCGGCGACGGCGCTTCATGCGCTGAACAAGGCGAGACTCAAGTCGGGCGAGTCGATTGCAATTTTTGGATTCGGTGGATTGGGTTTTTCGGCGCTGCAGTTGGCGCGAGCCTTTGAGTGCGACCGAATCTTCGTCGTCGAGATTAATCCGACCAAGCTTGCTTCAATCGAAACGCTCGGAGCTGTCCCAATCGATGCAAATAAGGGAAATCCCCTCGAACAAATCACTGACGCGACGAATGGAAAAGGCGTGGATGTTTCGTTGGAGTTGATCGGATCCTCGAAGACGATGCGACAAGCTGTCCAATGTTTGGGCGCGCTAGGTCGTGCCGCGCTTGTCGGATTAACGGCGGAGTCGATGTCGATCTTTCCTTACACGGAATTGATCAACAAGGAGGTCGAGATCATCGGCGTGTCCGATCATCTGGCCGCTGAACTTCCGACGCTGATCGAGTTGGCCCGGAGTGGCAAACTTCGTTTTCCGCCAGACGCTTTGCGCTTTGTCGATCTTGATGCGGAACAAATCAACGCGGCACTCGACGCATTTCAGGATTCCATTGATCACGTCAGAACGGTCATAAAAGTTGGCTTCTAATGGAAAGGCGCCGTTTCGTTTTTTTGGTTACCTTGTGCCCATTAAATTGAGTACCCTTGGAAACGCGCTGTGAAGTACTCCTATTACATCTGTGACGTATTCACCGAGACGCGCTTCGGTGGAAATCAATTGGCCGTCTTGCCGCAGGCAGTTGGGCTCTCGAAGCAGCAGATGCAGCAGATCGCGCGCGAATTTAATTTCTCCGAGACCACGTTCGTACTTCCTTCGAAAGCGGGTCACACGCGGCACGTTCGAATCTTCACA
Source organism: Candidatus Udaeobacter sp. (assembly GCA_035317225.1). Taxonomy (GTDB): domain Bacteria; phylum Verrucomicrobiota; class Verrucomicrobiia; order Chthoniobacterales; family UBA10450; genus Udaeobacter. The sequence goes on along the minus strand of DATHHK010000222.1, from coordinate 2,398 downwards.
CCGGCCAGAGAGATTCCTTTTGCCGGGCACCCCAACATTGGGACCGCATTTGTTCTCGCCAGCGCCGGCGAGTTCGGCGAGATCAAGTCTTCGCTCGCAGTCACTTTTGAAGAAGAAGGTGGCTTGGTTTCGATCGCGATTCATGAGTCCGGTGGGAAAGTTACATCGTGTGAGCTGACCGCTCCTCAATCGCTTTCTTTCGGAAAAACTCTTCCCGTGGAGTTTGTGGCAGCCGCGATCTCTGTCGATCCAAAGGAGGTCGTTACGAAAACACACGGTCCGCAAGTGGTGTCTGTGGGTCTTCCTTTTATCTTCGTAGAGCTAAGAGATCGCTCGGTGCTCGAACGCGCGCGCATTAACATGAGCGGATTTGAAGCTTTGGCCGCCCAGGACGTGATGCCGGATGTCTATCTTTACACGCAAGGCACCGACGGTTTTGACATTCGTGCTCGGATGTTCGCGCCCTTGAGCGGGGTTCCTGAAGACCCAGCTACTGGCAGCGCTAACTGTACTCTCGCCGGGCTTCTGGCTCACTACAACCAGGACCGCAACGGGAGTTTCAGTTGGCGAATCGCCCAGGGAGTCGAGATGGGCCGGCCGAGTACACTGATCGCCCGTGCGGAAAAGAAGGATGGTGTCGTCCAAACGACTCGCATCGGAGGCGCCGCCGTCCTGGTCAGCGAAGGGACGATTTACCTCGACTAGATTCGCGGTCTTCGCGACAGCTGAAAAAATGTCCCTCAACGATCTCGCCAATCTCGGACAAGTCATCGGCGCTCTGGCGGTCGTGATCTCGCTGATCTATGTCGCGTTGCAAATTCGACAGAACACAAACGCAGTTCGATCCGCCACCGCCCAGACCGTGCACGAGCACTTCGCCAAATGGTACCATCTGGTTGCCGCCGATGATGCGCTTTCCCAAATCGTGGCGAACGGGTTGCGAGATTACGCGTCGCTTTCGGAAAAGGAAAAAGTTCGGTTTATCGCAACCTTTATGGCGTTTCTTTCTTACTCGCAGAATGCATTTCTGAAGTGGCGCGAGGGGTTGCTCGCGTCGCCACTATGGATGGGTTGGGAGCTTGTCATTATGAATCTCGTCTGCGCGCCGGGTGGCAAAGCCTTTTGGAAAGAGCGGGGCTATATGTTTGGCGGTGAATTCCGTCGATACGTCGAGAGTGATCTCATGAAAAGAGAGCCGCATCCCGACGCAAAACCGATGGGCGCTTTCAGCATTGGTCGACCCGCGGAATAGCAGTTAACTGGCGTATTCCGCGATCGCTTTGGCGACGTCGAGCGTGGAGGCTTTTCCGCCCATGTCGTAGGTACGCACCTTGCCCTCCGCGATCACGCGCGCAATTGCCGACTCAAGACGCGTGGCCATGTCAGATTCCTTTAACCAATCGAGCATTAGCTTTGAGGTTAAGAGCATTGCGATTGGATTGACCTTGTATTGACCCGAATATTTCGGCGCAGAACCGTGCGTCGGTTCAAAGACCGCGTAGTTGTCGCCGAGATTGGCACTCGGAGCGAAACCGAGTCCGCCGACAAGACCGGCGCACAGGTCGCTTACGATATCGCCGAACATGTTTTCGGCTACGAGCACCGAGTAATCCTGCGGGTTTTTGAACATCCACATACAAATGGCGTCGATGTTCGCGTCGTCAGCGCGGATATCGGGATAATTCTTGGCGACATCCTTGAAGCAACGCATCATCAAGCCGCCGGTCTCGCGCAGCACATTCGGCTTTTCGATCAGCGTGACGCGCTTGCGACCAGTCTTCTTTGCGAACTCGAAAGCTTCTTTGCAGATGTTGGTGCAACCTTGCTTGCTCATAATGCGAGTGGACAGCGCGATATTTTCCAGTCCCGCCTTATCTTTCCACTTCTTCATTTTCGGATTTGCGCACAACGCGGTGTAAACCGCTTCTGGCAACGGAAAAAATTCCACGCCGCCGTACATGCCCTCGGTGTTTTCTCGAAACACGACTTGATCGATCGGCACATCTTCGCCGCTCGGGTTTGTGATCTTGTTACCGCGATAATTCAGCGGGTTCCCCGGATAACTCTTACAGGGCCGCATGTTGGTGTGGAGATTGAACATCTGACGCAGCCCGACGATCGGCGAAAAATAAACCAGTCCTTTCTCTTTCAGTTCCGGCGCCAATTCTTCTTTGGCTTCGGATTGGGGTTTGCTCGTGATCGCACCGAAAAGACCGCAAGTTGTTTCTTTCAACGCGTTGACTGTTCGGTCGGGCAGTGCGTTTCCTTCCTTGCACCAGAATTCCCAACCTATGTCGCAAGGCACATATTCGGCATCGAGTTTCAGCCGATCCAAAACGAGGCGCGCCGCCTCCATGACATCATGCCCGACTCCGTCACCGGGCATCCATGCAATTCT
>DATHHK010000221.1:0-10225 GCA_035317225.1 Candidatus Udaeobacter sp. | reverse complement strand
GCCTTTCGACGTTTTCAAAAGTCTTCAGGGTCAGTGGTCGATAAGAGCAGGAGATAAAACACTGCCTCTCCACGTGACTTATGACCTTGGTTCCAACGGCTCAATAGTGACCGAACAGTTCGGTAAAGAATTGTCGGTGTTTTACAGCGAGAAGGGCAATCTATTGATGACCCATTTCTGCAATCGAGGGAACCAACCGCGATTGAAGTTAAAAGCGGGCAGTGCTGCCAGACGCTATGAATTCGATATGTTCGACATCACCAACCTGAAAGATCCCTCAGATGACCATGTTCATACAATAATCTATGAGATTCCTGACCCTCAGCATATAAGTCTGGAGATCATTTGGAAAAAAAACAATGGCGAAGAATCTGAGAAATACGTTCTGACCAAGCTGCTTTAGCGACGCTATCAGCCTAACCAATCGATGAAGCCAAGGGCCCCTTGATAAGGCAAGATCAGCGAGTTTGCCAGTGACCCCGCCCGTGGGTTATCTCTTTCTCGTTAGGCGCGCACGTCGCGTTCGCGGCTCCGGATAACCAGGCGTTAGAGTTTCGTCCGTCCTGAAAGCGCGGCTGAAAGCGTTAGCTCATCCGCGGATTCAAGGCCGCCGCCGGCCGAAATGCCGCGGGCAAGGCGCGTAAGGTTGACCGGCTTGTTCTTCAAGAGATCGACAATGTAGTTTGTGGTCGATTCGCCTTCGACATCGGCGGGCAGCGCAAAAATGATTTCGGTTATCTTTTCCTGATCGACGCGTTCGAGTAGTTCTTTAATACGCAAATCGTCGGGGCCGATATGATCGAGTGGAGAGATCTTCCCTCCAAGAGAATGGTATCGCCCCCGAAAGACATTGGTCTTTTCCAGAGGAAGAATGTCGGTGGGTTGCTCTACGAGGCAGAGCAGTTCCGTCGATCGAGAGGAATCGGCGCATATGTCGCAGATTTCGCCGGTAGCAAAAAATCCACAAAGCTTGCAGGAACGAATTGACTGCCGCGTGTCCGTGATTGCGCGCGCTATCTGCTCCGGCTTATCATCCCGTGCCCCCACCATCCAGAGTGCGATCCGTTCCGCGGAGCGAGGACCGACTCCCGGCATTTGTCGTAATTGCGTAACCAAGTTCCGGATTGCGACCGGATATTCTGTCCTTCTCAACGCGCGCTCAGCTTTCTTCCAACGGCGACTCTGTTAACTGCAGGACGAGCGGCTCGAGCCGGCGCAAATAGAATTGCAATGCAGGATCGTCTTCTCCCTCGGGGCCGCGCGCTTTCTGAAATTCGGAATAGGCTTCCGCCCAACGTTTTTCCCGATACAGAACTACACCGCTCCAGAAAGAATCTCTTCGGGCAACGTGCTCTGGTTTGGCTTCTGCGGTAAGCCAGAGCGGCTCGTAGATTTCAATTCGATCATGCGAATTCATTCCGCTCACAAAATCAATTGGACGGGCAACGATCATCTCGCTCACGCTATCGAAAGTAGGCGTATCAATCAGGATCTTTGATCCATATCGATGATTCAGGGCACAGAACCTGCGCGCGAGTTCAATCGGTTCACCGCTGGCTAAAAGCGCTGGGTGTACGCTGTCCTTCATCGCGCCTGCGATGATCGCGCCTGAACTGATCCCCGCGTGCATGTCCCAGTTACCAAAAAGTTTTTCGTTCTCCTGCCGCCGCTCGTGAAACTTCTTTGTCAGATCGAGAACAGCACGCACTGCATCCTCGGCATGTTGCCTACTGGCGTTCGGAAATCCAAAGGTGGCCACGACGCCCTCCCCGTCGGCAGCCTGTAGACAAGCTCCTCTCTCGATCAGATCGTCCGCGGTCTCGCGAATAAATTTGGCCATTGTTTCAGCGAAACCGGCGGGGTCAGACGAATTCCTGAATCCTTGTCGATTGGCAATATCACAGACGACCGTACTCGCTTGATACGCGTTCGCCTGCCCATCGAATGGACCGTCGCTGACACGACGAAATTCTTTTTTCGAGAGGCGATTGGCAAAGATTGTGCGCATTAAATGCGAGCGGTCCCTCCGCAAAAAGACCATCCAGCCTTCCGCGAAGGCCGCTGCTAGCGCGACTGCAAAAATGCAGGGAAGCGGCTGGAAAAAAACCCGATAAAGAGAGCAGACCCACGAAAGCACAAGGAGTTCAACCAACAAAGAGCCGAACAATAGATAGTTTCGCAACCGTCCCTCGGGCGGGGGATTTTTCAGGCTGAGCCAGGCAACACCAGCAGCTATCAGTAGAACAAAAACATAATGCCATTTTTTGCCCACGACCCTCGTCGCTCCCGCGTAATCGGAAACAAGCTGCCCAATACCAGCCTCAAGGCCCGCTATCCCCTTGGTTGCGTGCAAGATTCCAACAACGATGGCGACAGCAACTCCAATTGCGAGCGTTGTGATCAACGAGCGCTTCATGAACAATCACGCTTTTTGAGGAGCTGCGCCCGGATAATAGGACTGCACGACCAGTTCGCTTAAGAATTTGTCCGGTTCATCGACGGCTCCGGCATTGATGACAAACTTTGTCTGGCCGGTGTTCTTTTTGACCAGATTTAGTCCGAACTGGTAATCCTTAAATAAGTGGGCGCAAAGATCGCTCATGGTCATCCGCTCAGTTTGCGCGCGCTCGACCAGGCGCCGCACCGCAGCCTCATCCAAGACAATTTCCAATCCATGCTCCCGGTTGAATTTTTCTGCAAATTGACGCGCGCCGGCTTCGAGCATTTGCGCCTCGAGCTTGTGTCCCTCCGCCATCAATCGGTCGAGCACACGCTGCGGCTCGCGCACGAGCGCAGCGGTAACACGCAACTGGCTCAGGCCTGATCCAGCCAGGTAGTATTTGTAATCGCGGAACAACTTTTCGAATACCGTCAGCAATCCACGTGCGCCGGTTTTTTCCTTCGCGGCGGCTTCAGCCAGTAGCCGCAGCGCTTCATCCTCGAAACTGATCTCAATGCCGTATGCGCGGAAGGCGCGCTCATATTGCCGGAGCAAGCTACCCTCGGAATACTTCATGATGCTGAAAAGGTCATCAGCATCCAGATCTTCACACACCACACGCACTGGTAATCGGCCAATGAATTCCGGCTCGAACCCGTATTCGATAAAATCCTGCGTCGTCACGTGCCCGAACAATTCGTTGTCCATCACCTGAATCGGTTCCGCACTAAATCCGATCTGACCGTGACGAACGCGTCGCGCAACTTGTTCCTTTAATTTCTCAAACGCGCCGCTGACCACGAAGAGAATATGGCGCGTATTGATCGTCTCTCGTGTTGTCTTGCCGCGTCGTTGAAATTCGAAAGCCGCCTGCAATTGTGCCTGCAAATCGTTCATGCTGCGCACCGGCACCTCTGTTTCCTCCATTAACTTCAGGAGCGTAGTCTGCACGCCCCGCCCGCTAACGTCCCGCCCGATTAAATTTCCGGCCGCTGCGATCTTGTCGATCTCATCGATATAAATGATTCCGAACTGCGCCAGGTTCAGATCCCCATCGGCCTTGTGCACGAGCTCGCGCACCAAATCTTCCACATCGCCGCCGACGTATCCCGTCTCGCTGAACTTCGTGGCGTCCGCTTTCACAAACGGCACTTTGATCAGGTCGGCAATGTGTTTAATGAGATAGGTTTTCCCGACACCGGTCGGCCCCACCAAAATCACGTTTTGTTTGATGTATTCAATCTCCTGCGCACGCGTGGCATCTTCCTTTTCAAGACGGCGCAGGTAATTGGCGTGGTTGTAATGATCGCAAACGGCGATCGCCAGCACCTTCTTGGCTTCATCCTGCTTGATCACGAAGCGGTCGAGATGCGCTTTAATGTCGCGCGGCAGGAGATTAAATTCGAATTCATTGTGATCCGTCTTCTCCGGCTTTTCTTCCTCTTCTGCCGGCGCGGGTTCCGGCTCGGCAAAAGTCGCTACTGAGACCCGGTCGCCGAAGTTTTGTTTCATAAACTCCGTGATCTTGGTCTTCAATTCTTCCGGCGAAGGAAACTGCGGTGGCGGATTTTGCTCCATATCGCGATCAGGAAAACGTCGCGTCAAAAATCAATTATAGCAATGATTCGTCTAAATCAGACTCCCAAGACCGTGAATTCGTTCATCCTCCATCTTGCGCCTTCGGCATGTGAGCTGGCATCGTCTTCGAACCAGCCGATCCACCCTTGGCAAATACCGGTTGAACGCGTTGTCCTCAACGCGCCCTAAGGGGCTCGGGACATATCCGGGAAAAGAACAGAAATCTGTTCCTTATATTCGGGCTTCATCCTCGCAGCGGCTTCAGCTAATTCCCTCGCCGCTTCGGTTTGCCCGGTTTCACTGGCAAAAACAGCGCAACGCCACTGTCGATCTGCTGCAGCACGCGCTTCTGGACCGATGAACGATTTGGATACGGCCAGTATTTCCTTTGGCGAGAGCTTGTCCCAGGTGATCCATGCAATTCCATACGGAAGCTTCATCGTGAGTCCTTCATCCGTAGCGCTCACTATGCCTGTATATTGCGCCCCGGAGCTATCTGTGAGTGTACCCGAGAAATGCGAACGGTTGAGATCGTCAATCAGAGCGTTCTTCCAATCGGACATGAGTAGCGCCCGCTTTTCTGAAATTTCTTCCGCGGGCCTGTAATATCCGCCGACCAGTTTCACATTCCTGATCTCCTCAGCCGCTTGAGCAAAGTGATAAAGGGCGACCTGCTCTTTATAACTGGCGAGTGCTTTATTCCACGGACCGCGATCCAACCAGCTGGTCGCAAACGCTGCCACTTCCGTCCACGAGGGCAAAAAACTGCGCGCGATAACGAACAAAATCCCAGCCGCCACTATAGCCGGTAATGCCACGCGAATAAGACGTGGCAGGCGGTGGAACCGGCGTAAAACCCCTCTTAACCCTTCCAAGCTACGCCGAGTAAAGCCAGACAACGCCGGACGCCAGCGTCGCCGGCGCGCCTCGCCGACGCTGTCTGCATCCTCCAATGCCAGCGCGCGCCACGCTCGCTCAAGCTCCGCAACCAGATCGTCATAGGAAGAGAAACGCTGCGCCGGGTCAGCTGCGAGCATTCTCTGCAAAACCTCCACGGTCGCGACAGAAACGTCCGGCGCCGTGGTCTGTAAATCGAGCGGCTGCCGTTTTGATTCGAGCAACGCAGTCGAGGAATTTGTGGGGGCTTCGATTAGCGGCTTGCCCGCAATCGCGTGAAACAGCGTCGCGCCCAAACTGTAAATGTCGCTGCGGAAGTCTTCGGGGTCGTTGTTTAATCTTTCCGGCGCGACATATTCCGGGGTTCCCCAAACGACGCCGCCGATTCCCCAGCGTTGCGTCGCTGTGCTGGCGAGACCGAAGTCGCCGATTTTTGCTGCGTGCTCATCGACAAACAAGATATTAGCCGGCTTCACATCGCGGTGAATCAGACCTCGCCGATGCGCGGCACGCAGTCCCCTTGCAACCTGGATGCCAATCTCGAGGACCCGCTGTTCCGGTACCCGCGGTTGCAGCGCCATGAGATCGTCGAGGCTCCCGTGATCGACCAACTCCATTACCACATAGAACTGCCCGTGATCTGTTCCCGAATCGAATACCTGTATTACACAGGGATGACTCACTGCGGCAGCGATACGTGCCTCTTGCTGCAATCGAGCTTTGTGATCCTCTTCGCCACCGAGATCTCTTCGCAATAGTTTCAACGCCACGAACCGATCCAGTTGCATATCGCGCGCCTTGTAAACGGTGCCCATCCCACCAACGCCAAGCGTCTCGACCAGGACGAAATGATCGAATGCTCTCTCCACGCGTATTTTCTTGCCACACGCAGGACACGCGATGCGCGCTAATGGCTCGGCAGTTGTCGTATCGACAGTCGTTCCGCAACTGGGGCATGCTTGGGCGGGGTGCTCACTCGCCATTGGGCAGCCATTGTAACATTCAGCCCTTACAGAGCAAAATGTGGCACTGGCACGCTGGCTGCGTTGTTTGCAGCCGTCTCGCCTGCCAATTCACAAACTGCTATTGTCTGTTCAATCGTTCGCCATGCGAGATTAAGAGCCGCGGCACGCATTCATCTATCATGAGGCAACTTTCAGCCGAAAATTCGACTCGGATCGAGCTTGTCGTGTCAGCGAATGAAGCAAGGATTCGCCTCGACCAATTTTTGGCGAAGCGACTTCCAGAATTCTCCCGGTCACGACTCCAGCAGTTGATCCGCGACGGGTTTGTTCTACTCAACAACTCAACGAGCCGGCCACGCCAAATCGTTCGAGGCGGCGACAAGATTCAACTCACCGAACCGCCACTGGAAAAGATCGAGACCCTGCCAGAGCAGATCCCGCTTGAGATTCTCTTCGAAGACAATGATCTCATTGTGGTGAACAAGCCGGCGGGGCTTGTTGTTCATCCGGGCGCTGGTCATCGCGAACATACTTTAGTCAATGCGCTTCTCAACCACTGCTCCCCCTTGTCGGGGATCGGCGGGAAAGAGCGTCCCGGCATCGTTCATCGCCTCGACAAGGAGACGAGCGGCTGTCTTGTCGTCGCCAAAAACGACGCAGCCCATCGCGGATTATCCAAGCAATTCGCGGACCGCACGGTGGAGAAGATGTATCTGGCGCTGGTGGCTGGAAGATTGCGCGAGGCGGCTGGCGTAATCGAAGAAAAAATCGGACGACATCCAGTCCACCGACAACGAATGAGCGCATCTGCTCTCCGTGGACGTGCCGCCAAAACCGAATATCGGGTCGTTCGGTCGAGCGATCGGGCCAGCCTTGTGGAATGCCGTCTACACAGCGGACGGACCCATCAGATTCGCGTGCATCTTCATCATCTCGGTCATCCCGTGCTCGGCGACAAAGTCTATGCGCGCGCCGCAAAGGATTTTCCGCGACAAATGCTGCATGCATGGAAGCTTGGATTTCGCCATCCTCGCACCGAGGAGTGGAAAAGCTTTGAGGCGCCGCTGCCTGACGATTTTGACCAGGCTATCGCGGCCAGCGGTTTGGAATTTCGCCTTCAGGCAACCCAAGAGAATCGCACCCGATGACGGAACGCTATCTCTGGCCTCGGCGAACAGCCGCGGCGCGTAGTCGTTCTATCGAGTGTTAAACCTTCGTTGATAAATCTCGATCATTGTCGCCACAGCACCAATCGCGCCGTAGACCAGGGAAAACTCCGATTGTGGATCGATTTCCTCCCAGCTATTGATCTCTCGTCTCAAGTCGCGCAGCAAGGTCACGCTCTTCGCGTCGCTTGCGTAGATCTCCTGCAACGTCGCTGTCCACCTTTGCCTCACATCGTCCGGCAGATCACGATTTCGCGAAATCGTATCCCCTATCTGTATCAGCCGGCTGATGATCTTGTCGCGTAGAGTTTCTTGATCGGCCACGTTGCTTATCTCGTCGACGTCGTACGACCCCTCGTCATCCGGAGACACGTGCAAACCATGTAACGCCGCAAGCGCTTCGCCAGTTACTCCATCCTCAATCCTGCGATTTGCGTCCGAAATCCGACGGTTCTGTTTTTCGTCCCAGGCTTTATCGTCGGCTCGCTTCTGAATATCGTCCATACGCTTACGTCGCTTTACTCTCGGGACTCGCGATTCACCGTTTGTAGCACAATTCCTAACGAATGGCAGTCAATTTCGGCACTGTCACATTCCAAGTGCTTTGCTCTATGCCGCCTGGCGCGGGACCATCGCATTTGCCAGCATTGTCTGGACGATCTGGCCCTGTTGGTTCGTAGTCACATTGCGCAACCGAATGATTCCGTAGTCCGGCTTGGACCGCGATGGCCTGAGATCGAGAATCTCCGTTTCAACGGTAAGCACGTCGCCAGGTCGCACCGCATTAGGCCAACGCAATTCGTCGACACCCAAGCCGATCGCGCCCTCGGCGAAGTTCAACGTTTTCACAAAGAGCCGCATCGTGAGGGCAGCTGTGTGCCAGCCACTCGCAACGAGTCCTTTGAAAAGTGTTCGCTCTGCAGCTTTCTGGTTCAGATGAAACATCTGCGGATCGAACTTGTGCGCGAACTCAATGACCTCCTTCTCCGTGACACTTAGCGGCTCGGATTTAAAACGGTCACCAATTTTCAAATCATTGAAGTAATGCTCTTTCATTCTGTCTCTCTTATTCGTTCTACGATGGCGACACCAATTGATGCGCCATCCTGTCGGATTGAGCAATGCCCAATGTTTGCGGTGGCCGCAGGTCACTGGCCGTGGACTATTGACGACGACGTTCCCTGCTCTCGTTAGTCCCGGATCGGCACGGGTGCGCACTTATGAGAAGGGCTCCGAGCTCGGGGCGAGTGGTAAAAGTGGTCTGTGGTAAAGCCACCAACTGGCTCTTGTTCGGTGCAGACTTCGTCCCGAAACTTCGGCTAGTAGAACATGTATTAACAATCAACATCAAAGAGGAGGCATCATGAAAAACATAATTATCACACTCGCCTGGTTGCTACTTGCTCCATTGGCATTTGCGCAGCCGGGATCGACGAACAAGAAACAAACAACCGCAGAACCAATAACAGTAACGGGAGGAATCATCAAAATGACAGCTGGAGAAGGCTCGGCCGCCAGTTATCAACCTCTCAGAACGCTCGTTGTTCGCGAGGACAGCTCGAAAAATACTGATCGTTACGTTCTCAACGGATTCGGTCATGTTGTGGACAAAGCGGGGAAAGTCGTCCAAACCGCGATCAAACCAGGCGCTCGTCTGCGCGTTTTTTACGCACACACCAGTGACTCGCGTGCGATTGATCACGTGGTTCTATTAGACTGAGGCTGCGCGGAGCTTCGGACAAACACTAAGAAAAGCCGCAGGGTTCCAAACCCTGCGGCTTTTTTTTGAATGGGGACGCGGCACAACATCCTGACTTCGTTTGAATCTCTTGCGAGTTAGAGGATTACTTAACCGCTCCCCTCCATAGCCAGAGACATCCGGATGCTGAAATAATTTCGATTCATTTGTGTCGCACCTTTTACTGAATGGTTTGGAGGGCAACTAATGAATGTAAAGTTTCTTTTATTCGGTCGGGACGAGATTGAGAACAGTTTGGTGCGTTTTGCTGATCGTAAGATCAGCGAACAACACCGGGCCGAGCGGCGACTTGCCGAGCAGCGCACCACAAGGTACCGATTCCAGGCAAGAAAATCGTGCGTTGCCGACGCACGCAGTTATCGCGTTGCTCGACGATTTCCGGTGCTAGCCGTCGCCCAATTCGACTGGAAAGCTCTAATTCCGACGCGCCGAACTTATCTATTCGGAATCGGTTGGCTCAAGAAACCTCGAAATGATCAACACAAGCACTGGCTAACTGCGAAACAGGCCAGCTAGTGATCTTTTATAGCTCGCGCATAAGCGCTGCATCGGCGGCACGCCTTGCGTAAGGGCTGATTCGCGAAGGCGATTAGCTCAGTAGTAGAGCATCGCGTTTACACCGATACCCGGCTAATTTTCAGGATTGCATTTGGATCGTCCGATGTGTCAACATACGGGCGTCATCGCCGAATCCTCCACGCTTCGGAAATGAATGCAGCTGATTTCGACAAGCTAAGCGACGAAGAAAAAGAACACTTCTTTCGGTGTCCAACATGCGGTGAGTTCGTGGACAAACGCGAACTTCGAGACGTAATCTTTCACGTGACAGACCACAAGCCAAAGCGCCGGATTCCAAGAATCAAAGGAAAACGAATTCCGAAGCGTCCTTCCCGTGATTAGGATCGCAATAGGATGCGTTGATTAACGAATGACCCCTAGCCGTTGGTGCGCCATCGGGAGATTTTACGCGCGTTTATGACCACCACACCGTAATGAAGATCATCGCTTCGTTATTGGTGTGCGTGACGCAGAGTAGCCGGCTGATCCGTTCCTTTTTCAACCACTCGTTTACCGTTTGCTCCAATATGCCCCAGTCGGCGCTGTGAAAAATCTTCATTTTCATCAATAACACTTCTCTTACGCGCCTGACTCCGCAATCGCAATCTAAGACACTTTGCAACGCGCGGCGCTCTGTGATTCAGTTCAATACCAACATGAAACGACTAGCACTCTTAACACTGGTAATTTTGATGCCCGCGCTACTGCGGGCCGATGAAAAAGAAACAATGCTCCAAGCGTTGGGGCAGTACGAACAAGCGTGGCGATCAACAACGCCGTGCGAGTTAACTAGTAATGCATGCCAAACTCGCGAGATATTTTTGTTGCAGCAAGCAGCACAGGCTGCGGATCGCTATCTTAC
>DATHHK010000220.1:0-20951 GCA_035317225.1 Candidatus Udaeobacter sp. | reverse complement strand
CGATATTTCCTGAAACCTGGCTGCCTACCTGCACGTTAACCACCGGATTGAGTGTACCGGTTGCCGTAACCGCCTGGGTAATGGGACCGCCCGTGATCGTTGCTGTCTGATAGCTTGCAGCGCCGCCGTTGCTACAGTGGCGGACAATCACTGCGACAACTAGGAGGCCAACAATCACGGGAAGCCATGGCGCAAAACGTTTCATACGGACGGTGGTTGACTGTGCTTAAAGTTAAGAGACAGGAAAAGTGATGCGGCGTTACATCGAAATCTACTCCATCATGTTGCGCAACTCGCTCATTCGCGAGCTGAGTTTCAAGGCGAACTTTCTGTTATGGATGGTTGTGGAGGTCCTTTGGTTCTGCGGCCAGATTGTCTTCTTCAGCATCATTTTCAGTAATGTCGATCGTATTGGTGACTGGACAAAGTGGGAGGTCGTGCTGCTGATCGGCACGCACCAAATGATTGCCCAGCTCTTTCAGGCATTCTTTTTTGTTAACGTCGCCAACATTCCAGAACTCGTGCGCACGGGAAAATTGGATTCTCTGCTGGTTCTGCCGATCGACAGCCAGTTTGCTGTTTCGACGAAACAATTCAGTCTCGACAGCATCGTCAACGCTGGGTTAGGCGGTGTGGTAGTTTGCGTAGCACTTTCGCGTCTCAATGTTGTTCCAGATTTGACATCAATCTTGCTTTACCTGGTTGCGCTGGGGTTTGGCATTGCCGTGCATTACTCAATCATGCTTGCTCTGGCAGCGGTCAGTTTCTGGATCGTGCGCGCGCAGGGATTGGTTTATGGCTACTTTAATTTCCTGAACATCGCGCGTTATCCAGATGCGATCTTTCCGTGGCTATTCCGCCTGATCTTCGGCTGGATCATTCCGGTGGTCATTATCGCAAACATCCCGGCCCGCTTGTTGATCAAATCGCTCGGACAGCCCTGGTGGTTGATGCTGCATCTTGTCACTGCCTCGACCATTGCTTTCCTCCTGTCGCGCGGCTTCTGGAAATTTGCCCTGAACCGTTACTCCAGCGCGAGCTCGTGACACAGCCACCCTGGCTGTCTCGACAGCCGGGCATCCTGCCAGCAAAACCCCAGTGCAGGCTGGCAGCCTGCACGACGAAACAGGCATAGATTCCTGCAATTACGAAATCTCCGCTTGCGCGAACTGGGAAATGTTCTTAATTAAGCGTCCGTTTTTCCGGTGTCACTCGATTAGAGGGCGCTTTCAACGCTATGGCAAAACCAACAAAAAAGAAGAGTTCTGCGAAGAAGCCTGCTGCGCGTAAGGCGCGACCGCCACGCAAGGAACACGTCAAACGGCCGGTATCGAAAAAGGTCGCAAAGCCGAAGAAAGCCGGAAAACGTGGGCCCTCCAAAAAAGAAACGACTGAGTCTCCGGCCATCCTGTTGGGTTTGAATCACCGCGAGAGAAGACTCGATCCCTTCACGCGCCAGCAGAAAGAGAAACTCCTTCAGCTTCGAGACGCCATGGTCGATTCCATGGCCGGCGTGGCCCAGGACACTCTGAGATCGCGGGCCGAAGGCAGCGAGGCATCCGCTTTTGGAATGCATCAGGCTGACGCTGGGTCGGACGCTTACGATCGGGATTTCGCGTTGAGTTTGCTCTCCCAGGAACAGGACGCGCTTTACGAAATCGATCAGGCGCTCAAACGCATTGAGCTGGGAACCTACGGAAAGTGCGAAATGTCGGGCAAACCAATCCCGCACGCACGGCTGGAAGCTATCCCATTCGCGCGCTTCACCGTTGAATGCCAATCGCAGTTGGAAAAGCAAAATAAGGCGTCGCGGGTTCGTCAATCTGTTACATCTCTATTCGGTTTGACCGAGGAAGAAGGCGGCGAGGCTGAGGAAGAAGAAGCCACGCCAGCGGAAGTGAAGGAGTGACAAATGGCGCAGGAAATTGTGACGCTTGAATGCACGGAGGCCAAGGCATTGGGTAAGCCTGTCTCCCGTTACATGACCACGCGGAACAAGAAAAGCCCGCGCACACCCAATCGACTCGAGAAAAAGAAATACAATCCGTTCTTAAGACGGCATACTTTGCACCGCGAAACCAAATGATAGGTCCTAAAACCGCCAAACGCCGTTCCGCCTTTCGCCGGGCAAATCGCGCCATGCCGCGCCGGCGAATCGACATCGCCATTGAGGCTATCGATTACAAAAATCCCGATCTCCTGAAAAAATTCGTCACGGAGAGCGGCAAAATCCTTCCACGCCGCGTCACCGGAATGCCCGCGCATCTCCATCGCAAAATCACACGCGAGATCAAGCGCAGCCGCTCTGTGCTGTTAATGAAATAGTTCTCTCTGGGGCCGTGCAATGCGGCGGTTGCTTTACCGCATTGATCTCGTCTGCAGCGGTCTCCATCTGACCAATGAGACGAATGAGACTTATAGACTCACGCTCGTCGAGTTTTTTCGCCTTGCTCGATCAGCTTCCAAAATTCGCGGGTTTCGCCCAGCTGGGCGTCTTCGGACACAGGCAGCTTGCTTCGGAAAAGGAAATCGCGAAACGTGTTCTTGTGTAAGACACGATGGACCCTGATGCCTTCGTCAGTCTTGGCGAAATAAATGCGATAGTCTTTCGCACGATAGCGAAATAGCTTTTTCCCTTCGCGCTGGATTATCCCAAACCGTTCCGAATCGAGGTGGTCGAGATCCTCGGGTAAAATTTGGAACTCCGAGAGCAGCTCAAGCTGCAATTTTTTCGGAAGCGCGGAAATCTCCGCTGCGCTCAATTCGTTAAAGATGATTTGGAACATGGGGTCTGTGATTGGTAATTCGTTACAACGGAGATCAATTCACGATTCTCGAAACTTGAATCACGATCAAATGAAAACGCGCTTCACGCGTTGGCCCATTCGTGTCGTGATTTCCCAGGGAATCGTGCCAGCAGTCTTCGCCAGTTCCGCGCAGGAAATTTCCTCGTTCCCATCGCGTCCTAGCAAAACAACCTCGTCGCCGACTTGCGCATTATTGATCCTGCTAACATCGATCATCATCAAATCCATCGTCACACGGCCGAGAATGGCGCAACGCTGTCCCCGAACCAGGACGGCGGCGTCACGATTAGAAAGGTGCCATGGATATCCGTCGGCGTAACCAGCCGACAAGGTTGCGACCCGCATTTTCCGAGGAGCGATAAACGTGCGGCCATAGCTGATGGAACTTCCCTTCGGCATGTCGCGCACCAGACAAATGTGCGTTTTCCATGTCATCACCGGTTTGAGGAGGTTCTGGAATTCGGAGAGTGGCGAAGTCCCGTAAAGCACGATCCCAGCGCGCACCATGTCGAAGACTCCTGCAGGCTCGGCGAAAGCGAGCACCCCTGCGCTTTGGAGCACATGCGCTTTATAATCGATTGGAACCGCGGCGCGAAATTGCTTCATGATTTCGCCGAAGCGAAAAAGCTGATCGCGCGTGTAACCCGCGTCCTCGCCAGACGCAGGCAAATGAGTCGAGACGCTGTGAATCCTGATATTCGGAAATGTCGAGACTTTCTTGAGAACGTCCAATGCTTCGCCTTCCAGAACTCCCATGCGGCCCATGCCCATATCAATCTTGAAATTGACGTTTACGGGCGAGCGGTGCGCTACTCGATTGAAATCCTCTGCTTCCTCGAGCGCAGAAATGGTGGGAATGAAATTGCGCTCGGCAATTGTCGATCTCTCCGCCTGCAGTGCTGGACCAAGAATAACAATGGGATGGGAGAAGGATTCCCGGAGTGCGAGTGCCTCTTCCAGATTGGCGACGCCAAAAAGTTGAGCCTCGTCCGCAAGGGTTTCAGCTACGCCGATTAAACCGTGCCCGTAAGCGTTCGCTTTCACCACAGCGACGATTTCAGCGGAACCGACGCGCTTCCGCACGATTTTGGCATTGTGACGCAACGCGCTGCGATCGATCTCAGCCCAGCAACGATGAGTTTGCTTCATTTCGGCATAGTGATGTGCGGCTCGCGTAGGTAAATTGGTTCGAGTAGTGGCAAAGAAAAGCTGCGTTGCGGTTCTCGCGCAAGTCTGGCGAGCACAAGAGCGGATGGAAAGCGAACGACGGCGCGCTCAAAGTGCAGAAGCGGATCCGAGGTGAAAACTGGCGTTGTGATCTCGATAGTGTCGAGTTTCGATCTCAGCTCGGACTCCGAGAAAAGCGTTGGATCCTGGACCATGTTATTCGCGCGAATACGCGCAAAGAAAAACGATTTTCGGCGAGCATCACCGATCACGGAGTATTCCTCCGCGTTAGACTCCATAGCGCAGATTGACGGAAAACCGATCAGGCGCGCACCGGAAGAAACCTGCAACCCGATTGCAGCTGAAATTGCGATGCGAGTCCCCGCGTAGGAGCCAGGGCCAAGCCCCACGATAATCGCGTCTGGAGAGCCAAATTTCTTCGTTACATCGGCAAGATTTTCAAAAAAGGCGCCAGAATTTTTCCGGTCGTTCGGCCAGTCACGACTGAGACCGGCAGGGTCTTCATTCAACCACGCCAGACTGCCGCGTGCCGTGGAAAGTTCCAGCGCAAGAATTTTCACGTTCCTTGGAAAGTAATGGCGCGCTGGTTTTCCGATTTTATCTCAAACCGAAGCCAGCGCGCTGGTTCGGGAATGAATTCCGGGAAGCGATCTGCCCATTCGATCACCGAAACTCCATCGCCAAAAAAATAGTCATCGAGGCCAAGCCGTGCGAGGGACTGGCGACTCTCCACACGAAAAAAATCGAAGTGATAAACAGGTAGACGCCCATTTCGATATTCGTGCACAATCGTAAAGGTAGGGCTGAAAACGGCAGTGTTGCTCCCCATGCCGGCCACAAAGCCTTTAGTGAACAGAGTTTTGCCGCTTCCCAGTTCGCCCTGTAAAGCCAAAATCGATCCCACTCCTGCATCCTCCGCAAGTCGACGTCCGACTGCTTCAGTCTCAGCCGGGCTGTTGGAAATGAGTGTAGCCACGAGGGAGAACTTGATGGTTTCTGGTTGAAAGTTGAGAGAGGGAGCCAATACGAGTGAGCAACAATCTTGGAAATTTTTTTTGCCAACTCCGCAACAGGCGATTGCGTTCACGCCGCGAAACGGCAAACAACAATTCGTAGTCTTCGCCTTCGGAAATTGCGTTATCGATCTTTGCGCCACGGGCAACCGGCAGATTCTCCATTTCGATGGCAAATCCAACCCGGCTCGCCTTTGCAAGTCGCGGAAGATCGGCTCCCAATCCGTCGCTTAGATCCATCATTGCGTGGATAGGAAAATTTCTTGTGAGCCAGCGCGACTCGACAATCCGTGGAACAAATTGCAAATGCTTTTGTTTCAGGGCCCCCCCCAGTCGGCCTGTGACAAACAGATCGTCGCCCGCCTTGCCGCCCCGGCGCGATACGGATCGGTTTCTTTCAACAAAACCAACTACACTAACCGAAATCGCCACGGGTCCGGGTGTGCCGCTCATTTCGCCGCCAACTATGCTGACTTTAAATCGCTTCGCGGCCCGGCTCAGTCCACGATAAAGCCGCTCCACCCATTCGACCTTCGTTTTCTCGGGAGCGATGAGTGTGATGAGTGCAAATTGAGGCACGGCCGACGTGGCCGCAAAATCGCTGAGCGGACGCATCATCGCTTTCCAGCCGACATGGAGAGCGTTTGCCGTCGGCAAGAAATGCATGCCTGCGACAACGCAATCGGTCTTGAGTACAAGGAGGTTTCGATGATCGCGGGTTTCCACCACGGCGCAATCATCACCGAGGCCATTGACGACTTCTTTTCCGAGCGAAAGACGAGAAAAAACCTGTCCGAGCAGCCGGTCTTCGCCGATGTCGCGCAATTTCATTGCGGAGTGATCCCTGGAACATAAGTAGATCTTTCGGCGGACTGGAGACTGCCGCTCCCTGGACGGGTCATGGAGAAAAGATCTCCGGAAATGCAAGGGCAGTAAGCGTGAGCGAGTTGAAGAGGGAATGCATTGTCATGGCGACAAGAATGGAACCGCTCCACTCATATGCAATCGCGAAACAACCTCCCAGGACGAACAGTGGCGCAAATGAAGGTAAGTGTGCGTGCGCTGCGGCGAACAGCAGAGCGCTGAATGTGACGCCCAGCAGACGGCCGAAATAGCGCTTGAGTACGCCGTAAATAAAAAATCGAAAAAGGAACTCCTCAACCACGGGCGCGATTGCCACGGCAAAAACGATGATCATCATTCGCTGCTGAATCGTGCGCGATCCGCTAAAAAACTCGACGATGTTTTGCTTGCTGGAGCCGCCCCCAAAAAGTCGCTGCGTAATCGCGTCAGCCAACAAGATCAATGGATAAGCAAAAAACAGCAGAACCGCTCCAGTGCTCAGGGTCCTGACAAAACTTAGTCTGAAGAAGCCGCCTAACGAACCCACATCAAACCCGCGGAACTGAAGGAAGGTGATAATGACGAGCACCACGCAGCCAGTGAGAAGAAAATTTGCCAGAAGATTGCGCGCGCTGAACTGGATCGAAGGTTGCGAAACTGAGGCGCCAATGGTCAGAAAAAGGAAAAGGATCAACAGCGCAGCCAGTACTGCCTCGGGCAGTCCAAACCTTCGCGTCGTTGCCGCGTCGGCACCGAAAGTGTCTGGTGTTCGCGCGCCGATCTGATAGATCAGCGAAATATAGACATAAAGGCTGGCAAGAAGGTAAAGAAGCGAGAAGAGCAGGCTTAAGATTGAACTGGGAACGGCTCCCGATGCCGCGAAGAGGCTGCCGGATCCCATGCGTCCTTTGTCCTTACCGGGCTGGTGAAAAACGCCTGCGCGTTTGCCTCTCAGTCCCACTCTTGGTCACGCTTTTCCGGCATAGGTGGTCGAGCAGGACCAAGACGGGTATTTGCACAATCTTCACGGCGCGTAATAACTCGGCAGGAAATACGCGCGCCCACTTTCCAGTTGTGGAATGAGTTGCTTTGGAAGTATGAGCTCAATTTTTGAATCACTCTCTCCAAATATCCGGAAGAAGCGACTCAGACTAAACGGCGGACCATATTTCACGACTTTGGCGTCCGGTGCATTTCCGAGTTCTTTCGCTTTCCCAAACGCGTCGTCCAACTCACCAAGGCCATCAATCAGTTTGTGTTCGTATGCGTCCTTTCCGGACAGGATTCGCCCGTCGGCGATCGTATTGCGCAAAAGATCTGCCGGAAGATTTCTTTCCTTCGCAACGATGCCGAGAAATTTGTCATAGGTTTTCATGATAAAGCTCTGCACGAGCTCGCGCTCTTCCGGAGTGATCGGTCGCGCACCGTTTAGCATGTCCTTGAATTTTCCGCTTTTGAAAACCACGGAAGCGAGTCCGACCTTGTTAAATAGCTGCTCGTAATTCAGCGTTTGAATGATGACGCCGATGCTGCCGGTGATGGTCGTGTCGCTTGCCATCAAAAATTTGCCGCCGCAGGAAACGTAATAGCCACCCGATGCGGCCAGTGAGTCCATGTAAACGACCACCGGTTTCCTGGCGCGCAGCTTAAGAAGCGCCTTGTAGATCGCGTCGGAAGCAGTCACTTCTCCGCCGGGAGAATCGATTTCCAACACGATGGCTTTCACGCGACTGTCATCGCGAGCCTGTTGCAGCGCCGCGCGCATGTCGTCGACCATTGAATCGGTCACAGTGCCCGGGAGTGAAGAACTTATCAGGCCGCGCATGGTAATGACCGCGATCTTGTCCGTGGTCGCGCGTGCTCCCCGCTCGAGCAGGATTTCACGAAAACGGGGAATTGGTTCGGGTTCGCGGGTCCCGCCAAAACGCTGAAACTGGGTGGCTATCAACGCCAGGTTAACGAACAAACTGGCGCAAAGCGCGATGAACAAGAAAATGCTGAGACAACCGAGCTTGCGATTCGCCGCCATGACAGGACGAAACTGCCGGAGAACCGTCGCGCGCACAAGAGCTTTTCGCGTGGCGCATCTCCGCTTTAACGGTTCAACGCATCACACCTGCGTTAGAGAGTCTTCAAGTATTCGAGCAGCTTCTCTTTGTCCTGCTCCGAAAGTTGGGTGCCGTAGGTGTGCCCTTTGTTGCCGTTCCCTTTTTCCGTCGTGTCGAAAAGAAAATAAGGTTGAGTCAGCTGGCCGGTTGGCCCGGTTGGCCGCGGTGGCGGCTCTTTGAATCCAACTTTGACCGGATCGAAAACATCGTCGCCGCGATGAAAAGTTTGCGGCCGCTCACCCGGTGAATTCAACAGATCGCGCAACGTCGGCACGGAGCCATTGTGAAGGTAAGGTGCGCGCAACCAGATTCCATCCAGCGGTGGCGAAACATATCCATATGGGTCTTGCGTTTCTACCATGGGCGGGCGATCGATGCCCAGCTGTTTGACCCGCCGGTTCGCTTCTGCGGCGGCATCTTTCGACCATGAATACATCCGCTCGGGGTCAGTCCCTATCTCAGTGATCGGAACCACCTTATTTGTAAATTCAGCGCGCGGATCATGGCATGCCGCGCAGTCGCGAGCGTAAATTTTCTGGCCTTCGCTGGCCATTTGTGGATTGATCGGATTCGTCTCGGCAAAAGGCCACTTTGGTGGCGGTAGGTTGCTGAGATACTGATCCAGATCGCCCATGCGCTGTAAAAACCACGGCCGCGCCGGTGCGCCGAGCCCCAGCGCAGAATCAATCAAGACTGAGCGGACCGCCGGCGTATCGCCAGTCCAGTTCAACAACATCTGCCTCCCGGCATTATCTTTTCCACTGCGGACTCCGAGGTTCCAGATCGAAGGAAAATCGGTTGGCCCAAACGTGTTGTCCTCCGCCATGCTGGTCATAAAATATTTTGTCAGGTTCATGGCATCGTCGCGTCCCGGCCCCCAGTGGGGCTTGAATTTGCCGCCGGTGACATAACGCTCCATCCAGGTGAATTGTTTTTCCTGCTGGAGCAGCGCCTTTTTAGTGAATGGAATCAACAGGTAACGATAAATCTGCCGGTCGATGAACGAGAGGCCGCCATTGCCGTAATTGTTCGCGTTCACCAGACGGATTTCATTCATGATGATGTCCGAATTGAAGCGAGGATCGTGTGCTGCCTTGAACAAAAAGCGCAGCATGTTTTGGACATTGTTCGTATGGCCTGGCCCCGCGACGACAACGTGCGGCACTTCATCTTCTTTCAATCGGTAGGTCGCAGTATGGCAGACTGCGCAGTTGTTCGTGATTCGCGAGAAGCCGACGACCTTTTTCGAAAAGCCGACCGGAATTTCATGGCCTTCTTCCCAAACCACTCCAAGCGACTTGTAGCCGCCCGGCCCAGGCATCAGCTCTGGGAAAATACGCGGCAAGACCATCCAGAGATAATACGGGATGCCGCGATCGCCTTCGGCGCCAAGCGACCCGTATTTGAAATGTTCCTCCTCGTTCGCAAAAACTTCCTTCTCTTCTCGGAAAAATTTTGTCCACGTAAAGAAAGCGCCAAGCACGAGGAGGATCACAATCACAGCCGCGGTGACCCAAATGATGCGTTTTGTTTTAGGTTGCAGCCTCATTGGTTTATTGATCGGGTTTGGATCAAAAGGTTTTCAGATACTCGACGATCGCGTCTTTTTCCTGAGCAGACAGCATCGTCCCGTAGGCCGGCCCTTCGTGACCGACATTTGAATTGCCCTCATTCCGATCACGTGGTGTCGTGCCGCCTGGCTTCACTTGTGTGTCGAACCTGAAATATTTTCTTGGATTGTCGGGTTCATCCTTGCTGCGTCCCTCCGCGTCGAACCGGCTTACGTCTGAAACAAAACCGACTTTCACCGGCTCGAAGACATCGTATCCGCGATAGAAAACCGCGGGACGTTCGGCACCGGGATTTAGAAGATCACGCAGCGTCGGTACCGAACCGTTGTGCAGAAACGGCGCGCGCAACCAGACGCCGTCCAGCGGCAAATTGACGTAGCCAAAAGTTTTGCGGAAATGACTAAACCGCCACGGGTAACCGGCATAGAGCGTATTCTGCACCGCAGCTAGCTCTTCTGTATATGAGTCGAGCCGGTGAGGGTCGGTGCCGATTTTGTCGATAGGCACTATGTCGCCGACGTACTCGCCATTGAAATCTCGGCCATTGCTCCCGTGACAATTGCCGCAGTACTGCGCGTAGAGCTTTTCGCCCTGCGCGCTGAGTTGTCCGTTAATCGGAAACGGATATTTGGGCGGTTCCTTGTGAAGTAACCACTGCTCGATGCGCGCCATTTGTTTCAGATCGATCGTCGGGGGAAATGCGCCGGTGCCGAACGCAGCGCTCTTGTTGCGCTCCTCCATCATGCTGTTATTGCCGTCCCAATGCGCGTGAATGTTTTTCTCTTTGCGCGGGCCTTGCAGCCAGATGGAGGGCAAATCGCAGAGACCTACCAGCTCGCGCGTTTCTAGTTTTTCCAGGGGAAATTCCAAAAGCGTTTTCGCTGGGTTGAACGTGTCAGTGCGCCCGGGGCCAGCGTCCGGTTCCCAATCACCGAAGCGAAAATGGCCTTTCAACATGAGTAGCCGCTCGCGCATCAAAGGAATGGCGTAGTAGCGCAGGAGCAAGCGATTGATCACATCATATTTCGCACCGATCCCTTCCATCTCAGCGAGGATCCGTGGAGCGTTGAAACGTTGATCTGATGCACAGGCGAAAATAAAACGCTCGAACGCCTCAAGATCGACAGTGTTCGACGGCATGCCAGCGTAAATGGCGCGCGGACTTTGGGGGCTTCCGCGCACAGAACCAGCGTGACAAATCGCGCAGTTCAAGAAGACGCGATCAATTCCCTGTGTGTTGCGACGTGAGACACCGATCGGCAGATCCTTGCCTGGCTCGTAGAGAAAGCCTAACGACGCGTATTCAGTACCCGGGGTAAAGGTTTTACCCGGTAAATATTCAGGAAACATTTTGGGCAGCACCTTCCAAATCCAGTAAGGAATGCCCGATTCGCGCTCGCCACCGGTTGAACCGTACTTGAAGTGCTCTTCCGGGTCCTTGTACGTGACCGGATCATCTCGGGTAAAGCGCCACGTTAGATACGAAAACCCGATTGCGACGAGCGCGACCATCACCAGCAACACGATTCGCCACTTCCAGCGCGGGCTTTTTGCGGTTTGATCTGGAGCGTCGGCCATGGCCGCAGAGTGCAATTATCCTGACGCTGGAAACTCAAGCGCGAAATCAATCAATCGCTTTTTGCCCAAATAGACTTTGCCCAGGTAAGTGTGCGGCGCGACTTCGCGGATCTCATCGCGGATCCAGTGTGCCAGTAGCGAGGTTTCCGAATAGTCGAGAACGATGCAATCCTTGTTATCGAGCCAACTAGGCCCGTTGTACACCTTCGCGATGATCGCGTTCAGTCCGAATGGTAATATCTTATTTCGCAAAACGCCCTTGGCCGGATCGAACACTTTTCCCTGCCATGCGAAATGATTCACGAAATTCGCAATGTCCTGCGTGTAAGTGGTTCCCGGTGCGACGATGGCGGTGCCTTTGGCCTCGCCGTTTGGGATTTCACCGGCGGGGCTTTGCGTAAAAAGATCGTCGAGCTGCGCCTGTGACATTTTCAACATTTCAGCAACTGTGACAGCCATGGTTTCTTCTTTCGTTGGATTGGATCTCGATCAAAAGGTTTTCAGATATTCGATTAGCGCGCGTTTATCGTTATCAGGTAAATCGGTGCCAAAGTAGTGGCCCTTGTCCTCGACAAAGTCGGGACACTTATTCGCCGCGAGCAGTTCAGGGACCGTCTTGATCAATTCGTCTGTGGCTTGTTCCGATGAAAGATTCTGCGTGTGAATCTTCAGCAATGCCTTGGCGATTTTTGCCTGCAAAACAACCAACTGGCCAAAGTCAGGCTCGACGTTGGCGATCAGGTTGATCGGGGCGCCTTTCGGGATGGGTCCGATGTTGATGTACCCATCCTTATCAGCCAGTCCTTGTAGCGGTTTGGGCACGAATTCCTTGCGCAAATGCAGCGCGCACTCGTTTTGGGTGCGCCAGATAGAAGCCTTGTTCAGGCGTTTTTCGGGCCATAACAATTTTTCCACTGCATCGTTGAAGGCGTTTATGCGGCCGGGCACGGAAGGATCGCCCGTAAAGTTACCGAGCATGTTATTGTGTAAAAAAGGTGCCGAACTCCAGAGACTAACGAGTGAAGGAGTCCGATAGTAACCGGAGGCCACATTCCTGTCTTTCGGTTTGAATTTGATCGGGTGGGTTTCATCGAATGGATTGAAAAATTCCAACTCATCTACAGGCGAAAGTTCCTTGTAAGTCAGCGAGGAAAAGTTGTCCCAGACGTGACCGGCTTTTGCGTTCGTCCCAAACGCACGAGCGGAGTTCGTCTCGATCTTGGTCAATGGATAACGCTTGTCGTTAGACAGGAAATTGTTCTCCAGGAAATCGGGCGCCATTACCGTTGTGCGAAACCAGGCTTTTCCCTCGCCGGAATGCGGATCGATATTTGGCGGCGGCTGTTTGCTCGAATGACAGGCCGCACAACTCTCTGCGAAAACTTCCTTTCCCCGTGTCATCACTGCTGAATCGGCCGTGATGTACGCCTGGCCGCCGGGAGCGTCGGCGAGATGAAATGGTTTCAGGCGGCGGAAGAATGCTGCAATGTTCCCCACGCGCTCTTCAGTTGCGCGCCAGAAGACCGAATGTTCCCGCGCATAAGGGATCTCAAACGGCTTTTGTGGAGTCAGCCCAATCAATCGGTTGTGAAGTGTCAGCCAGTATTCGGAAAACATGCCGATGTTGACATAGACACGGATCGTTGCGCCGGCGACGCCAATCGAATCCGCGCCGTCCTTCAACACGTGCGGCACCGGCATCTCTTCCTTTTCTCCGGGCAACGCGAGCGTGCCGCCCGCCATTTTTTCCGGCACCGCGATCCGCTCCCGTTCGGCTAGCAAAAAGATTGGATTGATTGCGTTTGGATTGTTGATGTGATCGGTTGCGATCCGAGAAGTATCGGAGGTGCCACGCGGTTGCGCGGCCAGCATCTCATAAAATAAGCCGCCCTTTTCAACATTACAGGCAAAGACTTTTCCTTCGTTGATGTACTGATTACCAATGGCCGATGCGAGATTCTCCCAGCGCGGGTTCTCAGGATCGGCGGGCGGATTATCTGGATACGGCGCGATGTGACAGGAGCCACACGCGACACCGACGCGATACGGGCGAACCAGCTTGTTGTCGTTGTAATAGCCCGGATCGTTCATGAAACGATCGCCGTCCCATTTTTTTCGTGCCTCATCGTTGAAGTCCGGATTTGGAAAAAGCCGGAAACCGAGGACCCCGGATGGTTTACCGTAAACAGTCTCGTCGATGCCCGCCGGCTCCGGTTCTCCTTGCTCATCGAGCCACAAGCCAAATTCATCCGGCTTGATCGCGGCGCGAAATCCAGGCTCGTTTACCAGGCCTAAAGTCTTGAAACGCTCACCGCGCGGAAACTTACGGCTATCCAGCATCTTTAAGAGATCCATTAACCCGTAGCTGTCCTGGGCTACACGATTCCAGAATCGCTGATTGCCTGCGCTCCAGAGGTTCCAGGTATTGCGGCCCATGATTTCCTGAGGCGACAAATTGATGCCGCCATCCATCGGTTTAAAAATGTCCGCGGTGATTTGAGGAAAATCTGCCGTGGTTTTTCCAGCCGCTTTCGCCTCGTCGATTGGCTCGTTTTTCCCGCAACCGGAGAACGTCAGGGATAGCAAGGCGCCAAGGCAGATTCCGACCCGGATAACACAGAGAAGATCGCGTTTGGCTTGGAGGGACGCCTTCACCGAGCCATAATTGATATCTTTCTGGCGAACAGTGAGGCAAGACAATTCTGGAAGCTGACGGTCGGCGGTCGCTCTCCTAGCCCGACTCGGCGAGCGGACTCCTTGCGACTTCTCTTTTGCGAGGCTTGCAGCGTGGCGACAGAGTCAGCCAAGCTGGTTGACATCCAGCCGGCAAAATTATCCGACGAATTCCACTTCGACTGGAACGTCGATGAAACCGTTGTCGTGCGCATCCGCCAGAAATCGCCGGATGGCGTCGCGGCCCACTTCGCCATAATCGCGAGTAAATTCATTCACATACATGCCGATGAATTTCCCCGCCAAGTTCGCGTCCATGTCGCGCGCATAGGGAAGCGAATGCCACACCGCCTCTTCGCGGTGCGCCAGCCCGTAGTCGATGCTTTCGCGAATAATTTCGCTCAGATCTTTCCGGACGGCCGACGGAATATCCTTGCGCACGACATTTCCACCGAGGGGAAGCGGTAATCCGGTTTGCTCTTTCCACCACTTTCCAAGATCGACGATGTTCTCAAATCCCGATTTTTCATAGGTGAGTTGTCCCTCGTGAATGATCAACCCAACATCTGCTCGCCCGGTGCGGACCGCGTCGAAAATTTGATCGAACGGCACTACAACGTAATCGAACTTCCCAAGGAAGAGTTGTAGCGCGAGAAATGCGCTGGTCATCGTGCCGGGCACAGCAATTTTCTTACCCGCTAAGAAATGTCGCGCTGCAGAGTCGTTCACTGAATTTTCGTTGAGAGTTGAACGTTGAGCGTTGGACGTTGGGCGTTTTCTAATAACAATTGGCCCGTAGCCGTCGCCCATGCTCGCTCCGCAGGGCAGCAGGGCGTATTTGCTTGCGACGTGCGCATAGGCATGGATCGAGATCGCGGAAATGTGCAACTCGCCTCGAAGTGCGCGCTCGTTCAACGTCTGAATGTCTTCCAGTCGATGCTCGAACCGGTACCCGCGCAGATCGATTTTGTTCTCGGCCATCGCATAGAACATGAACGCGTCATCCGGATCTGGGGAATGACCCAGGGTAAAGACACTTGGGCTGTCATCTGTGATTGCTTTCGGTGGCATCGTCCGGACCGTATTCATTCTCGATAAACAAATAAACCTCCGGGTCTTTCCAGATTAAACAGTCGAGAACTTTTGAGGACGGAGCTCTGCGACACTT
Source organism: Candidatus Udaeobacter sp. (assembly GCA_035317225.1). Lineage (GTDB taxonomy): Bacteria > Verrucomicrobiota > Verrucomicrobiia > Chthoniobacterales > UBA10450 > Udaeobacter. The sequence continues at coordinate 6,002 of DATHHK010000220.1, read as the reverse complement.
AACGAATGTCCGCCGATTTCGTCGCAAAGCAAAGGCTCCCGGCGCTCGCCCCTCCATCCAAAAACAAAACAGCCGCCGCGATTTCGCGCGGCGGCTGTTTGAAAACTTCCTACAAACGTACGGTAAACAGTCTTATCGATTCTCCACTACTCGAGGCATCGGCCTGACCATTTCAAGCTGAGCGCTCACTTTCTGAATTTGATCGGACTGCTGCTTTAGGCCCGCGGTGAGGGCCTTGATTTGCCCTTCCTGCAAAGCGATCACTGCCGCTTGCCTTTCGGTCGTGGCCTTCAATTCCTGCACGAGCTGTTGCTGTTGGAGCAACTGCTTCAGGGAGACCTTTCCTCCGCCTGCAGCCACCGCTGAGCCGAGCTGGCCGTTTGCATCTACAGCAACGAGGTCGCCGGAGACTGGGACACCCGAGATTCCGCCGATAAAGCAGGCTGTGTTAAACACGTCGCCAATGCGGATCGTTTCGCTTTCAGCCACCGGTGCCGGTGAAGGGGCCGGACCCGCAAATGCGCCGATATAGATGTTAAAATCACCCTCGACACCTGCGCCAGCTGAGTCACCGACCGCAACGTTTCCAGCGCCGCTAACATTGTCAGCCATTGCGTCGAAACCGACGGCGTTGTTGAACAAGCCATCGAAATTGGCGCCGAGCGAGTTAAAGCCGATGGCGTTGTTTGAATCGCCATCAACGTTGCTAAAGAGGGCACCAGTGCCAACGGCCGTGTTGGCATTTCCAAGACCGGCCCCGGATGAGTCATTGCTCCCGAGCGCGACATCGCCGATGGCCGTGTTGGCAGAACCGATGATATTGTTAAACAGCGCGCTCTCGCCAAGGGCGTTGTTGCTGTCTCCGTCGGTGTTGAAAAGCAGCGAATTAGCGCCGACGGCATTGTTGAACTCGCCTGTCGAGTTGGTAAACAACGCGAATGCGCCGCATCCGGTGTTGTGCTGTCCGGAAGTGTTGCTCAAAAGCGTGCCTGCGCCGACCGCCGTACCTTCAAGTGCGGTGTTGAGCAGAAGCGTCCCGGCTCCGACACCCGTGTTGAAGCTAGACGCACCGTTGCTAAGGAGCGCTATGAAACCAAACGCTGAGTTATAAAAACCGGTCGCCCCTGCCAGCGCACTTTGGCCATCCGCCGTGTTGGTTGACGAAACACTACCCGGATCTGGTGTGTTTATGGCTGCCTGCACTTGGGTAAGCGTAAACGCTGCCAGAATAAGCGGGATGAGAAGGAACCCGCGCCGAAACGGCAGCGAGCGAGCCGGATCTCGTCCGCATGAAACTAATGTTTTGAGTTGATTGAGTGGATACATGGATTGTTGTGTTCTTTCTCTCCCGGTGTTTCGTTTGTTTTTGTGATTATCAAGGTCCTGACAGACAAAGAACCTACCGGGTAAAAATCCTTCGTCTGTTTTGGAGCCAGGTGCGTGTGATACGAAATTCCGGCTTTCGATGTCAATACATTTTTTTTAAACTTTTTTGGGAAATGGGGGCGGAGCCATCGGATGTCAGACTCCAAGCCTGACTTGGCGGGTGAGCTGCCGGCATGCGATAAAAGTGTTCGGCCAGACATCGGGAGATCCGCCTTCCAACATTTCCCGATCGACCGCGCGCCAGCGTGGATTGCTGTTTGCGTTGATGAAACTGTTCCCGTAGCCTGAGCCGCATGGCACGGTCTGGTCTCGGCAAGGGGCTTGGCGCATTAATTGGTACTCCGTCGGCCGCGACTCGCGCAGACACTGGCGAATCGGGTGACAGAGTCCACCAAATCAATCTGGCAAACATCGTCCCCAGCGCGCTGCAGCCACGCAAAGATTTCGCGCGCGAAGCGCTGCAGGAACTAATCGATTCGATTCGGCAACATGGCATTATTCAACCGCTTATTGTCCGCGAGGCGGGCGCTCGATTTGAATTGATCGCTGGCGAGCGTCGCTGGCGGGCTGCTCAGGAGATCGGCCTTACCGAGGTTCCCGCCATAATTCGAACCGCAAATGACTTGGAAGTCCTCGAACTGTCGTTGATCGAAAACCTGCAACGCGCTGATCTGAATCCAATCGAAGAGGCCCAAGGTTACGCAAGGTTAGCGAATGAATTTGGAATGCGTCAGGAAGACATTGCGCTCAAAGTAAGTCGGAGCCGGGCGGCGGTGGCCAACGCGCTGCGGCTTTTGGATCTTCAGCCGCAGGTGCAAGTCTGGCTCACCCAGGACTTGCTTTCTGTGGGTCACGCAAAGGTGCTGTTATCGTTAAAGGCGCCTGAGGAACAGCTCCTGGCTGCAGAAACGGTTTTGCGTCGCAACGCTACCGTGCGCGGCACAGAACGGTTGGTTGCTCGCCTGCTTGGGATGGGCCGTTCGCGACGAAAGTCTCGACGCGCCGGGGCTGAGTCGAGCGTCACGCCGACCGCAGTGGGAGATTTACAGAACCGCCTGCAAGAGCACCTCGCTACACATGTCACCATTCATCATGGAGACAAACGCGGCCGGATTGAAATCGAGTACTACGGGAACGACGATCTCCAGCGCATTGTGACTGCTTTGGGGCTGCCGGAGCCGGAGTAGTGGAGCGTTGGAGTATCGAAGTGATAGCAGGGATGCATTCGCGCCAGACAACGCTTCGTTACCCCGTTGCTCGATTACTCCTGATTGTCTGTTTCCCTATGGTTTGTGCGGATACGTCACCTGCAGCGCAAACAAAAATCTGGGAAGAACTTTCGGGTGAGAAGGCTTTCGCACATGTTCAACGACTGGTCGACTTCGGGCCACGCCCGTCCGGATCTGAGGCCATCGAGAACTCCAGGCGTTATATTGAGGACCAACTCCGCCGCTCCGGCTGGCAGGTAACACGACAGGCGTTCACCGACGACACCCCGCGGGGCAAGGTCCAGTTCGTAAATTTGATTGCCCAATTTTCCGGCCAAGGGAACGCGGCGCCTTTGTTTTTGTTGTGCTCGCATTACGACACGAAAACATTCGACGCCATAAAATTCCTCGGAGCTAACGATGGTGGCTCAAGCACAGGACTCCTTTTGGAATTAGCGCGAGTAATCGGGCAGCATCCGAACTTGGCTACGAAAGTCGAGCTTGTGTTTTTTGATGGCGAAGAAGCGTACGATCATTTTTCGGAGACGGATGGCTTGTACGGAAGCCGCTATTTTGCCAAGCACCTCGGAGGCGACAGGCAATTCCGCGGCGGGATCGTGTTCGACATGGTTGGCGATCGTTCGCTTGACATTACACTTCCCGCAGATTCGCCTTCCGAAATGGCGCGAGATATTTTTGCGGCAGGCGAAGCGCTCAAGTTGCGAAGTTATTTCACGTATCTTGACCGGGAGATGATCGACGACCACTCACCGCTAAACGCTATCGGCATTCCGACAATCGACCTGATTGACTTCGATTATCCCTGGTGGCACACCGCCGGAGATACACTTGATAAAATTAGCGCCCGGAGTCTCCAGATCGTTGGATCAGTCGCACTGTATTACCTATCTGAAGTCGCGCTAAAACGTTGAACGTTGAATCGGGCCCGCTTAACCCGCCCGAGGCGCCAACAATCACGAGTTACGGGGCCTCACCAATTTATACATTGCCTCAGGTCGGTTTTCCCGGCAGTTTGATTATGAGCGGCCGCCTCAATGGAGCGCCTGAAGCCTATGTCTCATGCAACGCGCAAAAACATCGGGGTAATCGGGCTTGGGATTATCGGTCGCGGCGTGGCCGGGAACCTGCGGCGGAAAGGATTTCCAGTTTATGTTTGGAACCGGTCGCCGCGCTCCGTTCCGAATTTTGTCGGGTCGCCAGGGGAAGTCGCTGAGATTTGCAATTATATCCAAATATTCGTTTCGGATGATGACGCTTTGCTGCAAACCGCCCAACAGCTAAGTCCAAAACTTACCCCGCATCATCTCGTCCTTGCGCATTCGACGGTTGCTCCTGATTCAATGCGCGCCGCCGCTGAGATTGTAGAACGTCGCAAGGCGCGGTTTGTCGAAGCGCCGTTTACAGGGAGTAAAACTGCAGCCGAAAAGGGTGAGCTCGTTTATTATGTGTGCGGGAACGATGCGGCAGTGCACGACGCGCGTCCGATACTCGAAGCCGGCAGCAAAGAGATCATCGAGATCGGTCCGACAATTGGCCAGGCAAGCGCCATCAAGATTGCAACGAACATGATCACAGCCGCAAGCGTCCAGGCGGCTGCGGAAGCGCTGGCTCTTGTTCAAGCTTTGGGTTTGCCGTTGGAAAAGTTCCTTGAGGCAATGCGCAGTAACGCCAGCAATTCTGCAACTCTTGCGATGAAACTGCCTAAAATGCTAAGCCGTGATTTTGAGCCCCACTTTTCTGTCAAACACATGTTGAAAGATATGCAGATCGCGAATCAAATCGGTCTGTCGAACTATCTCGATCTGGGTGTGACCGCTGCGGCTCGCGATCAATTGCTGGAGCAAATGCACTGGGGCCACGGAGATGACGATTATTCAGTAATAGCGCGAAAATATTTGCACGAGCCCGCACCAGTTGCTGGTGAAGAGTTGCAACTCGACGAGCAAGAAGAACAGGTTGGCGGCGAGTCGATGGCGAGCTCAGCCGAAATGAAAACGCAGAGCCAGCAAGACGCGCGTCCAGAGGTGTCGGCCGCGCCATTGATCAGTGTGGCAAACAGCGGACCTAACGAAACAACACGATTGCGTCCCGGTTTTTTCAAGCAACTGCTGAGTCGGCTCTCATCCGGAAAAGAATGACGGCGCAAGCCCCTTTTAGGAGCGTCATGTAAAACATGTCGCCCTTAACCGGGTTCGGTATCTTGGTACGTGGCGGATTCTACAAACATGTCGCGGCAAGGGGCGCTCTAAGAACGCGAAGCAAGGCCATGGACACGTCGAACAGATCATCTCAAAGCAAGCAAGCCATCTTTCTCGACCTTTCCGGGCGCGCAAAATTTTGTATTACCGGCACTGACCGGCTTCGGTTCCTCAACGGGCAAATCACGAACGATCTGCGCAAAGCGAGTGAAACATCCGCGATCGAAGCGTGCATACTAAATGCGAAAGGCAAAACAGATGCGCACATCTATGTTTCCGCATCAGGAGAATCCTTTTTGGTCGACGCAGCGGCCGATCTTCGAGAAACGCTCAAGGTGCGGCTGGAGCGCTACGTGATCGCCGACGACGTTCAGATTGAGGATGTCACCGATCAATTTTCTCTTTTTCACGCATTGTCACAACAATCCCCCACTCTTGAAAATGGGCGGATTGTCTCTATGCGCCGTTTTGCTGAGCCGGGATGGGACATGTGGGGCGATGCCGAGCAGCATCGCGTCTCGTTACAGGAATTATCCTCGCAATGGGCCCTGTGCGATTCCGACACAGCTGAGGTCATGCGAATCGAGCAGGGAATTCCGAGCTGGGGTCGCGAGTTAACAAACGACATCATTCCAATCGAGGCCAACTTGGAACAACGGGCGATCGACTACCAAAAGGGCTGTTATATCGGCCAGGAAGTCATCTCGCGAATAAAGATGTCGGGCCAGACGAACAAGCGATTATGCGGTCTGATTTCGTTCGACGATCTTCCGCTTCAGCCAGGCATGAAACTTGCCGCTCCTTCAGCGCCCGGGAAGGAAGTTGGCTGGGTCACAAGCTCCACCCGCAGCAAACGGCTCGGAAAGGAAATTGCCCTCGGATACGTGAAACGCGGTTTCAATAGCGCCGGCACAAAGCTGGATGTGGTGACAGCGGGAGATTCTGCGTCCAAAGGTTCGCAGCTAATTCGAGTCGAAGTGGTTCCGCTTCCATTCGTCTAGAGAACAGGCGCGCACGAACGACACCTTCGTCATCCGACATTCGGCATTTTTTGAAAGCCATTACCCTTGCCGAAGGAATGCTTTTCGATTTCCTCATTAGTATGGAACCTCAATTAACCTGGTATGGGCACGCTGCTTTCAAAATTAGTACGGCTACGGGAAAGATTTTGCTGATCGATCCATGGATA
>DATHHK010000219.1:0-17990 GCA_035317225.1 Candidatus Udaeobacter sp. | reverse complement strand
GCGCACACGTTCGGCCAATTCTCGAACGCGTTGCACGATGCGGTCTTCCCGCATGGAGCGGTAATGCTCGCAATCCACAATTACTTTCTCAGCATCCTTGTCCCTGGCTTGCAACAGCCGGTTAATCAAAAACTGAATGGCTTCGAGGGTTTCGCCGTTGCGCCCGATCAGGCGACCGCTTTCCTCGGTATAAATCTGCAGCGTCGCGTTGCCACCCTCGTTCCTGGTCTCCTCGATTTGCACAACGAAACCGAGATAACCCAGGATGGTATCGAGCAGATCCTTTGGCGTCATCATCGTTTCCGTTTCCCTGGCGGAGCAACTTTTTCCAGGGTTGGCATGGGTTGTCGTTTATTCTGATAAAATTGCAAAATACTGAAAAGATTCTGTGCGGTGTAATACAATGCCAGAGCCGCGGCAAAATTGTAGCAGATAAATAAAAAGATCAGCGGCATGAACATCATGATCCGACGCTGCGTGGGATCGCCCGTCTTGGGCGTCATCGCCATAAGCCAAACCTGCGTCGCAGCCATGCAGAGCGGAATGATATTGACCGGCCAGCCCAGCAACGGCAGGTGCGCAATCGTGTCCGGTTGGGAAAGATCCTTCACCCAGAGAAATTTTGCGTTTCGCAATTCCACCGCTTGCCCCAGCATTTTGAAAAGGCCGAAGAAGATCGGGATTTGAATCATCATGGGCAAACAGCCGCCGACTGGATTGATGCCGTACTGTTTGTAAAGCTTCATCAACTCCTGATTCATCCGCGTCGGATCGTCTTTGTACTTGTCCTTCAACTCCTGCATTTTCGGCGAGAGCGCAGCCATTTGGCGCATGGAGCGGTTCGCCCGGTTTTGAATCGGCCAGAGGGTCAATTTGATAACCGTGGTGAGAGCCAGAATGGCGAGGCCATAATCGTGCAGCCAGCTGTGGAGCAGGTTCATGAAGTTGAGCAAAAACTGGCAGACGATCTTGAACATTCCGAAGTCCATCACCTCGGCTTCGTTATGCGGAAGTTGTGCGAGACGATGGTAAATTTTCGGCCCGGCATAGATTTCAAAACGCGCGCTGTGCGTTTGACCGGGTTGCAACTGAAATCCCGGCATGCCAAGTGCTCCCTCGACCGCTTGGAGTTTTTGCTCCGGCGAATAATCGACATCGAAACGTCGTCCCCACACGCCAGTTGCCTTGGCGGTTAACGGTGCCATCAGCGTGGTGAAAAATTGATTGCTCACCGCAACCCATTCTGCGCCGGCGATGTTCTCCTGGTAATAAGGTCGCGCGGCGCGCTGGCCCACGCCGAGAAATCCGCCGCTGCTGCCAAACCAGCCAACGTCGATTCCCTTTGCCCTTCCATCGATGCACCAGACGAGCCGGGTGTACGACGGATAATCCTTGGGATGAATAGGCGCTGCCGACCCAAGCGCCACAAAATAACCAGCGCTTTGATATGGTTTGCTTCCCCGGTTCTCGAGATCGACATCCATCTCAATCACGTAGTTGTCTTTGTTCTCCGAGGATTTTTCGAAGGAGAACTTTTTCCGAATGGAGACCTGCTCGGCCGTTGTCCGCTCAAATTGCACGACCGAATTTGATTCGATCGATGCAGTAAACTCAGGTAGCGTTGGCGTCGGCCCTGATGGCTGCTCAATGATTGCGCCAATTGGCGCGCTTTGCGCGGAATTTAGAACCACCCGCTGCCCTTTCTCGGCCATTTGCCTCAGTAGAACGGCTTCCTTGATGCCGCCCCCGCGATTCGTTAGGCGAAGCTCGACATCTGAATTTCGCAGTGTTTCGATCTTCTCGGCAAAGCTCGAAACTGGCTCGGCGGCCTTCGGCGTGGCTTCTGGGACAGCCGGGGTCGCAGAAGGTTCAAGAATTTGCGGGGTTGCTGTGGATGACGGTTGCCCTGATGCGACGTTGATCGGCGCGGGCCGCGGCGAAATCTGTTTCGCTACGTAAATCTGCCATCCTACGAGGCCGATTACACAAAGGATAACGACAATCCACGCGGTTCGATCCATAACAAATTCGGTTTCGCCCGATCACACGCAATGTTGCAGGTCAGCCCGTCCGGGTCAGACTGGTAGCCTGACATCCGTCGGTCGGCGTCGGGACAGGATCATATCCACGCCCGCCCCACGGTTGACATCGCGCGAGGCGTTTTAATCCCAGCCAGCTTCCACGGCCGACGCCGTGTGTCTCGACCGCTTCCAGAAAATATGCCGAGCACGTCGGCGTAAATCGGCAACCCGAATCAGGTCCGCACAGCAAACCGAGGAGCGGCGAAAGCGTACATTGATAAAGGCGAATTATGGAACGAAGCAGCCAGAGCATCACAGCAGGATAGAAGCGCGCCTTGCGAGACGCAACCATTCATCTTCCAAGGCGCGATAGCTCGCCTTTACAGCGTCCCGCCTTGCAACAAGCACAATCCAAAAGTCTTGTCGCAAATCATGCTGGTGCCGTCGCACAATCTCCCGCAGGCGGCGCCGGACACGATTGCGAGCCACCGCGCTTCCGAGCCGACGGGAGGTAATAAAGCCGATGCGAGACAAGCCGGAATTCTCGACAACCGCCGTGCTAAGCATTAGCAGTTTGCCGCGTCGGACCAAGCCATCTCGTTTTACGCGCCCGTATTCTGACGCGTGCGTCAAGCGGCGAGCTTTTGAAAAGGAGAATGAAGTTGGCTGGGCCATGTCATCGGTCATTTGGATTTCATTCGTCATTCAATCCGCATCGGTACAGCAAAAGTCTTCTCCCGAAAGGATTTCGGGAGAAGACTTTGCAAAGAAGAAAGCCAGAATTTACGGAGTAGGCGAGGCCTCAGCGGGAGATTCGGTTGTTCCGCCAGTAGACGTTGATGTGGAAGACTCCGTAGTCGAAGCCGGACTGGTTGCTTCAGTTGTTGTCGGCGGGCTCGTGGCTGCTGGGGTTGCCGCGGGTTCGGTTGTTTCGGTCTTTTGCTCGCACGCCGCAAGGAGCGCGGCACTGGCCAGAATGCAGATATATTTTTTCATAGTGTTAATTGGAAGAGGAATATTGCTTTAACAGATTAATCGGGGCAAGGCAGTTTTTGACCGCATTCGACTCCTGTCTTTAGCAGCAAATGCCTGATCAACGCCGATTAAAACGGGGCCTCGTATTTGAGGCCATGCGCCTCCGCTACCGCCTTACAAGTAAGCCGGCCGTCGCGGGTGTTAATACCACCAATGAGAGCCGGTTGTTTTTTACACGCGCCTTGCAGACCGTGATCGGCAAGCAATTCGAGATAACGAAACGTGACGTTTGTAAGCGCCTGAGTGGCCGTGCGCGCGTACGCCGCGGGCATGTTTGCCACGCAATAATGCGTCACACCTTCCTCAACGTAAACTGGATCAAGGTGTGTAGTGGGTCGCGAGGTTTCCACGCAACCGCCTTGATCAATTGAAATATCCACGAGCACGCTGCCTGGCTTCATTCTTCGCAGCATCTGGCGCGTGATTAATTTCGGCGCTTTTGCGCCCGGCAAAAGCACAGCCCCGATCAGCAAATCGCACTCTGGCATCAGCTCGAGCAAGTTCGCCTCGCTCGAATAGAGAGTGTTTGCGTTTATTATCGAAAGATCGAGATAGCGCAAACGCTCGAGGTCCACATCAAGTATCGTTACGTCTGCGCCAAGACCGGCAGCCATTCGGGCCGCATTGACACCCGAGGTGCCTCCGCCCACAACAACCACACGTCCGGGCAACACTCCGGGCACACCGCCAAGCAACACTCCGCTTCCACCATTGTATTTGGCGAGAAAGTTCGCGCCCATCACCACCGACATACGACCTGCGATTTCGCTCATCGGCTCGAGCAATGGCAAACGATGGTCCACCTGAATTGTCTCATACGCTATTGCAGTCACCCCCGATTTCAGCAACGCCTCCGTGAGAGATTTGCTCGCAGCCAGATGCAGATACGTGAAGAGGATTTGACCTTTGCGCAACAATGGAAACTCCGCGTCAAGGGGCTCTTTCACTTTCACGACCATGTCGGCCCGCGCGAAAACCTCTTTCGCTTGCTCGACAATCTCAGCGCCGGCTTTGACGTAATCGTCGTCCGGATAACCCGAGCCAATGCCGGCGTTCTTTTGTACAACGACTGAATGACCGCGCCGGGTGAGCTGACTCGCAGCCGACGGCAGCAGGGCGACGCGTTGCTCCTGCTCTTTAATTTCTTTCGGAATACCAATGATCATGTGAAAAGCGAGAAAGTGATTAGTGATTAGTGGGAAGAAGGAATCAAGCCAAATTACTTCTCACATCTCATCTCTCACCCTTCATCAGTTCAACGACGGGTCGTCTGGCGCCGCAGCCAGCATTTTATACCATGGTCCCAGGCTGCGCATGATGTCGAACCACAGGTTCGGAAGCCGCTCGAGTTTAAGCACCGAGGGATTGGCCTTTTGACGAAGCCACGCTTTCTGCTCCATCTCGCTTTCAAGTTGTCCCGCTCCCCAACCAGCGTAGCCGACGAATGCGCAAACTGTAATGATTTTCGTTTGGTCTACTGCGTCGCTCGTTTCTTTTAAACCGACCTTGTGGTTGAGTTTGAGCCCTCCTCTCTGGTGCCATTCGAACGCCGCAAACATTAGTTGATTCTTCCCGACAGGTCCGCCGAGAAAGACGGGCACTTCAGCAAGGTCCGCTGGCGGTGTCTCGGTCACCAGATCCGCTACCTGTCTGTCCAGCGGCCGATTAATGATGACGCCGAGAGCGCCCTCGCCTGGATCATGCTCGGAAATAAAAAGCACGGTTCGCCGGAAATTCGGATCGAGCATACTCGGATGAGCGACCAGCAACGAACCAGCAAGGCTTCGCGAGGATGGCTCATCGTCAAAATCACCCATGTGAAAACTAGAAACTGCGACATGCGCTTCCGCAAGCTCGGGTCGGCGACAATGTCGCGGCGCGGCGAAACAAGACACGTCTTTGGAAAATGACGAAAGGGAAAACGGCTCGGTTCTTTCCGAATTTCGTCATTCGGATTTCCTTCGTCATTCAACATTCGCCTGCCACGCCCTAGCTGGACGAGGGCGGGTGGTTCATGATTCACTTTCGTTCGCCATTTTAATGTCCTGGAGTCCTTACAAATTTTTCAGATAAAATTTGTTGCGATCTACTGGAAGCTCGTTTAGTAGCCTCGAAGTTTTTCAAGATTGTTCTGGGGGGAACAGCCGCCCTTCACGCCTATCGGGTGTGGGGGGCGGTAATTTTTTAGGGTGAAATCCAATGATGGCGAAAAGATGACAGAGGAAGAATAACCGGATAAAGCCGGCCACTGATTCGCCATTTGTCATTCGTCATTAATTCGGCATTCGTCATTCGTGCTTTGTCATTCTGTCTCAAGATCAGGACGCATCTCCTGGCCGCTCGCATTCACTTTGATCGCGCTGAGCATAGCTGCAGTCATCGTAATTATTTTTTGGCGCATTGAGACCTGGCCAGCCCGCACGGCGCAGCAAAGCACAGTCCAGCTCGAGAACCTGGGTAAGGATTTGCGCGACGCTTTTATCGACATCGCGCATTTGCAGCCGCGCATCACGATTAATAACCGTGTCTACGTGGAGCAGACGACGCCCGTCAGCGAACTGGCAGTTTTGTCACGGCGCATCGAAGTCGAACACGAATTCCTGCATACCTGGGTGGGCAGTTCGAAACGAGTAAAGCTGCATGGCACATTCACCGCCAAAGCCGGTTTCGATCTACAGCACAACCTGTCGATCGATATCCGCCCGAATGAAATCATCGTCCAGCTGCCGCACGCCCGAATCCTTGGTGTCGAGCAGGATCAGGTCGACGTCCTGACATTTGAAAATGGATTGTGGAACCGCATTTCAGGACAGGATTTGCAAAGCGAATTAACGGTCCTGCCTCAGCTTGCACGGGAAAAAGCAGGAGAAAGCGAATTGCCCGCAGAAGCCGAGAGCGCATTGCGGCAGCAGATCGAGCAACGCGTGCACGCCCCCCAACCAGTGCATTTGATTTTCAAAGGTGCCACCGCAAATGAAGCCCATGAATAAACAATGACGAAGGAGTGTCGAAGCTCGAATGACGACAAAAGCCGCGTGATTCGCGATTCATTACATCGTTACATCGGACTTACAGTGCAACTGTTCTACGATTTAACGCGGCGCAGCCATTCTCATTCGCTTGGCATGCCGTCGCCTCGAGAGAGGGCGAGTGCTTTGTCATTCCTACCGCAATTTAAATGCCCCTAAAAAATCGGTTTCTACTTGCTGGTGTGTTGCTTCTACTCGCAGCGTTGCTGGCGGTCTGGTTTACGCCGTTTGCCGTTTCCCACGGTGTTCGTTGGTGGATTTGGTGGAGAGCGCGACAGGAGGGATTCACTGTTAACATCGACAAGATCGATGCACCGTTTCTGCGTCCCGTTGTGATCCGCCAACTTCGGCTGACAACCGCGCACGATGACGCGCTCCGCGTCGATCTTACAATCACAGACGCGCTCTTCGATTTGGATTTCAAACATATCCTTCTCCACCGACGAGGTCGTTCCATTCGAAATCTGTCGATCCGGGAATTGCGTGGGGAACTTCGTCGGACTAATCCAACCGTGCGAGCAATAACCCACCGTGGCTGGGCAACATTGCACCGAATGCTTCCGGAGAATCTCACTATCACCGACTCGGAGCTGCGGATTGAAAACGGGCCGACACTTGTTTTCCTGCGAAACGGATTTCTATCGGCGAATCAGACCGAAGCAGGTCGTTTTACTGCTGCCGAAGTGATGATCGCGTCACCGTGGTTTCACCAGACGTTTTCGCAATTACATGGTGCAACGCATTGGGAAGCTGATCATCTGACAATCGCCGGAATCACTTTAACGCACGGTCTGGATCTGCAGTCCGCTACGGCGGACTTGTCGCGCCTGGGAAACCAACGCGTGGGTTTGCAGTTCGATGTCGACGCGTTCGGCGGAAAAATTCGCGGAAACATGTCGCATGAATGGCGCTCTCAACATTCCAACTGGAAAATTGCCGGGGGTGCCACCGATATTTCTCTCGAGCAAACTTCGGAAGCATTCGGATTCGCCGATCGCGTTAGCGGCTTGCTCCACGCAGGTAACTTCACTTTTCGCGGAAACCTTGCCGAACCAGACCGGGTAACCGCGTCGCTCTGGAGCGAACTGACCGGGCTTACCTGGCGCAATCGCACGGCAGAGGCGATCATGCTCGGCGCAGCGCTCTACAACCGCCGAATTCAACTGCAGCAGCTCTATATCAAACAACAAGCAAACCAGTTCACTTTAAATGGTGAAGCTGCATTTCCCACAAGCGCGTCCGGCTGGCTCAGTCCGGATTTTCGCGGCACGATTTCCGCATCGATCGATCAGCTGGGCGATTTTGCGACTCTATTTGGTGCAAACGCCGGTGATTTTGCCGGCAAAATCACGATTGATGGAGCGATGGACACCCGCGACCGCAAATTTGGCGGCCATCTCATGGTCGAGGGCGCATCGCTCACACTCTTTAAGATCGGCATCGACAACCTGAGTGCGAAATTGAATTTGAAAGCGACCGACATGGAGATCGAACAACTGGCGATGACACGCAAAAACGATTCCCTCAGCGGACAGGGCAAAATCGATCTGACGCACGAACACAACTATTCGGGTACGATCGAAGTCCGACTGAATAACCTGGTCGATTATCTGTCGATTCCCCACGCAGTAGGTGAAAAAGCAAACTCAGTTCCGGCTGACGTTCAGGCAACCATCGATTCCAGCAAGTGGGACGTACGCGGTGTAATCCATATGCCCGATTCCAGCCCGGTGAGTTTTACAACCAATTTTGCTTTGGGAATCGGGACGGATTGGAACGCTTTTCGATTATCTCCGCTGACTGTCACACTGAATTTTCCATCAATCTTCCTCGCAAAAGCGCCTCAGTTGTTTCACCCACAAATTTTCCGCGATGGCATTCTGAGCGGAAACGTTTCGCTTTCCGAAACGTTGGAACATCCCCACATCGATGGCGACATCCAGTTGCTGAACGGAAAGCTATCCGGCGACGTAGTAGGTCTCGTCAATCTCACTGAAGCAAGCGGCCGCATTGCTTTTGGAGGAAATCGCGCGTCGATAGAGTTTCTCAACGTCGCGACGAAGGATACGGATCTTTCACTTCGTGGAGAGATCGATTTTCAGGCTACGAACAATGTAACGATCAAAGTATATGGAGCGATGCCGATTTTCGATCTAACGCCCCGCCAAATCAATTGCATGAGCAAAATCGAGTTTGCGTCAGCGCCATTTACTCTCGCGCCCGCTGTCGCAGAGTTGCAGGTCTCCGGAGCGCTCTTTCAACCAAATTGGACGGTCCGTTTAAAAGAGCGTACCCCCGCCCAGTCCTCTGACGTTCCCGATTCGGATGGCCTCACCCGGGAATTTCCGCTCTGTTTCTCGGGAACTCAGCCAGATTCAGCGGCATTGGTGCTGGGAATGCTTCCGCGCCCGGAACTGCATCCCACCCCAACGCCTCGCCCAAGGAAACGAACAACGGAACGCCATTGACGAGCGCAGGCCTCGCATTTCTAATTCTCCCCCAGAGTTTTCCTTGCGTCATCCCGAATCCGCCTGAGGCGGATGAGACCCGGCACAGACAAACTGAAGAACTCTCAGTCTGAGCGTGATCTAATTTTCCTGGGTTAGGTGGCTTTACTTCGCTCAGCATGACACTGCTACGGTTCCGCGGGAACCAGCCAGCGCGAAAGTTTTTCTTCGAGATCGCGTGTGAGATTCACACTAAACTCCGTGCCCGCGTCCAGACGCAGCGCGTTGCCGCTTTCACGATCGAACAGCAATCGAACTGGCCGCCGGCCCGGTGAACTGGCAAGGATCCTGCGCACCTCGCGTAATTCATCCCCCGTTGTAGCGGGAGAGAATTGCAGGAGCACTGCCGATTCCTTGTCTGTCGATCCTTCAGCCCCATTGGGCTTTCGAGGCGAAAGCGTCCTGATTTCCTGCGCCACGGCGCGAGGAATCTCGTCGCGCTTGTCCAGCGTCCCTCTAATTTCGATAACACGCCCCGCCACTAAGGCCGCTGCGGCTTTCAGATAAACTTCATTCCATACCACTACTTCGAGCATATCCGCCCGGTCCTCGATCCAAACCACTGCGAATGGCTTGCCCTCTTTTCTTGTGAACTTTTTCTCAACCTCCACAATCGCACCGGCAATCTTGAACGGCGCGCGATCATCCAACCCGCCCAATGAAGCAATCGATCGATAGTTTTTCGCCGCGAAAATGTCCGTATACGCATCGAGTGGATGGCCGCTAACATAAAAACCGAGCAGCTCTTTCTCAAAAGAAAGTTTTTCGTGCTCGCTCCACGGAGTGGCCTGCCTCTTTCTCGATCCGGTGGGAGCAGTTGCTTCGTCAAAGAGTGAAACTTGACCTGCCAACCGGTCGCGCTGGGCTGCAGCAGATGCCATGACGGCGTCATCGATACAGCTAAAAAGTTCGGAACGGTCGCGCCCCAGGAAATCAAATGCGCCGGCCTTGATAAGGCTTTCAAGCATTTTGCGGTTGGCAACGCGTGAGTCCAGTCGCGTGCACAAATCCTCCAGTGAAGTGAAATCGCCTCGCTGTTCGCGTTCACGAATTGCCGTTTCCATGGCGGCCTCGCCAACGTGTTTGATAGCGGCAAGCCCGTAACGAATGGCGTTTTGTTGTAGCGCCGCCCTTTGAGCGCCATCCCCTTGAGCTCGCCGGTCACTGCCCGCGGCAACAGTTTCCGGAGTAAACTTCAAGCCGCTCTTGTTGATGTCCGGCGGCAGGATAGAAATGCCCATCCTTTTGCATTCGCCCACGAAAACAGAAATTTTCTCCGTGTTATTGATTTCGTTGCTCAACAAACCCGCCATGAATTCCACCGGATAATGCGCCTTCAGATACGCGGTTTGATAACTAATCACGCCGTAGGCGGCACTGTGGCTTTTGTTAAAGCCGTAACCCGCGAATTTTTCCAGCAAATCGAAAATGGCGTTGGCTTTTTTCTCCGGAATCTTATTTGTGCGGGCGCAGCCTTCGATGAAATTTCTCCTCTCTTTCGCCATCTTCTCCTTGTCTTTCTTGCCCATGGCGCGCCGAAGAAGATCGGCTTGTGCGAGTGAATAACCGCCAAGTTTGCTCGCCGCAGCCATTACCTGTTCCTGGTAAATCATCACGCCGTACGTATCGGCGCAGATACTTTCGAGCAGCGGATGCAGATATTTTATCGGCGTGATTCCCTTTTTCGCTTTCACGTACTCGGGGATGAGTTCCATGGGGCCGGGACGGTAAAGGGCTATCAACGCGATAATGTCGTCGAGCTTCTTGACGTCGAACTGCTTCGACAGACTGGTCATTCCTCCGGATTCCATCTGGAAAAGACCGATCGTTTCGCCGCGGTTATAGAGGGCAAACGCCGCTGAGTCGTTGAGTGGAATGTCCTTCAGCGAGAAGTTTTGTTCCCGCTGGTGAATCAGGGCCAGTGTATCCTCAATCACTGTCAGCGTTTTCAACCCAAGGAAATCCATTTTTAGGAGGCCCAGATCATTGAGCGGTCCCATCGCGTACTGGCTGATGACGTCGTTGCCTTTGACGTCGCGGCAAAGCGGGATGTAGTCCGACAAGTCGCGGTCCGCGATCACTACCCCCGCGGCGTGCACGCCCGCGTTGCGCGACAAGCCTTCGAGGATTTTCGCGTAATCAAAAAGCTGCCGGGTCGGCGCCTCGTTGGCCACCGCCCGTTTCAGCTCCGGATTTTTTTCCACGGCCGAATCGAGCGTGATGTTCAGTTCGTTTGGGATCATCTTTGCGACGCGATCTGCATCGCGATAACTCCACCCCATCACGCGGCCCACGTCCCGGACCACGCTCTTCGCCTTCAGTTTGCCAAACGTGATGATCTGCGCGACGCGGCGTTCACCATATTTCTGCCGCACGTACTCGAGGACTTCTCCACGACGCGCTTCGCAAAAATCAACGTCAATATCCGGCGGCGAAACCCGGTCCGGATTCAAGAACCGCTCGAAAAGCAATCCGAACTGGAGGGGATCGATATCAGTGATTTCGAGAACGTAAGTCACCATCGAACCGGCAGCAGACCCACGTCCAGGTCCTACGGGGATGCCTTTCTGTTTGGCGAAATGAATGAAATCCCAAACAATGAGCAGATAGCTGACGAAGCCGGTTTTTTCGAAAACCCCTAATTCATAATCGAGCCGTCGGATCAACTCTGGATCGCTCTCCGCGCGTTCGCCGTAGCGCCGCTGTAAACCCTTGTAACAAAGATCGCGCAAATATTTTTCGCGCGTTTTTCCTGTCGGGGCCGGATACTCCGGATATTTGGAGTGCCCAAATTCGAGATCGAGCTGACAGCGTTGGCCAATCTGAAGCGTGTTCGCAATCGCTCCGGGAAAATCGCGGAACAGCTCGCACATCTCGGCCGGGGATTTGAAATACAGCTCCGGCACATAACGCATCCGGTTTTCGTCCTGCACCATTTTGCCAGTGCCGATGCAAAGCATCACATCGTGCGCCTGATGATCGCTCCGGCGCAGGAAATGAACATCGTTGGCCGCCACCAATCCGACGCCAATGTCCCGAGCAATTTGCGGCAAAGCTGTCATGCATTTGCGCTGTTCTTCCATTCCGTGATCGTGCAATTCGATAAAAAAATTTTCTGCGCCGAGAATGTCCCGATATTCGGCTGCGCTTTGTTTCGCTTTCTCGATGTTGTTTGCCTGAATGGCGCTGTTGATTTCACCCGCGAGACAGCCGCTCAGCCCAATCAATCCTTCCGAGTGCGCGGCGAGCAGTTCCTTGTCGATCCTCGGCGCGTAGTGGAAACCTTCGAGGTGCGCAGCGGTGATCAACTTCACGAGATTTCGGTAACCAGCCTCGTTTTCCGCCAACAGAGTGAAATGATAGGCCGCATCGCGCCGCGATCCCGGACGGTCTTTATGTGATCCAGGGGCGATATAGGCTTCGCAACCGATGATCGGTTTCACTCCGGCGCGCTGCCCTTCCTGATAAAACTCAATCGCCCCGAACAAATTACCGTGATCTGTAATCGCGACGGCCGGCATTTTGAATTCAGCCGCCTTTTTCATCAGCTCTTTCATCCGGATGGCGCCATCCAGCAGCGAATATTCAGTGTGCAGATGCAGATGAACGAAAGAGTCGCGAGACATGTACGGTCACTATAAATACGCGGTCAGATGCGGCAAGGGTCCGGGAATCGTAAATCGTTAAATCGTTAAATCGTTTTTTGAAATTCACTATTCACGGTTCCCGAATTACGTGGTCAAAAAACCGTGCTTGCATTCGCATCGCGGCATTGCTAAGAGAGCGCGTGCTGCGTTTAGCTTTCGATTGCAAGCAACCCTGCAATGCCGAGTCTACTTTGAGATGAAAAAACTGGAAGCCATCATCAAACCGTTCAAGCTCGAGGAGGTCAAAGAGGCGCTGGCCGAGCTCGGGATCGAAGGGATGACTGTCACGGAAGTCAAGGGTTTCGGTCGGCAAAAGGGACATACTGAAATCTATCGCGGCAGCGAATATACGGTCGATTTCCTGCCCAAAGTGAAAGTGGAAGTGGTGATGGCGGACGACATGGTAGAGAAGGCCGTGACCGTGGTGGTGGCCGCAGCCAAGACCGGAAAAATCGGAGATGGAAAAGTGTTCGTTTTGCCAGTAGAACACGCTGTGCGCATTCGCACTGAAGAAATCGGGGAAAAAGCGGTCTGATGGTGCCTGGCACAACCTCCGACATTCTGCCGGAGCGGGTGTCGCCTGCCTTCATCAAGGTCGCAAGTATCTGCGCGATCGTAACGGCGCTCACGACCATGGCGGTTCATTGGCTCCCGGATCTCTGGAGCAGCGCGACGACCTTTGAACTACGAGTACAACTGCGGCACAACTCCATTTATATCGGTCGATTGTGGATTGTGCTGATTCATTGTGTGCTTGTGGTAATTTCGATGGCGGCAATCCCCTGTTTGCTGAACGGCAAGGCACGGCTGATCGCCATATTCGGCTTTGCCTGTTATGTCATGTTCGCTTTTGTCGAGATTTTGCGAACGTCACTGTCGATTTTTGCAGTGAATCGCGCCTGGCGTGGCGGCTACGAGACCAGCAGTGATGACGTGCGAAGGCAGACTTTCCGCGATGCACTCGATACTTTCGCAGGTGTCAACGACACCCTTTTCTTCCTTTTTTTCGCGGCGTTCACCGTTGGCCTTTTTTCTTATGGATTGGCCCTGCTGTTGAAAACCGGAATCGATCAAGGTGTCGGGTTGCTGTTCTTGCTTTGGGGTATACTTAACCTTCCTAACCTGGTCGGCGCTATCGTTGGAAATGAGGCTCTGGGCATGGGATTCGATTGGGTAGGCCGTTACTTTCAACCCGCCGCAAGATTCTTGCTCGGCTTGTGGCTGTGGAACGTCAGCGGCCGGTTCCGCACAACGTGATTCCCCATAAACTCTCAACTACCAACTATAAACTCCTAATATATGGCCAAAGATAAAACTCCATCCGACGTCAGCAAAGTGATCAAAGACGGCAACGTGAAATTGATCGATTTCAAGTTCACGGATTTGCTCGGCACCTGGCAGCATTTCACGACTACGCTCACCGAATACAATGAGGAGATATTCGCCGATGGCCTCGGGTTCGACGGATCGAGCATCCGTGGCTGGCGTGTGATCAATGCCTCAGACATGCTCGTCATCCCGGACGCGACGACCGCGTGGATCGATGTTTTCAACGCCGAACCGACGCTAAGCTTGATTTGCACCATCGTCGATCCGATCACTCGCCAGCCGTACGATCGCGACCCACGCGGTGTTGCCGAAAAAGCGGAGGCTTATCTTAAATCGACCGGTATCGCGGACACCGCGTTCATTGGACCGGAAGCAGAATTTTTTATTTTCGACGATGTGCGCTTTGCGAACAGCAGCAACGCATCGTCATACCTCGTCGATAGCGCCGAGGGACATTGGAACAGTGCGCGCGAGGAATTTCCAAACCTCGGTTACAAGATTCGAGCGAAGGAAGGTTATTTCCCGGTCTCGCCGATGGATTCGCTCCAAGACATACGCAACGAAATGTGTCTGGAACTGGAGAAAGCAGGCGTGGCGATCGAGCGGCAGCATCACGAAGTCGCAACCGCCGGCCAGGCCGAGATCGACATCAGGTTCGCACCCCTCAAACGCATGGGCGACAACATGCAGTATTACAAATACATCCTGCGTAACGTCGCCAAACGGCACAACAAAACGGTGACGTTCATGCCGAAGCCGATTTTCGCTGATAACGGGTCGGGCATGCACACTCACATGTCGCTTTGGAAAGATGACAAACCGCTCTTTGCTGGCAACGGATACGCCGGGTTGTCTGAGCTGGCGTTGTTTTTCATCGGCGGAATTTTGAAACACGCGCCTGCGCTCACCTGCCTGACGAATCCAACTACCAACAGCTACAAGAGGCTTGTCCCTGGATTCGAAGCGCCAGTTAATCTCGCCTATTCCGCGCGCAATCGTTCCGCAGCGATTCGAATTCCGACCTATTCACCTAGTCCGAAAGCGAAGCGCATCGAATTCCGCACGCCGGACGCCGCTGCAAATCCATATCTCGCCTTCTCGGCGATGCTTCTCGCGGGTCTCGATGGAATTCAGAACCGCATGGATCCCGGTGATCCGCTCGACAAAAATCTCTACGAACTGCCGCCAGAAGAATTAGCCCAGGTCGCCAGCGTCCCCGATTCACTTCGCGGCGCGATCGAAGCGCTCCAGGCGGATCATTCCTTCCTGTTGCGCGGCGACGTCTTCAACGAAGACTTCATCGCCAACTGGATCGACATGAAACAAAAAGAATACGACGCACTGCGCCTGCGACCTCACCCGTACGAGTTCGCGATGTATTACGACGTGTGATTGGGGGGGGCGACCGCAGCCTACTCGCCGTGGTTAGAGCGCGCTGCCGTCGGCGGCTTGGTCGCAACCGAATTAGACGAAAAAATATTCGCATTTGATTACGAATGTTCGTCTACTCTCGTTAGATGATGCGCGACATTCAGAGATGGCGAGCGAATTGTGTAGCTGCCGTGCTCGTCTGCATCAGCGCTTCATGCTCGCGGCCTGGTTCCACGAGTGGCCCGTCGGCGCTCAAGCCAATCGACGAGGCTGCGCTGCAGACCATGGTGGACACGACCGCCAAGGAACTCCTGATCCCTGGCGCCGTGGTTCTCTTGCGCACACCCCAAGGTGAGTTCGCGGTCACCTATGGCACCACGTTACTAGGCGCTACAAGTCCACCCCGCGCCGACACCCACTTCCGGATCGCCTCCAATACGAAGACGATGACGGCGGCTGTAATCGTGCAACTGGCCCAGGAAGGCAAGCTGAATCTCGACGACCAAGTCTCGAAGTATGTCCCGGGCGTGCCCAACGGCGACAAGATCACCATCACCGAGCTGCTGAAGATGCGCAGCGGCCTTTACAGCTACGACGACGACCCCGAGTTTTGGGCGATCCTCGAGCGTGACCCGACGAAGGTCTGGTCCCCAGCCGAAGTGCTGGAGATCGCGTTCAAACACCCGCCCTACTTCCCACCCGGTACGGACTTCCACTACTCCAACGCCAACTACGCGCTGCTGGGTCTCATTGCGGAAAAGATCGACGGGAAGCCGCTGGCTAGTTGTTTTCAGGACCGTTTGTTTGGACCGCTGGGACTGAAGGACACCCTGCTCCCCGCCATCAGCTCGAACACCCTTCCCGATCCCTACGCACACGGCTACTTGTACGGCGGCTGCTCCTTCAGTAACCTAGTGGACAAGCCGTACCCACCCGACATCCAGGCCGCGGCCCGGGCTGGAACCATCAAGCCCGACGATTGCACGGGCCAGAATCCTTCCTATGCCTCGGCGGCCGGGGGCGTCATCTCGACCGCCGACAATCTCGCCACCTGGATTCAGGCACTGGTCGGCGGCAAGGTGTTCAACGCTGACTATCAGCGCAAGTGGCTCGACGGCGTGCAACTCGAAGATCCGAGCAAGCCCGACGGCCTAAAGTACGGGTACGGCATCACCCAGCTGCACTGGGGAGCGAACGCGCTTTATTTTCATGGCGGCGAGATGCCCGGCTTCAACTCATTCATGGGTTACGACCCCGCCAGCAAAATGACGCTCGTGGTCTGGACCAATCTGACCGTATCGCTCGACGGAAAGGTGACGGCCAATGCACTCATGTTAAAGGTGCTCGATCAGATCTACGTGGTGTCACCGCTGGCGCCTTCACCCTCGCCGATTAATTGAGCAATAACCGGTTGGGGTTGGGCTGTGTTGCAACGGCCCTGTTGGGAAGCGCCTTCAAAAATCGGTGGCCGGGGATGCACCGAAGCTCGCAATGTGATCGCTATGCAGAAGCGTGCGGCGATTTCGAAGAGTGGCGAAGCCTGCTATTACTTCCATTGCATTTTCAAATTTGCGTCTAGTCTCGGACAGTCTCATGTGTTCTCGTTCGCCGGATGGCGAAATGAAATCGAAGCTGGTAACATCCCTCCGCCACGATGACAACGATCCGTCCCTCCACTGATTACCCGTTGGGCAACACCGACGCCGAGCACGAGCGCCTGATCCGGCAAGCTGCGCATGTCGCTCTAACGACCGAAAGGTTTCTTCGTGAGGCGGGCATTGGACCCGGGCAACGCGTTCTGGATATCGGGTCGGGGGTAGGAGACGTGGCCATGCTAGTAGCCCGGCTCGTAGGCCCTTCGGGCAAGATTGTAGCCATCGAGCGGGACCCGAAGTCTATTGCCAAGGCCCGTGCTCGCGTGACCGAGGCCGGCTTTGACAACGTAAGCTTCAACGAGTCGGATGTAGGTGAAATCCCGGACGGAAAGCCCTTTGATGCGGCAGTGGGCCGTTTTATTCTAATGTACCTTCCCGATCCGGTTGCAGTGTTGCGCGCAATTTCACGATTGGTGCGGCCGGGAGGAGTATTAGTTTTTCAGGAACCATATTGGGTCCCGGTCCTTGCGCATTTGGCGAAGCTACCTCTTTGGTTCGCAACGGCCTCGCTCATTGACAAGACAATGCGCACCTCTGCCAATCACGAAATGGGAACGGAGCTATACCACACCTTCGTAGAGGCTGGATTGCCCGAGCCTGCTATGCGAATGGAACTGTGGTTTGGGAAGGAACCCTACCTGGCACAATGGTATTACGATACCCTGTGCAGTTTGCGACCGAAGATGGAGCAGTTGCATCTGCCCATCGAGTCGTTGGGCAGCGTTGACACCCTGGTGCACAGGCTGCAAGCCGAGGTTGCAGAATCAAAGACTGTTGCGTGCTGGTTTGCATCTATCGGGGCGTGGTGCCGCAAACCTTAGCCTGATCGGACGCGCGCTCTTTCGGGAGCAGGACCAGGAAGATCGCCGAATCCGGCATCTAACCAGTTGATGAAGCCAACGGCCCGATTGCGACGCAAGTCCAGCGTGTTTGCCACACCAACCTGGATTTGATCCAGAACCTATGAGTCGTACGACCACAAACCCACCTTCGTCCTCACTAGTCGCGAACTGCCGCGAACCCGGGATACCGTCGAGTTCTACTCAGGCGATCTTGCGCAGTTCTTAAATGGGCACTGCGGCGCACGTTCCGTACCATCTGGTTTGTTGCAGGCGGTGTAGTTTCCGGCGCATGCCTTCGTTTCGGGCTCGCCGACGAAGTTCGTTATTCGATCCTGCCGATCTTGATTGGCGATGGGATACCGTTCTTCGAGAAGCTCGACAGAGACGTCGCCCTGCATCTGGCGGAGGTCAATGCCTATAAGAGCGGCACGGTGGAGCTTTGTTACGAGGTGCGAGGACATCGTGGTGAACCACGAAACGCCACCTAACCAGGCGCTGCAGCCAACGGCTCAGACGGCGTTGTTTTTTCAATGTACAGCGTAACTATTGTGCTT
>DATHHK010000218.1:0-2656 GCA_035317225.1 Candidatus Udaeobacter sp. | reverse complement strand
ATCGACTCAACCCGAAAAGGACATCAAGCTCGTCGTGGACGGCAAAGCGTTAATCGACCAGCAAAAGAAAACGCCGCCCCAGATCGCATCCGATGGCATCGCGCTGGATGCAAAGAACGGCTATCTTTATTATCACGCGCTCACTGGTCATACCCTTTACCGGATCAAAACGACCTTCCTCAGAGACGAGAGACTCGGGAAACGGGCGTTGGAATCGAAGGTAGAAAACGTCGGGCAGACGCCGGCGCCTGATGGGATGCTCGAAGGGCTGAATGGCAGCGTTTATCTTACGGATCTTGAAAACAGCGCGATCGTGCGTTGGGACCCCGCGAACAAGCGCGTCGAGCAAATCGTCGCGGACAAACGTCTGCTCTGGCCAGACACATTAAGCTGGGGGCCGAACGGCGAAATGTACGTGACCGCGTCGCAGATCGAAAACATGCCGCGGTTCAATAACGGGAAGTCCACGCGGACCGAGCCGTACAAGCTCTGGAAGGTCATTGGAATCAAACGCGAATAGTTAACGACCGTTGCGATTGAAGCAGAACGCATCTAGATCAGGTCGTACTCATCTTTGTGGCCGCTCTTTTTTGGAATTTCGACGACGACGTTCAGAATTTCCCGGCCGCTATCGTTTAACGGCGATTTTTGTGACTGGTCACTTAGCGCCTTCCGCCTTTGCGCGATTGCCTGAAAACGCTTCGCGCGCGGCGCGCATACGCTCAAGTTCGACTCGTGCGATTTGTTCCTCAGCGCGTTGTTCCAATTCCACAAAATCGATATTGCCTGGTCTCGGTACATCGGCTGCGGCCAGAGCACGCCAAAGAAGTTTTTTGCCCGTAATTCCCATCGCAATTGTTTCCAGTGCTAGCACGAGATCCAGTCCGTCGCTTTCGTCACCCGCGATGGCGAGGCCCGCCCGGCTAAATTTCTCGGCCACCCACGCGCCTGCCCGTCGAATACTACTTTGCTTCGTTCCAAGCGTGCGCATTAACTCCTGGAGCGTCTTTTGATCCGTCTCGATCTCCTCCCTCAGTCCGGCGAAAAACTTCGCCAGCGGCTTGCCATCGCAGAGCTTGATCCAATGATCCAGGAGCTCGAGTGCACCTACTGAGCCGGCCAGATGGTCATTCAAATAGGAATCCAGTTCTCTCATCCACGACGATACGTAGTAACTATTTTTCTAATGATCGCACCGCACGTTTGACACGGTTTTGTTTTTAAAGGCGGGTACTCGATCTCGTTTTCTGATCAGGAGATAACCTAACTGCCGTCGCCGTCACTCTCTGGTTCGGCGTGGATGCCGGGAGCCTTTGGACCACGCTCGTGCTCTTTCCCCTGTGTGGCTGACGGGGATTTGGTTTTCGTCGGTGCTGAATCTCTTCGTCCGATCGGCACCATCGCGAAAGCCGACGTGATCCTCGCACTCGCCGGAAGCACCACTCGATCGGCCACCGTGGTCGGTTCACAAGCTATTTAGTAAGCCGCAACTCTTCGCATGTCAGGTCGGAGCAAGATCAGCACGCCTTGACCTAGGCGGCTTCAGCCTGCTAAGCCGATGCAGTGAAACGCCTCCTTTGGATCGATATCTCAAAGGGTTTGGCGATTCTTTTCGTCGCTTACTTTCATTTCTTCACAACGTATTTCCAGCACGGCGTTCTTCCACCGGCCGATTGGACCAGCCTCGGCGCGGGCGCGCTAAGCATTCTTAGACTGGCGTGGCTAAAGGTCTCAGGACTTGGGTTTCATGCAGTCGGTGTTTTCATCATCCTGAGTGGTTGGACGCTGATGCAATCGACAATGCGCCGTGCCGAGTCCGGTACAATCGGATGGAGCGCGTGGTATGGCGCGCGGTTCCTGCGTCTTTATCCAATGTACTGGGTCGCCCATTTGGTTTATCTCCTTTCGCCCTTCGTTGCGCGGCTGGAACCAGTGGACGACCGCATCATTCTGAGCCTGCTCGGTCTGCGCTTCATCGATATTCAGATGAATTTCATGTACCTCAACGCGGCGTGGTGGTACTTTTCCATGCTGATCCAATTTTATCTGATTTTTCCGCTCCTCTTTCTGATGGCGCGCCGCTTGGGTCCTTGGTGGTTTTTGTTAATTGCATGTGCGGCCGGATTTTTCGCGCGTTACCTGTTACTTGTCGTCTGGCAGCTAAATGGCCTGTGGGTGCTGGGTGGTTTCGCGGTCTGTCGCTTGCCCGAGTTCGCGCTGGGAATGTCGATCGCCATGTGGCACACGCGGTCAACCGCACGCGCGGAGTGGTTTTTACTTCGCGGCGCTGGACTCGTTCTTGGACTAATCCTCTACCCTGCAGCGCTGCAGCTCTACAACGGCCTTTATGAATACATCTTCGTCGATTTCGCTACGGGCACATGTTGCATGCTCGAAATCGTCGGCATTGCTGGAATCATTTTGACATTCAAAGGCCCAGCTAACCTTTTCGGACTCGTGGGACTTTATTCCTATGGCTTTTATCTCATTCATCAACCCTACGTCATCTGGCTTGGACTCCGCATTCGCGAGGTGCCGATCTGGGTATTCCTTCTGATCTGCGTGCCAACTCTGGCTGTGCTGAGTGCATGGGGAATGTTTTTAGAAAAGACCACGAACAGTCTCGTGAACAAACTCGCTTCGCTGAGAAAACCAG
>DATHHK010000217.1:0-2604 GCA_035317225.1 Candidatus Udaeobacter sp. | reverse complement strand
GTGCTCTTCTGATATACGCTGGAATGTCTCCAATGCCTTGTCAGTCGGTAGATCGCTAGCAGCAATGGCTGCTTCAAGTGCCCTAAGTTGTGCGACGCACTGCTCCGCACTCGAAAGATGAGTCGTAATCTGAAAGCTTTTGTGCAGAGCGCCAGCGACGGTTCCTGATGCCGATAACAGGGCAACAATCGAACAGAGAATTCGCCATCCGCCGACAGCCTCCAGTGCACGGTTGCCTCCGATAACCGTGCCACCGGCAAGAACAGTGGCCAATGCTCCACAGATGATGCTGATGATCAGCAAGAGCGTATCCCAACGACGGGTCCGAGCGTAGTAACGCTCAGCTCGCCGCAAGGCATCGCGCACTGTACCAAGTAACCCATCTCGCTGTTGAGATTTGTCGGTGGACATACGGCAGAGACGCGTACTTAGAAAGATATAAGCCAAGGACAGGGTTCATGACAAGCGCTCGCCATTACTCGAACACGCGCCGTTGGCTTCATCGGTTGGTTACGCTGGGCTTGCTCTTGGCGTTTCGGATTATCCTGAGCATTTAAAGTGGGTGAGCTCCGAAGGGCCAATCAAACCGTAAGCTCCGGTCGCGCGCACGGCCTTTGCTATCACGTTTCCCCAGCCTTGAATGCAATTGCAGAAAAAGCTTGGCGAATGGGTGAGCGCTGGATAAAAAGGCGATGAAATTTAACTCAACGAAAGGATTACCCATGCTTTGGACTATAATCGTCATACTGGTCGTACTCTGGCTCCTTGGCTTCATTGGTCACATTGGGGGCGGTTTGATCCATCTCCTGCTCGTCATTGCGATCATCGTGCTGATTATTAACCTGATCCAGGGGAGACGAGGAGTTTAGCACTCAATTTTTCGTTCGAATTCCCAGCCACCCTCGACAGTCGCCGAGTACGGTTGAGTTCGATGTTAGCGAATGAAACCCCCGTAAAGCCACAAGACGGCCATGGGCGAGCATCGGTGCGCAATTGGGAGCAGCCGCTCCATTGAGTTAACAACTCGGGCACAGCCAGCCTAATCGAAGGTCGTCTGCCAGAGTGCAATTAAATGAGAGACCTGGATGTGCCTCCTGGTCACCTCGATCCTCATGCCGACGTTTAAGGATCCATCCTCGAGTAGACTCACTCATTGAACCTCCGGGATCGAACGTCAATACATCAGCCGAGAGCTTTTAATAGAGAACATTCGCTGCGATCTTTTGGATTGAAATCGCTGAGCGATCCTTACTAACATCGCGTAATCACGACGGGAGGTTCCTAATTGAGCCCGCTGGCCGAAGTCGCTTCAACGGATTAATACCAATGTCGGCTCGAAAATTCGCTGCGGATAAATTGTTGTGGGAAAAGCTTGGACGCTGGAAACGTTCAAGCCCTGAATTGGATCGCATCCAATTCCTGAAGACCGTGCCTTTCTTCGACCGGCTCTCCAATCGGCAGCTCAAAACTGTGTCCGACATCATGTTTGAACGCAGCTATGACACTGACGAATCAATCTTTGACGAAGGACAACCGGGAGCGGCGCTCTTTCTAATTTTGAATGGCAAAGTGGCAGTGGAAATTTACCGTGAGACCAGCACGACGCGCCTGGCGGTTTTAGAGAGCGGCGCATTTTTCGGCGAGATGGCGCTACTGGATGATACGCCGCGCTCCGCCAACGCGCGGGCTTTGGAACCGACCCGGGCGCTGGCACTTTATCGAAACGATCTTAACGGTTTAAGGCATCGGCATCCCCGAACTGCCTGCCAAATTTACCGCTCGCTTGCGTCGATGATCGGTGATCGACTTCGCTCGACTAATGAATTGGTGCAGATGAAAATTGCTGGCGACACGGCCGGCTTGGGATGAGCAACGGTCAGGACTTCGAAGAGAAAGAGCGAGAGCGCAAGATTCGGCGCAAGGTCTTTTATACCATACTTGGGACGCTGGCCGTCGTCTTCGGAGGATTCCTGGTCTGGAAGTTAAGGATCCTCATTTTACCGATCATTGTCGGTGGCTTATTGGCCTTTTTGTTCCGTCCGGTGAAAGATCGCTTTCGCGTTCGATGGTTGCCTCACGAGCTTCAGGTTCTTTGTTCCTTTGCGCTCATTGGCCTTGTCCTGTTCTTCGCCTTCAATACCCTGCGCAAACACATTCCGGACGAACAGCAGAAACTCGAGTTCAAGGTCCGCCTCCAATACAAACTGAATGCAAGGTACCGGCAACTGGTGGCAAAATCGCCGGAGGGAAAATCAAACGCGGTGACGCCGTTAATCGAAAAAGAAATCGGCCCGCTCATGGACAAGGTCAATCAGGCGCTCGAACTGAATCCGGAGGAACGCAATCTATTCCTGAAATATGCCGCGGGATACAACGGCAAACCTCCCATTCAAAGTAAGTTCGTTGATTACTTTCGAGCGAACCAAAATACCAGGGAATATGTAATTCCCGAAAAGACTCCCCCGAATTCGGCGTCCCTCGCGACGCCGGCTGCACCTGCTCCGGCTCAATCGCCGGCTTCAGTGGAGGGCACGAACCTGGAGAGTAAAATTTCTGCATGGATTTTGACGCCGTTGATTTTTCTTTTTCTTGGTTTCGATAACG
>DATHHK010000216.1:0-2686 GCA_035317225.1 Candidatus Udaeobacter sp. | reverse complement strand
CGAGATGTCCTCGCCACACCCGACATTAATGATTTCCGGCGAATCATATTGCTCCAACAGCAACGCACACGCCGATGCAAGATCGTCCACATGCAAGAATTCGCGGCGAGGCTTTCCGGAGCCCCACACGATCAGTTCTCGATCTTTCCGCGTTTTAGCCTCATGCGCTTTGCGCAAGAGCGCCGCCAGGACATGTGATGTTTCCAAATCGAAATTGTCGTTGGGGCCGTAAAGGTTCGTGGGCATAACTGAAATGAAATTCGCGTTATGTTCGCGAGCATACGCCTGGCAAAGCTTGATCCCGGCAATCTTCGCAATCGCGTAAGCTTCGTTCGTTGGTTCCAGCGGTCCGCTTAGCAACGCCGTTTCCGGGATCGGTTGCGGCGCGAGCTTCGGGTAAATACACGAGCTTCCAAGAAAGAGAAGTTTGCGTACGCCGTTCTCGTAGGCCGAACGAATGACGTTGTTCTGGATCCGCAAATTTTCGAGCAGAAACTCGACGGGATAATCGTTGTTTGCCTTGATGCCGCCGACTTTTGCCGCCGCGAGAATGACGACAGCTGGTTTTTCGTCGGCAAAAAACTTCGCCACTGCAGATTCATCTCTGAGATCGAGTTTCGATCTGTCGCGAATAAGCAGGTTTGAGAGACTCGCTAATTCGAGGCGGCGAACGAGCGCACTACCGACCATGCCGCGATGACCGGCAACGAAAATCTTTTCTGACTTGTCCAACATGAGCTATCCAGTGCGATAACATTTTCTTTTTTCGTCCGTTGCGCAATCCCGCCGTTTATATCGCTACTCCGGGCCGGGATCGCGATCCGCCTACACGTGCGGCGGAGGCGCCTGTTGATTGTCGCAACGAGTGGAAAAACAGTGGGGGTGGAGCATTAGAATAATAGGCGCTGGCGTTCCGCTACTCTGGTTCTTCAGCACTCCATTATTCCCCGACTCCGCCACTCCTGCTTGCCGAAGGCGGCGAGGGACGTAATGGTATTAATCCGATGATCGCCAAGACGGAGCAGACATTTCAGTTCGACGCTATTGAGGATGTGGTAAGCGACATCGCCAAGGGCCGCATTGTCATTGTAACGGACGATGCCGACCGCGAGAACGAAGGCGACCTGGTGATGGCCGCCGAAAAAGTGACTCCCGAAGCGATTAACTTCATGGCTACCTATGGGCGCGGCTTGATTTGCGCGCCCATTTCAAACGAGCGCGCGGAGCAACTCGGCTTGCAGCGCATGGTTGCGCAGAACCGCGAGAAACATAAGACCGATTTTACCGTTTCGGTGGATGCCGCGCGGGGTGTAACCACGGGTATCAGCGCTTATGACCGGGCGACAACCATCCTGGCAATCGCAAACGCGAAATCGTCTCCCGACGATCTCAGCCAGCCGGGGCACGTATTTCCGTTGCGCGCGAAGGACGGAGGCGTGCTGAGACGGGCCGGTCACACCGAGGCCGCCGTGGATCTGGCGGGGATGGCGGGGCTACAACCGGCGGGAGTGCTTTGCGAGATTTTGCACGATGACGGCACCATGGCGCGGTTGCCTGAGTTGATGGAATTCCGCAAGAAGCATGGCCTGCGCATCTGCACGATCCAAAGTTTGATTGCGCATCGGCGCGTTCGCGAAAAACTGGTGGAGCTGGAGCAAATTGTGAAAATGCCGACTGACTACGGCGATTTCGACTTGCATCTATATCGCTCGAAGCTCGACGGCCAGCATCACCTCGCCCTGGTCAAAGGCAAAATAGATAAAACCAAGCCGACGCTGGTCCGAGTGCACAGTCAGTGCCTCACTGGCGACGTGTTCAGTTCACGCAGATGCGACTGTGGAAATCAATTGCATGCGGCGCTTCGGCAAATTCAGGAGGAAGGAAGCGGTGTCCTCGTCTATATGCGCCAGGAAGGACGCGGTATCGGGCTCGCGGCAAAAATTCACGCGTACAAATTGCAGGAGCAAGGACTCGACACAGTCGAAGCAAATGCCAGACTCGGGTATCCCAGCGATCTGCGAGATTACGGGCTCGGCGCGCAAATCCTTTTCGATCTCGGAGTGCGTCAGTTCCGTTTTCTCACCAACAATCCGAGGAAGGTCGTCGGACTCGAAGGTTACGGCCTGGAAATGGTGGAGCAGGTGCCGATACGCAGCGAAGCCAATCCGCACAACGCAAAATATCTCGAGACAAAGAAAACGAAGCTGGGGCATTTGCTATGATTGCGGTTTGCGGATTGCCGACTGTGGATTGAACGAATGTCGACCAACGCGCCGCGGAGCCCGCGAGTTGAGAAGGGCAAACGCACATTCCAAATCGTCGCGAGCCAATTTAATGCGCAATACGTGCAGGGACTGGTTGCTCACGCTGCGGAAGAGCTGCATGAGATTGCGCCCGGTGCGGCGATTTCGATCCATCGCGTGCCGGGATCGTTCGAAATTCCTGTGGTGGTGCGCGAGTTGGCACGAAGGAAAAAAGTGGATGCGATTATCGCTTGCGGCGTAATCATGCGTGGAGAAACAAACCACGCGAAAAATCTCAGCCGTTCCGTGACTGATGCGCTTCAACGCATTGCGATCGATTATGGTGTTCCAGTGATCAATGTGGTGCTCAGCTTCGATAACCGGCGTCAGGCACGCGACCGCTGTCTCTCAAATACCATTAATCGTGGCACCGAGGCCGCGCG
>DATHHK010000215.1:0-2168 GCA_035317225.1 Candidatus Udaeobacter sp. | reverse complement strand
AAGCGTTTTGAGTGAAAAATAGCGCTGACACCCAGACAGCGATTTGCATTGCCGGAGCGCACCGTTCAGGAACATCGATGCTCACCAGGCTATTGCACGCGTGTGGCCTATACCTCGGTCCGCAAGAAGAATTGATGCCCGAGCAGACCGATAACCCTGATGGTTTTTGGGAACATCTTGGGTTCGTTGCGCTGAATGACGAATTGTTAACTGCGCTCGGCGGCGCCTGGGACCTCCCGCCGAAACGCGATGAAAACTTCGCACATGCCGGACTAGAACCTTTGCGCATGAAAGCGCGGCTGCTCGTCGAAAAGTTCGATTCGGCGGGTCTCTGGGGGTGGAAGGATCCGCGCAACAGTTTGACGCTGCCTTTTTGGCAGGACCTGCTGCCCGGCATGAAAACGCTCATCATGGTGCGCAATCCATTGGAAGTCGCCCATTCGATGAAAGAGCGAAACGGAACTTCCTATTCGTTTGGTTTGCGTCTTTGGGAAATCTACAACCAGCGTGTGATCCAGGCGGGAAGCGCACAAGATCGGTTGGTGACCCATTACGATTTGTTTTTCGACGACGCAGAGAGGGAATTGCGGCGAATTGCGGATTTCATTGGTATTCCCGATGCCGCAGTAGAAAACGCCGCGACGTTGGTAAAAAAGCGAAGACGCCACACTCATTTCACGGTTGAGCACCTGATCGATGCGCGCGTCGCTCCGGAAATAATCGACGTGTATCGTGCTTTGATTGCCGAGGCATCGGCAACACGAGAACGGACAGCGCGCGTCGCCAACGCACAGCAATCCGCTAAACCCGACCAGCCGGATTTGCTTCCGGGGGCTGTCACCCGGTTAAATGCCTTCGTCCCGGAAAGTATTGCTCAGATTGAGCATCTCTTCCAAGACCTGCTGGCTCAAGCGGAAGCTCGGCACAAAACGCAAATTGAGGAGCTCAGCGAGCACTTGGCTCGCCAGAACGCTAGCATTACCGAAACAAATCAACTTCTTCGCGAAAAAAGCCTCAGTCTGGCAAAGACCGAAACACGAGAAGATGAGATGCGGAAGCGTCTGCGTCAGCAACTGAAGGCTACAGAGAAGCTTTGCCAGTTTTTGGACGAGACCGCCCACGCAGCTGCCCAGCTTCGCTCTTCGGCACGCTGGCAGATTGCAAATCCAATTGCGGCCTTGAAGGCGAAGCTTTCTTCTTCGCAGTCTCAGAGGTTGTTAGGCTATGGCCATTTGGAAAAGATCATCTCCGCCTATCAGAAATGGCAAACTACCCATCCGGAAATCACTACGATTGACGACCAGATTCAGGCATTGATTTCAAACGGACTTTCTGTCCCTCAGCAGAGAGTGGCACCTGCTGAACCTCCTGAACCAAAGCGTCCGATTGAGTTTCCGATCTGCGGGCAGATCGAAATTTCCATCGTCATTCCCGTGTTCAATCAGTTTCGATTCACGCAAGCTTGTCTAGCGTCGCTTCAGGAGAATCACGAAAGCGAGCGCTTTGAAGTCATAATTGTGGATGATTGCTCGACGGATGAAACCGCAGAGGCCGTACCGCGGATGCCAGGAATTGTTTATATACGCAACGAGACAAATTGCGGCTTCATCTCCTCGTGCAACCGAGGGGCGGAAGCTGCGCGCGGCAAATACGTCGTCTTTTTGAATAACGACACACTTGTAAGGCCAGGCTGGTTAACGGCCTTGGTCGATACCTTCGCAGAAGAACCACGAGCCGGTATCGTAGGTTCAAAGCTAGTTTATCCAGATGGCCGCCTGCAGGAGGCAGGGGGGATTATCTGGCGTGATGCTTCCGGATGGAACTTTGGTAAATTCGATGATCCGGGGAAGCCGGAATACAATTATCTTCGCGAAGTAGATTACTGCTCGGCGGCCGCGTTGATGATTCCCAAAACACTGTTTCAGAGCGTGGGGAGGTTCGACTCGCGCTACGCGCCTGCCTACTATGAGGATACTGATTTATCGTTTAAAGTTCGCCGCGCCGGTTACAAGGTATTGTATCAGCCGCTAAGCGAGGTCATCCACTATGAGGGAGCGACTGGTGGGACCGATCTCACAACCGGCACAAAGAAACATCAGGAAATTAACCGCTCGACGTTTGCCGAAAGATGGGCCGCCGAGCTGATGGCCAAACCCGCTCCCGGCGAC